>JAEDCX010000022.1 GCA_016293925.1 Lachnospiraceae bacterium | reverse complement strand
GGTATTTTGACGAACCTTACCGGGGATGCGATAGGGAGATGAACGTTTGAGAAAGGCTATCGATCGGATGAATGCGAACGCGGCGGCGTAATGTGTGTTGCAAGGATACGGAATAGAGGTTGAAAAGGAGTCCGGTGTATGGTAAGATTATAACCTGTACCGGGCTCTTTGGTGTTGAAACAGATGACCCGGGACAGAGGTATCAATCATGGAAGCAAAGGAGATGTAAATAGAAAATGAAACTCGGTATCGTGGGTCTTCCGAACGTGGGAAAGAGTACTCTTTTTAACTCGCTGACAAAGGCAGGGGCGGAATCTGCCAATTATCCGTTCTGTACCATAGATCCGAACATCGGAATTGTTCCGGTGCCGGATGAACGTCTGAAACTGCTGGGAGATATGTATCACTCCAAGAAGGTGACGCCTGCCGTTATTGAATTCGTAGACATTGCAGGACTGGTGAAAGGAGCTTCCAAGGGGGAAGGTCTGGGCAATCAGTTCCTGAGCAATATCCGTGAGGTAGATGCAATCGTCCATGTAGTCCGCTGTTTTGAGGATCCGAATGTGGTTCACGTTGACGGAAGCGTGAATCCGCTCCGGGATATAGAGACCATCAATCTGGAACTGATTTTCTCCGATATTGAGATTCTGGACAGAAGGATTGCCAAGACGGCGAAGGGTGCCAGAATGGATAAGACGCTGGCGAAAGAACTGGCGCTTCTGGAGGCTGTCAAAGCACATCTGGAGAACGGGAAGCTTGCGAAAACCTTCGCATTGAGCGATGACGAGGATGAGCAGGCCTGGTTTAAGGAATACAATCTGCTCACTGCGAAACCGGTCATTTTTGCAGCAAATGTGAGTGAAGATGATCTGAGTGATGACGGTGCCGGGAACCCGATGGTTCAGCAGGTACGTGATTACGCGATGGAGGAGAACAGTGAGGTGTTCGTGATCTGTGCGCAGATCGAGCAGGAGATTGCGGAACTGGATGAAGATGAGAAAGCGATGTTTTTAGAGGATCTGGGATTGTCTGAATCCGGTTTGGAGAAACTGATTCGTGCAAGTTATCACATTCTCGGTCTCATGAGCTTCCTGACGGCTGGCGAGGATGAGACGAGAGCCTGGACGATCAAGATTGGGACGAAAGCACCTCAGGCGGCCGGTAAGATCCATTCTGATTTCGAGAGAGGGTTTATCCGGGCTGAGGTTGTGAATTATAAGGATCTGCTGGAACTTGGCTCTCTTGCGGCCGCAAGGGAGAAAGGTCTTGTGGGTTTGGAAGGAAAGGAATATGTTGTACGGGACGGGGATGTGATTCTGTTCCGCTTCAATGTATAGTGTGAGCATATGGGAGTCAATGATATCTCTTTTCCCGGTCTGGGAATTCATCTTCATAACGTGCCGAAATCATTTCAGGTTTTTGGCTTTGAGATTGCATTGTACGGTGTGGTAATCGGAATCGGATTGCTGGCGGCATTTGCACTGGTTCTGCGGATTGCCAGAAAGGAAGGGCTTGATCCGGAGATGTTCTGGGATTACATCATTTATGTGGTGATTTTCGGAATCATCGGTGCGAGAGCATATTACGTGATCTTTAACTGGGATTATTACAGCGGAAGCTTTATGCGGATCATTGATATCCGTGGCGGCGGGATGGCCATCTATGGCAGTGTGATTGCCGGTGTGGTAACCACATTGATCTATTGTAAACTGAAGAAGAAGAATCCTTTTGCGGTGATGGATGTGGCTGTGTTCGGATTGATTCTGGGGCAGATCATCGGCAGGTATGCGAATTTCTTCAACAGAGAATGCTTTGGGGACTACAGCGGGGGCTTGCTGAGGATGTATCTGCCGGTATCCGCAGTGCGTGCGGATGAGATTACGGATGCATTGGCGTCCCATACGGTGATGGTGGGAGATACGCAGTGTATCAGTGTTCACCCGACCTTTCTGTACGAGAGTCTCTTGAATCTGGTTGTTCTGATACTGATGCTGATCTACCGCAAACACAAGAGATTCAAGGGGGAACTTCTTCTGTGCTATCTGGGTGGATACGGAATCGTCCGGTTCTTTGTGGAAGGCTTAAGAACGGACCAGCTGAAGTGGTTCGGAACCGATGTGGCAGTATCTCAGGTTCTGGGTATTCTCCTGTTTGCCGGTTCGGTGATCGCGGACATCGTAGTCAGAATTATCCTGAGCAGACGCAAAACGGGTGATACTGTGGTGCAGGAGAAATGATATTGAAGTGCATATATTGAGACGGCGCAGGCTGTGGAATCATTACGCAGGTAACGGTTCCACAGCCTTTTTGCGTTGCCGGAGAGAGAAAAGGCTGTGAAAATCTTCCGATCGGTTATCAACGGGCATGGTTTCCGGGACAGGATGAGAAGAAAACCTCCGGTTTTTCATAATTTACACTTGTCAAACACAGCAATTGGGGGTAAAATGATAACAAAAGTGGTGAAAAGTGGTTCGCAATGGATTAAAGTGGTACGAAGTGGAAGGTTGGTGACCTGCGGAAATGTTCATGGGTGAATACAATCATACGATCGATACCAAGGGCAGGCTGATTATTCCTTCTAAGTTCCGTGAGAAATTGGGTGACAATTTTGTTGTGACCAAGGGATTGGATGGCTGCTTATTAATCTATGACAATGATGAATGGACTCTTTTCGAAGAAAAACTGAAGGATCTCCCCACCTCTCAGAAGGCTGCCCGACAGTTTGTACGGTTTTTCCTGGCAGGAGCTACCGAGGCGGAGGTGGACAAGCAGGGAAGAATTCTGATTCCCGGGAATCTGAGAGAGTTTGCCGCACTGGATAAGGATGTGGTGCTGGTGGGCGTCGGCAAGAAAATAGAGATCTGGGATAAGGTACGATATGAGGCATCTGCAACGGATGAGGATATCGAAGAGATATCCGAACAGATGCTGCAGCTTGGATACGGAATATAAAGGGATCGATCGGATATGGAAGCGCTGCATTTTGCACACAAGTCGGTTTTGCTCGACGAGACAATAGAAGGATTGCATGTTGTGCCGAACGGAATCTATGTGGACGGAACACTTGGCGGGGGCGGTCATGCTTCTGAAGTGTGCAGGCGCCTTACGGACGGTCATTTCTACGGGATCGATCAGGATGAGGCGGCAATCAGAGCCGCGGGAGAACGGCTGAAACCGTACGGAGACAGAGTGACGATCCTGCGGGACAATTACTGCAATGCAGTCTCAAGACTGCGGGAACTCGGAGTTACGGGAGCAGACGGTATGATGCTGGATCTCGGGGTGTCTTCTTATCAACTGGACACAGTGGAGAGAGGCTTCTCCTACCGCTACGATACGGATCTGGACATGCGTATGGATCAACGCCAGACACTGACAGCCAAAGAGATCCTGAATACATATTCGGAGATGGAACTGTTTCGCATCATAAGAGATTATGGTGAGGATCCGTTTGCAAAGAATATCGCGAAACATATTGTCCGTGCCAGACAAGACAAGATGATAGAGACAACGGGGGAACTGAACGAGATTATCAAGGCCGCCATACCGGCTAAGATGAGGGCAACGGGAGGACATCCTTCGAAGCGGACTTTCCAGGCCATACGGATTGAGTGCAATCATGAACTGGATGTACTGAGAGAGTCATTGGACGGAATGATTGATTTCCTGAATGATGGAGGGCGGCTTGCCATTATTACCTTCCATTCTCTGGAAGATCGTATTGTGAAAGCTGCATTTCGCAAAAATGAGAACCCATGTACATGCCCGACGAACTTTCCGGTATGTGTATGCGGACAAGTTTCAAAGGGGAGAGTACTCACAAGAAAACCAATTCTGCCATCGGAAGGTGAATTGGAAGAAAACAGCAGATCCAAGAGCGCAAAATTGCGTATCTTCGAACGGATTCGGGAGGATTGATGATCATGGCGGATACAAGACACAGAACCAGATACAATTATCAGTATGGAAGCGTGGCTCCGGATTTCGATGTCACAACAGCGATTGAGGAGGCACCGAGAAAACAATTAAGCAGACGGGCACAGAAGAACAGAGAACGTGCTTTTCATATGAACTTCGGGTATGTTCTTTTCCTGACGGTTGCAATTGCTCTGACCGGATACATTCTGGTCAATTACCTGTCACTGCAGTCGGCAAATACCACCGCATCGGAGCAGGTCGCAAGTCTTCGGTCGGAATATCGTGCGATGAGCCTGAAGAATGACGAGACCTACGAGCGAATTGTGGACAGCGTAGACTTGACAGAAGTGAAACGTGTGGCTATGGTGGAGATGGGCATGGTCTATGCCGGGCAGGATCAGATCGTGACCTATGAGAGCAGTGACAGCGATTACGTGAGACAGTATCAACTGATACCATAAGGGAAAAGCAGGTGTTCCGGTGGCAAATCTGAATTTGAAAAAAAAGACAACCGTTACCAGGAAAGCGAGAGTTTTCAGTGGGAAGATGCAAAAGAAGCTGGTAGTACTTTTTCTGATGGTACTACTGGCTTTTGTCGGATTAACCGTGCGTCTGATCCGAATCAACACAGAGAACGGCGATCAATATAAGAAAAAAGTATTATCCCAGTTGGAATACGACAGTCTTACGCTTCCTTACAGAAGAGGTTCTATTGTTGACACCAACGGTACAACACTGGCGGTGAGCCAGAAAGTATACAATCTGATTGTAGACAGCAAGATCATTCTGACGGATGATAACTACCTGGAGCCGACAGTTGAGGCACTGGCAGAATGCTTCGGACTGGATGCCGGCAAGATGCGTTCCTACATTCTGGAGCATCCCACATCCTCCTATTACAGGGTGTTGAAACAGCTATCCTATGACGAGATCAGTGCTTTTCTGGAACTGCAGAATGACAGCAGGAATCACCCGAATATTAAAGGTGTCTGGTTTGAGGAAGAATACAAACGGGTATATCCGTATGGGAAACTGGCCTGCCATGCACTTGGCTTTACCACCGGGGATGGTGTAGGAATGTATGGCCTGGAACAATATTATAACGATGTTCTCACCGGTATGAACGGTCGGGAATACGGATACTTGAATGATGATTCCACTCTGGAGAGGACGACCGTTGCGGCAACGGATGGGATGACAATTCGCACGACCATTGATGTGAATATACAGAACATTGCAGAGAAATATCTGTTGGAGTTCAATGAAGAACACAAAGATGAATACCGGGAAGGAGAGGGATCCTATCATTCGGCGGCAATTGTAATGAAGCCGAATACCGGGGAAATACTCGGGATGGCAGTGTATCCGGATTTTGATCTGTCTGATCCCTATAACCTGTCCGGGTATTATACACAGGAAGAACTGGATGCAATGGATACGGATACCTATTATGATCTGCTGAATCAGCTATGGACCAACTTCTGTATCTCCAGCACCTATGAGCCGGGTTCCACCGCGAAACCGTTTACCATTGCGGAGGCACTGGAGGTAGGGAAGATTAAGGGAAATGAGCATTACACCTGTAGCGGAGGTCTGCAGGTGGCGGATTATTATATCAAATGTAACAACCGGTACGGACACGGGGATGTGAGCGTGTCGGGAGCGCTGGAACAATCCTGTAACGTGGCGCTGATGCTGATTGCACAACAGCTGGGGAAGGATGAATTCCTGAATTTCCAGGATTCCTTTAATTTCGGCAGGAAAACGAACATTGACCTGGCGGGAGAAACGGCAACCACGGCGTTGGTGTACAATCAGTCGTCCATGGGCCCGACAGAGCTTGCCACGTCCAGTTTTGGTCAGGGATACAATGTGACCATGATCCAGATGGCGTCGGCGTTCTGCTCTCTGATCAACGGTGGCTACTATTACGAGCCTCATATGGTAAACGCTATTCTGACACCGGAGGGACATGTGGCGCAGGAGATTGCACCGCGGGTGCTGAAACAGACGATTTCCAATACAACGTCAGCCAGAATGGTGGAATATCTGAATTCCGTAACGACGGTTGGAACCGGCAAATCCGCAAGACCGGCAGGGTATCTGATCGGTGGGAAAACGGGAACGGCAGAAACTGCCGGACGTGATAAGAAGAATTATGTTGTTTCTTTTATCGGATATGCTCCGGCGAACGATCCGCAGGTGATGGTTTATGTTGTTATTGACCGGCCGAATGTCAAGGATCAGCCCCATGCCTATTATGCGGGGGGAGTGGTCAGGAAAATTTTCACAGAGATTCTGCCTTATCTGAACATATATAAGACAGAAGATATGACAGATGCGGAACGGGAGGAACTGGTGAATCTCGGACTGATCTGGACAGAGGACGGCAAGGTAATGGATCCGGAGACCGGGTTCCTGTATGATCTGAATCTGGGACAGTATGTGGATCCTGTTACCGGTGAACCGGTGGATACGACGGGACAGACGATCGTGGAACCGGAAGAATAAGTACACAGCACCATACATAAGGTATTACAAAAAAGAGTATGGTGTTCCAATGAAACGTAGAATAGAAACAAAGGATGATTTTCACAGGATGCGTTTTCGCTGCCGTAGGAAAATAGTCCTTTTTTTCTTACTGTGTCTGGCTGCATTTCTGATTCTGGCAGGCAGGACATTGTGGGTCTGTGTATTTCAATCCTCCTATTATACGCAGAAAGCAAAGGAACTGCATGAGAGAGAACGGTCTATCAAAGCCGCAAGAGGAAGAATCCTGGATCGGAACGGAACGGTTTTGGCGGAGAACAAATCCGTATGCACCATTTCCGTGATCCACAATCAGATTACGGATCCCGAGGCGGTGATTGCATGCCTTCATCAGGAACTCGGACTCTCGGAGGAGTTCCTCAGGAAAAGAGTAACCAAACTATCCTCAATAGAACGAATCCGCAGCAATGTGGATCCTGCAATCGGAGAACGGATCCGGCAGTACGGACTTGCCGGGATCAAGGTGGATGAAGATTATAAACGGTATTACCCCTATGATACTCTGGCATCCAAAGTACTGGGGTTTACGGGAGGAGACAATCAGGGCATTATCGGTCTGGAGGTAACCTATGACGATATTCTGACAGGGGAGAATGGATTGATTCTGGCAACCACGGACGCAAGAGGCGTGGAACTGGACGGAATCGGTGAGGGAAGAGTGGAACCGGTTCCGGGAAATGATCTGCATCTGACGATGGACCGGAATATCCAGATGTATGCGGAGCAGCTGGCAATGCAGGCGATGGTGCAGAATCGTGCCAAAGCGGTCCGTATCATTGTCATGGATCCCAACACCGGGGGGATTCTGGCCATGACAGAGGTTCCGGAATTCCATCTGAATGATCCTTTCTGTTATATCGGTCAGGACCGGATCGTGGATGTGGAAGGGAATGCGGTCACCTACGAATCCCTGTCCGTGGAGGAACAGCAGAAATATCTGAACGGCATGTGGAGAAACGGGTGCATCAATGATACCTATGAACCGGGGTCTACGTTTAAGATTATAACCGCTGCAGCCGCATTGGAGGAAAAACTTGTGACATTGGAGGAACAGTTCTTCTGTCCGGGGTATGTCATGGTGGAAGACCGCAGAATCCGTTGCAGTAAAACAAACGGGCACGGGAGTCAGAACTTTGTCCGCGGCACGATGAATTCCTGTAATCCGGTATTTGTAACACTGGGATTGCGCCTCGGGCCGGAAAAATATTATGAATATTTCTGCCAATACGGATTGCTTCACAAAACAGGAATCGATCTCCCGGGAGAAGCGGGCACCATCATGCACAATCCCGAGAATATCGGACCCGTGGAGCTTGCCACCATTTCCTTCGGTCAGTCTTTTCAGATCAGTCCGATCCGGCTGCTTGCTACCGTTTCGGCGGTGATAAACGGTGGGTATGAGATAACACCCCATGTGGCAGCATACGCCGTGGACTCTGTGACCGGAGAGAAGACGGTTTTTCCGTTTCCGCAGGGAAAACAGATTGTAAGCCGGGACACCTCGGAAAAGATGAAGTACATTCTGGAACAGGTTGTGGCAGAAGGGACCGGTAAGAACGGATATGTGGAAGGATTCCGAATCGGAGGGAAAACCGCTACCAGCCAGACGATTCCCAGGGGAAACGGGAAATATATTGCTTCCTATCTGGGGTTTGCACCGGCAGATAATCCCGAGGTCATCGCCATCGCAATCATAGAGGAACCATCGGCGGGAGGATTCTACGGAGGACAGATTGCGGCTCCGGTAATCCGCCAGCTTTTTGAAAATATTCTTCCCTATATGGGCGGAATGGATTATAATGTAAAGTAAGAATGTCTGTAAGTATGTAGGGAACGGGAGTGTAGAACGATGAATAAACTGTTGAATTCGGATATGGTATGGCCCATTGTGCTTGCATTTGCGATCAGCGCAATTCTGGGACCGATCATTATTCCTCTGCTGCGTAGATTGAAAGCATCGGATACGGAGCGGGGAGAGGGACCGGAGAGCCATAAGAAGAAGGCAGGAACGCCACTGATGGGTGGGATCATTTTCCTGATTGCGATTGTGATCACTTCGCTCATCTATATCAAAGATTATCCGAATATCATGCCGGTGCTTTTTCTGATGCTTGGCTTTGGCCTGATCGGTTTCCTGGATGATTATATCAAGGTGGTTCTGAAACGTTCCATGGGTCTTAGAGCCTGGCAGAAGATGCTGGCGCAGATTTTCGTGACAACTGCATTTATCGTATATATGTACCTGTATTCCGGAATAGAACTCACGATGCTGGTGCCCTTTACCGACGGTCAGTATTATCTGGATCTGGGCTGGGGAACCATTCCCTTGATGTATCTTGTGATTCTGGGTACCGTAAACGGTTCGAATCTGACCGACGGCGTGGACGGTCTGGAGAGTAGTGTGACTGTGATCATGGCTGCTTTTTTCACCGTTGTGGCAATGGGGCTGGGAGCGGGTCTGGAACCGATCACCTGTGCCGTGTTGGGCGGATTGATGGGATTTCTGCTGTTTAATGTTCATCCGGCCCAGGTTTTCATGGGGGACACGGGTTCCCTCGCACTGGGAGGTTTTGTCGTGGCGGTGGCGTATATGATGCAGCTGCCGTTGTTCCTGATTTTTGTGGCATTCATTTATCTGGTTGAGATACTGTCGGATCTCCTTCAGGTTGGATATTTCAAACTGACACACGGGAAGAGAATTTTCCGCATGGCACCGATTCATCACCATTTTGAACTGGGCGGCTGGAGCGAGACCAAGGTTGTTGGAATTTTCTCTATCGTTACCACGATCCTATGTCTGATCGCATATATGGCATTATAGAATTGGGAGGACAATACAATGGATATGTCACAGGAGAGAGCACTGGTCATCGGTACCGGAATCAGCGGAATCGGTGCGGCAAGACTGTTGGCCCGTAAGGGTGCCGGGGTTACTTTGTACGATGAAAAAGAGGATATCGATATCGAAGGCATCCGCGGCAGATTAGGGATTGACGGTGTGGAGATTGTGGCCGGGGTTTTGCCGGAAGCAATTGACCGGGCGATAACACTGCTTGTCATCAGTCCCGGGGTACCTGTGGACGCTCCCATTGTCAATCGGTACAGGGACAGAGGAATCCGCATCATCGGTGAGATCGAACTGGCTTATTCCTGCGCCCGTGGACGGCTGATCGGTATTACGGGAACCAATGGCAAGACAACGACCACCTCCCTGGTGGGCGCAATGATGAGAGATTACTTTGGGAACGCCTATGTGGTGGGGAATATCGGCAATCCGTATACGGATATTGCGATGGACACGGACGAAGCGTCGGTAACGGTGGCAGAGATCAGTAGCTTTCAGCTGGAGACGATTGAGACCTTCCGTCCCAACGTCAGCGCCATTCTGAATATTACGCCGGATCATCTGAATCGTCACCATACGATGGAATGCTATGTGGAGACGAAGGAGGCAATTGCACGTTTCCAGACCGGAGAGGATTATTGTGTTCTGAATTATGAGAATGAATATACAAGGGACTTCGGCGAGCGGTGTCCTTCCAGGGTGGTCTTTTTCTCGTCCGAAAGAGTTCTGGAGAACGGATTCTATCTGGTAAATGAAGATATCTATTACAGCAGAAACGGTGTGTCGCAACGCATTATGAACATCTATGATATGAATCTGGTGGGAATGTGCAATATCGAGAATGTGATGGCTGCACTGGCAATCGGTTCCTGCATGGGAATTCCGTTTGAGAACCTGCTTAAGACAATCCGGGAATTCAAGGCGGTGGAACACCGGATCGAGTTTGTGGCAACGAAGCGCGGCGTGGATTATTACAATGATTCCAAGGGAACCAATCCGGATGCCGCCATTCAGGGGATCCGCGCGATGCGTAAGCCGACGATTCTCATCGGCGGAGGGTATGATAAGGGCAGTACCTATGACGAGTGGATTGAGGCGTTTGACGGCAAAGTCAAGAAGCTGATTCTGATCGGTCAGACCCGGGATAAGATTGCTGCATGTGCACGGGCCCACGGATTCGAGGATATTCTGTTTGCAGAATCTTTGGAAGAGGTTATGAGATTATGCGTGGAATTGTCTGTTCCGGGAGATGCCGTGCTGCTGTCGCCGGCATGTGCAAGCTGGGGCATGTTCCCGAACTACGAAGTCCGGGGAAAACTGTTCAAGGATTTTGTCTATAAGATTGAAGAGTAGGGTTGTCTGAATGGAGAATCGGTTCAAGAAGAAAAAGAATATTGTGTTCATCGATTACAGCCTTCTGTTTGTGGTGCTCTTTCTGGTTGGATTCGGATTGGTCATGATCTATTCCACCAGTTCTTATACAGCCCAGCTTTCCCATGGGGATGGCGCCTTTTATCTGAAAAAGCAGATTTTTGCAACCGTGCTGGGATTGGTTGCGCTGGTGTTCGTTACCTTTTTTGATTATCACAGGCTGAAGAAACTGGCGATATTCTCCATTGTGGTTTCCGCGGTCATGGTTTTGCTGGTGCTGACACCATTGGGAATTACGGCGAACGGCGCGAGGCGGTGGATCAATGTGGGTATCTCTATCCAACCTGCGGAGATTGCCAAGATCGGTGTGATTATCTACGAGGCGTCAATGATCGACAAGATCGGCAAGAAACGACTCAGGGGTCTGACCGGCTTTGTGTACCTGTTTATTGTCCCGCTGATTCTGGCACTGATGGTGTTCAAGATCACATCCAACCTGAGCAGTGCGATTATTATTCTGGGAATAGCGATTGTGATGTGGTATGTGGCAGATCCCAGCAGTAAAGGGTTCGTGATTGCGGCACTGGCGGTTGTGCTTCTGGTGGTGGGGGTAATCTTCATGGCACAGAAGGGGATGTTGGGATTCCGTGGAGCACGTATTGTTGCCTGGCTGGATCCGGAGAGCGATGCTACAGGCGTCGGCTTCCAGACGCTGCAGGCTTTGTATGCCATCGGAAGTGGTGGGCTGCTCGGAAAAGGAATCGGCCAGAGTATGCAGAAATTGGGATTCGTTCCCGAGGCGCAGAATGATATGATTTTCTCCATCATCTGTGAGGAACTGGGACTGTTCGGAGCACTTGCGATCATGGCGCTCTTCATCATTCTGATCTGGAGATGCATGGTAATCGCCAGCAATGCCAGAGACTTGTTCGGTGCGATGCTGGTGGTAGGGGTTATGGGACATTTCTCAATTCAGGTCATTCTGAATATTGCGGTGGTAACCAATACGATTCCCAATACGGGTATTTCGCTCCCGTTTATCAGTTATGGCGGTACGTCTGCTCTTTTCCTGCTGGCAGAGATCGGTCTTGTCCTCAGCGTGGGAAGAAGAATCCGGTTCAGGGATCCGAATGAAAAGGCGGGAGAAGGCGGAGTATGAGAGTACTGGAAGGCGGTAACGGTAAGAAGAACACGGCGCGCCGGAGACGCAGGAGAGTGAAAATCGGTATACTTGTGGCAGGGTCGTTCGTGCTTCTCATTCTGTGCGCGTTTCTCTATATTCTGACAGTGTACAGAGTCAAAACAGTTGTGGTGGAAGGCAATGTACACAGAACGGATGAGGAGATTCAACGGGAGGTCATGAAGGGCAGACTGGGAAGCAATTCCCTCTATCTGTCTATGAAATATAAGAACAAACAGATTACGGGGGTTCCTTTTGTGGAGGCAATGGATGTGGAGATTTTGTCTCCCTCCTCCATTCAGATTACCGTATATGAGAAGGCTCTGGCCGGATGTATTGCACATCTGCAGGGGTATGCATATTTCGACAACAACGGGAAAGTGGTGGAAATATCTGCCATACGACTGGATGGTATTCCGCAGGTGACCGGACTCAGATTTAGTAATGTCATATTGAATGAGGTGCTTCCGGTAAGCGATGATACGATTTTCCAACAGATTCTGAACCTGACCCAGATGATGGACAAGTATGGAATCGAGGCGGATGAGATTCACTTCAGCAGCGGTGCAAAGGTGACGTTACGGTTTGATCGTGTGCGTGCGGCATTGGGGAATGGGGACTATCTGGACGAGAAATTCATGAAACTGAAAGATATTCTCCCGATGCTGGAGGGAGAGAGCGGAGTTGTGAAAATGGAGAACTTCTCGGACCCTTCTGCTGATGTGACATTCGTG
The DNA here is from genome assembly GCA_016293925.1 of Lachnospiraceae bacterium. Lineage (GTDB taxonomy): Bacteria > Bacillota > Clostridia > Lachnospirales > Lachnospiraceae > RGIG4034. The sequence continues at coordinate 17,917 of JAEDCX010000022.1, read as the reverse complement.
AAAGATTCTGGGGAATAATCTGATTTTCACAAAAAAAGTGGTTGATAATTTGTACAAAAGAATATATGATTATCAATATGGAGTTATTGGGACATGAAGGAGGAAGCACCTTGTTAGAGATTAAGACTAACGAAGCTGAATCTGCGGCAAAGATCCTGGTAGTGGGAGTCGGCGGCGCAGGTAATAATGCTGTTAATAGAATGATAGATGAAGAGATTGACGGAGTGGAATTTGTCGGGATGAATACCGATCATCAGGCATTGCAGTTATGTAAGGCACCCCGTCTCCTTCAGATCGGTGAGAAGCTGACCAAAGGCCTGGGCGCAGGCGCGAGACCTGAGATTGGTGAGAAGGCTGCAGAGGAGAGTTCTGAGCAGATCGTGGAAGCGTTGAAGGGAACCGACATGGTATTTGTCACCTGTGGTATGGGCGGCGGTACCGGTACGGGAGCTGCTCCGGTGATCGCGAAGATGGCCAAGGAAATGGGGATACTGACGGTCGGTGTTGTCACGAAACCGTTCCGCTTTGAGGCGAAGGCCCGTATGACCAATGCACTTGCCGGTATTGAGAAGTTAAAAGAGAATGTAGACACCCTGATTGTGATTCCGAATGATAAGCTGTTAGAGATCGTGGACAGAAGAACGACAATGCCGGATGCCCTGAAGAAGGCGGATGAAGTATTGCAGCAGGCTGTTCAGGGAATCACGGATCTGATCAACGTTCCGGCGGTCATTAATCTTGACTTTGCTGATGTACAGACCGTTATGAAGGACAAGGGTATTGCACATATCGGAATCGGTGTGGGCAAGGGAGATGATAAGGCTCTGGAAGCCGTGAAGATGGCTGTTGAGAGTCCGCTCTTGGAGACGACCATCAATGGTGCATCTCATGTGATTATCAATGTTTCGGGAGACATTACACTTGCCGATGCATCTGAGGCAGCCAGCTTTGTGCAGGAGATGGCCGGCGAGGAAGTCAATATTATTTTCGGTGCGATGTATGATGAGACGAAAACAGATACCTGCACCATTACCGTCATTGCGACAGGGCTTGATGATACTCCTGCGGCACCTGTGAACAGATTCGCACAGAATTCGTTTACATATCCGAAGACGATCGCTCCGACGGTGAAGCCGTCTGCTCCGCAGAAACCGGTGACAGCACCTGTGCAGTCGGCACCGCAGCTGAATTCCATTCAGCGGCCGGTTGACATTAAGAGTAATGTTACGGAGAAAACCCTGAACATTCCTTCTTTCCTGAAGAAATAGTACATGTTCCAATCATCCGGATTGAGATTACAGCATCCCACCTGTATACGGTGGGGTGCTTTTTTGTGTTGCTGGAAACGGTGTCCGTGGTGTGATGACACCCCATATGGATTGCACAGCGGCAGTATGGAAATCCGGTGTGCGCTGCATCGGGATCTTTGCGGGAGCGAAATCTGTCACTATCTGTCGCCCGAAAAGAAAGAAGCATTCTTGTGTTTCGACACAATTCAAATGAATGAAACAGTATAATGGTGACACAAGGCAGGGATGGGGTGTGATGGTCTATGAGATCTGTGTGGAAGCATATTGGCTGCTTAATGTGTGCATGAACTGGATTTTACTGTGGAATGTGAGGGAACTGTTACAGATTCCGTGCAATGGGAAAAGGTGTCTTGCAGGGGCTGCACTCGGTGGGATGATTGCAACCGGGTTTCTGTACGGAACCGTTCTCGATCTTCCGCTGTGGCTGTATGATCTGTTGGTGATTATGATTCAGTGCGGTGCGGTGGCGATCATGGCGTGCTATACGTTTCGCATCCGCAGTCTGCAGCTTGGAGTACGGGTCATGACATATCTCGGCACGGGTACGATTCTGGCCGGAGGGTGCATCACCGTACTGGATCGTGTGATTCACATACATAGCGCATGGCCGGTTCTGGCAATTGCGGGAGCAGTAACCTGGATCAGAACAATCTGGAACCGCAAAGAGCAGAGGCGGAAAGAGGAATGCATGCTTCAGGTCCGGTTGTCGGCTGACAGGAATACGGAGCGTCTCGTTGGGCTGCTGGATTCCGGAAACAGGCTGATTGAGCCGATCAGCAGACGGACGGTAAGCGTTGCGGATCGGAATGTGGTGGAGCGACTGTGCTCCGGAGAAATGAATACGCGGATGAGAATCGTTCCGTATCGGAGCGTTGGGAGAAACGATGGGTATCTGACCGCTTATCGAATGGATGAGATGGTGGTGGTAGATTCCGGGGGAGTAGAACATCATATTGCAAAGCCGTATGTTGCAATCGCGGAACATGCGGTATGCAATCAAGGCACCTATCAGATTATTCTGCCGTACGATGTTCTGAGTCAATGATATGGGAAGATGGAGGAAGCAAAATGGTTCTGAAAGTATCTCTGCCCGGGCGGATTACATTCCGTATATTGAGAAGGGACAGGAAACGATTACATAGTACATTGGGAGAGATTCACTATATCGGTGGAACAGAGATTCTGCCGGCCCCCCTTTCCAATGAGATGGAAAATGAGATGGTGATGAAGCTGGGAACAGAGGAGGAAGAGGAAGCAAGGGGGATGCTGATCGAACATAATCTGAGGCTGGTAGTGTACATTGCCAAGAAATTTGATAATACCGGAGTCGGAGTAGAAGATCTGATCTCCATCGGAACCATCGGTCTGATCAAAGCCATCAATACCTTCCGAATGGATAAGAATATTAAACTGGCAACTTATGCCTCCCGGTGCATCGAGAATGAGATCCTTATGTATTTGCGGCGGAATAACAAAACAAAACTGGAGGTTTCTATTGACGAGCCGCTGAATGTGGATTGGGACGGCAATGAATTACTGCTGTCCGATATTCTGGGCACGGATGACGATGTGATCTACAAGGATATAGAGAGTCAGGTGGAAAGAAAGCTCTTAGCCAAAGCAATTCGGCATCTGAGCGACAGAGAGCGGATGATCATCAACCTCAGGTATGGATTGGAGAGTACAAACGGTCGGGAAATGACCCAGAAAGAGGTGGCAACGCTTCTGGGAATCTCCCAATCCTACATCTCCCGGCTGGAGAAAAAAATCATGCGCAGATTGAAGAAAGAAATGGTCAAGTGCGAATAAAACAGTCGTAAAAAGAGAATGCTCCTAACAGACAATATGTTGGAGGTTCTTGACTTGGCAATGAATAAGGTAGAGATATGTGGTGTGAATACGTCGAAGCTTCCTCTTCTGAAGAATCAGGAGAAGGAAGCTTTATTCGTGAGAATACGTCAGGGAGATACAGAAGCAAGGGATGAATTTATCAAGGGAAATCTGCGTCTGGTGCTCAGCGTGATCAAACGCTTTTCCGGAAGCAACGAGAATATAGATGATCTTTTCCAAATCGGCGTGGTAGGGCTGATCAAAGCGATTGATCATTTTGACGATTCCTATGATGTGAAATTCTCCACCTATGCGGTGCCGATGATCATCGGCGAGATCAGAAGATTCCTGCGGGACAACAATGCAATCAGAGTATCCAGATCGTTGAAGGACATTGCGTACCGGGCAATCTATGCCAAAGAAAACTATATGAGGCAAAATCAGAAGGAGCCGACGTTGAGTGAAATTGCGGCGGAAATCAGTATTCCGAAGGAGGACATTATCTATGCACTGGATGCCATTCAGAACCCGATGAGCCTGTATGAACCGGTATATACGGAGGGGGGAGATACCCTGTATGTGATGGATCAGATCAGCGATAAGAAAAACCGGGAGGAACTGTGGGTGGAACAGATCTCCCTGTCCGAAGCAATTTCGAAATTGAATCCCCGGGAACGGGATATTATTGTTCTGCGTTTTTTCGAAGGAAAAACCCAGATGGAAGTGGCGCAGTATATGAACATTTCTCAGGCGCAGGTGTCCAGACTGGAAAAAAATGCCCTGAAAACCATGAAGCACTATCTGGTTTCCTAGCAGATTTCCTGACAGATACGTGAAAAAAGGATGGCATAATAGGGCTGTACAAGGTATAATGGAAGTACAATACGAGAAAGGCATGGTTACGAATCATGACAGGACAACAGAGACTTGAATTGTGTCAGCAGATGACACTGGAGGAGAAGCTGGGAATGATTCACGGGAATGAATTGTTCCGTACAAAAGGTGTAGAGAGACTGCATATTCCGCCGTTTTCTTTTTCGGACGGACCGATGGGAGTGCGTCAGGAATATCAAGCGACAAAATGGATTCCGGTAGGCAGTTCCCAGGACTATACTTCCTACCTGCCATGCAATACGGCACTGGCAGCCACCTGGAACAGGAGACTGGCGTATGAATCCGGCAAGGTTTTGGGGCGTGAAGCAAGAGGACGGGGCAAGGATATGATTCTCGCTCCCGGGATCAACATTCTCAGGACGCCTCTCTGCGGACGGAATTTCGAATACATGGGTGAGGATCCCTTCCTTGTGAGTGAGATGGTTGTCCCGATGATCGAAGGGATTGAGGAGAATGATGTGGCTTCCTGCGTGAAACACTTTGCGGTCAATAACCAGGAGGTACGCAGATTATCTGAGAATTCCGTGGTGGATGACAGAGCCTTACGGGAGATCTATTTCCCGGGATTCAGGGCAGCGGTGACCAGAGCGAAAGCAAAAGGAATCATGGGCTCTTATAATAAACTCTGGGGTATTCACTGTTCCCAGAATAAGAAACTGCTGCAGGACATTCTGCGGGGAGAATGGGGATTTGAGGGACTCGTGGTGTCTGACTGGGGAGGTGTGCATGACACAGCCGAGGCTGCGGACAGTGGTCTGGATGTGGAGATGAGTGTGACGGATAATTTCGATGAGTATTATCTGGCAAATCCGCTGGCAGAGGAGATCCGGGCAGGCAGGATCAGCGAGAAACTGATCGATGAGAAGGTCATTCATATCCTGAAGGTAATGGATGACCTGCATATGTTTGACGGTGAGCGGAAAAGCGGCTGCTACGGACTGCCGGAGGACAGGCAGAAGCTGCTCGCGGCGGCAAGAGAGTCGGTGGTTCTCCTGAAGAACAGCAAGAATCTGTTGCCGATCGAACGACGGAACGGATTGAAACTGCTGGTGGTAGGTGACAACGCCAACAAATTCCATGCACCGGGCGGCGGCAGCAGTGAGATCAAGGCACTCTATGAGATGACTCCGCTGATGGGGATCGGCATGATTGCAGGCGGTAATGTGGAAGTGACCTACTGCAAGGGATATGATTCCTTTACCACCGGCAATATCTGGGATGCGGAGCATGCGGATGCCAGAGCCGCCAGAGAAGCGCAGGAGAAACAGTCGGGTGTTTCGGCAAATGAAACGGCAGAGGTATCCGAGAACGGACAGGCAATCAGTCTGAACGAGAATCCGGAAGACGAGGTTACCGCACAGGTATTGACCGAAGAACAGCTTGCCATGAATGCGACGTATGCCGAGGAAGCGGTTGCAGCGGCGGCAGAGGCGGATGTGGTTATTTTTGTCGGTGGACTGAATCATGAATTCGATACAGAGGGGCAGGACAGAAGGGATATGTCACTGCCGTATCATCAGACAGAACTGATCACGAGACTACAACAGGCGAACCGTAATGTAGTCGTTGTGATGATGTCCGGAAGTCCCGTTGATCTGACCGGTATTCTGGATACGACCCATACGCTGGTTCAATATTGGTATTCCGGCATGGAGGGAGGGCGTGCACTGGCAGAGGTACTGTTCGGTGATGTATGTCCTTCGGGACGACTTCCGGAAACCTTCCCGCTGAAAGTGGAGGATTGCTCTGCTCACTCCATCGGGGAATATCCCGGCAAAGAGGCTGTTCATTATTCGGAAGGGATTTATGTCGGGTATCGGCATTATGAGACCAGAAAGATTCCGGTAGCATATCCTTTCGGATACGGACTGTCCTACACCGATTTCAAGTATAATCATTTCCGGGTGGATGACAGGAGTACGGAAGAACATGCGTCCTTCAGTGTTAATCTGGAGGTTACCAACATCGGTGAGATGGATGGTGCGGAAACGGTTCAACTCTATGTGAGGCCAATCAACAGCAGCATTGACCGTCCGCTTCGGGAACTGCGCCAGTTTGAGAAAGAATTCATCAAGATCGGACAGACCCATCGGATCTCCTTCCATCTGAATGAACAGGCCTTCTCCTACTATGATACAACGGCAGCTTCTTTCCGGGCACCTGCCGGAACATATTTGATTGAGATCTGTAGGGATGCGCATACCGTGATCATGGATCAAAAGGTGACATTGAGAAAAGACTATTTGTTTGTATAGACACAGATTCAGGAACTCCGAATATCCTAGATTATAGGGATTCGGAGTTCTTTTTGATATGGGAGTGCCGCCATGAAATTCAGTGAACTGAAAACCAGGGAAGTGATCAACATCAAAAGCTGCAAGAAACTGGGATACATATCGGATCTGGAATTGGATGAATGCACGGGACAGATCTGTGCGGTCATTGTTCCGCAGAAAGGAAGATGGATGAATTTCTTCTGCCCGGAAGGGGACATTAGGATATGCTACCGGGATATCAAACAGATTGGTTCAGACATTATCCTAGTTGACATAAATTGTTAACTGAGATATAATAAATATCGATAAAATGCATGATTTGTGTATTATGAGCTTGCAACTTATTGCAGGGGATACGGAGGAAAAGCAATGAAATGTCCATTTTGCAGTCATGAGAATACAAGCGTAATTGATTCCAGACCGGCTGAGGATAATAATTCAATTCGAAGAAGACGTCTGTGCGAGAAATGTAAGAAACGTTTTACCACTTACGAGAAGGTAGAGACGATTCCGCTGATCGTGATCAAAAAGGATAATAACAGAGAAGCATTCGACCGTGCCAAGATTGAGGACGGTGTTCTGCGTGCCTGCCATAAGCGTCCTGTCAGCGCAGCACAGATTACGCAGCTCGTGGATGATGTGGAAACAGAAGTGTTCAATATGGGGGAGAAAGAGGTTGATAGTCGTTCCATCGGAGAACTGGTTATGAATAAGCTTCATTCTCTGGATTCCGTCGCTTATGTAAGATTCGCTTCCGTATACCGGGAATTCAAAGACTTGAATTCGTTCATGGAAGAACTGAAAAAAGTACTTGATAAATAATGCAAACTCTTGTATGATACATGTGTTTATAGGATACCATACGAAGTGAGACTTACGCCGGCTGTATGGTCGGCGTTTCTTTTTTGGCATGGGACCTATTCCCGGGAGGATCGACCGGATGTGGCGGTTACGATCGGGACGCGGCGGAACCCGCAAAGACAATTTCATATTATAGAAAAGAGGAATAACACATGAGAAAAACATTTCGTAAAACCCTTTCTCTGGTACTTGTGTTAACGACACTGGCTATTGCACTGAGCGCATGTTCAGGTGATAAGAAGAGTGGTAAGGCAGATGCCGATTCTTCTAAGATTACCATCGGTATTCCGCAGGATATCGAAGCCAGTCTTGACCCGCACAAAGCGGTGGCAAGCGGCACGAAAGAAATCCTGTTTAATATCTATGAGGGCCTTGTGAAGCCCGGCAGCGATGGCAATCTCAATCCTGCTGTAGCAGATGCTTATACAGTGAACGCCGACAAGACAGAGTATACTTTCACCTTGAGAAGCGGTGTGAAGTTTCATGACGGAAGCACGGTTACAGTTGAGGATGTAATTTATTCGATTCAACGATGCGCCGATGCCAATGACACTTCAACACTGGTAGCGGCGTTTCTCAATATAAAGAAGATTGAGGCAACGGACGATCATACGATTGTCATTACATTGAATGATCCGGATCCGAACTTCCTGGTATACATGACAACTGCGATTATTCCGCAGAATAACGCAGATCCGGATAATACGGCAATCGGAACGGGTCCCTATACCTATGTATCCCGTTCCCCCCAGGAGAACATTGTAATCAAACGTTTTGAGGATTACTGGGGAACGAAGGCGAATATTGAAGACGTAACATTCAGAATCATTGCAGACGGTGATATGATTGTGATGAATCTGAAGAGCGGTTCCATCGATATGTTCTGCAGACTGACCACATCACAGGTTGCGGAACTGGAAGGAACCGAGTACGATATTCTGGAAGGAACCATGAACCTGGTACAGGCGCTGTATCTGAACAATGCAGTTGAGCCTTTTAACAACGCCAAAGTGCGTCAGGCACTGTGCTACGCTGTAGATCGTCAGGAGATCCTTGATTTCATGGCGGATGGAAAAGGAACCATTATTGGAAGTTCCATGTTCCCGGCATTTGGGAAATATTATCAACCGGAGCTTGTGGATGCATATCCATACAATACGGAGAAAGCAAAGCAGCTTCTGGCTGAAGCCGGATACGAGAATGGCTTTTCATTTACGATTACGGTGCCATCCAACTATCAGCAGCATATTGATACGGCACAGGTTATTGTAGAGCAGCTGAAGAGAGTAAATGTGAATGCGACGATTCAGCTGGTAGAGTGGGATACCTGGCTGGCAGAAACCTATAGCGGACGGCAATTCGAGTCAACTGTAGTAGGGGTTGATGCATCAGTTCTCACGGCTTCTGCACTTCTGGCAAGATTTGTCAGTGATGCAAAGAATAATTTCGTAAACTTCAACAGCGCAGCATATGATGCTGCATACGCGAAGGCACTGGCTTCCAATGAGACCGATCAGGTGAAGTATTTCAAGGAATGTGAGAACATTCTGACAGAGGAAGCAGCCAATGTGTATATTCAGGATATGGCGAATCTGGTTGCACTGAACAAGAAGTATGGCGGATATCAGTTCTATCCGTTGTATGTGCTGGATGCAGCTGCATTATATGTGAAATAGCAGATCATCAGAGGGGCAGACAAGCCCCCTGAGATAGCGAATAACAGGAAGGAGAGCAATATGAAGTATGTTCTGAAGAAACTGGGAACGATGATCATTACTTTATTATTGATCTCCTTCCTTGTGTTTGCAGCGTTTTCCGTTATTCCCGGTGATCCGGCTCTGTCGAGGCTGGGAACAAATGCGACGCCGGAGAGGCTGGAGCAGTTGCGGGAAGAAATGGGGCTGAATGGGTCTCTGATGAGCCGGTACGGAACCTGGCTTGCAGGGTTTGTGAGAGGAGACTTCGGGAAATCTTACAGCTACAATATGTCTGTGGGCGCCCTGATTCTGGATAAACTTCCGATTACCCTGTGTTTGTCGCTGTTGGCCATCTTGCTGGTGATCGTGTTCTCACTTCTGATCGGAATTCATGCGGCGAAGCATGAAGGGAAACTGCTGGATCGCATTATTGTGGTGATAAACCAGATGATTATGGCAATTCCTCCCTTCTTCGCAGGCATTCTGATCAGTGCTCTTTTCGGACTGGGACTGCATTGGTTTGTGCCGGGGCGGTTTGTTTCCTATCGGGAGAATCTGATCGGCTTTTTGGGGTATCTGATTGCACCGGCAGTTGCGATTGCGCTTCCGAAGATCGCCATGGCAGCCAAGTTGCTGCGGAGTTCTCTGGTGGAGCATGCAGGGGAGGATTACATCCGAACTGCTTACAGCAGAGGAAACAGTACGAAAGGGGTTCTCTACCATCACGCTCTGAAAAATGCATTGATTCCGTTGATTACGTTCTGGGGAATGGCATTTACGGATATGATTGCCGGCAGTGTGGTGATTGAGCAGGTTTTCGGAATTCCGGGAATCGGGCGGATTCTGATCACTTCCATCGCAAACCGGGACTATCCCGTGGTGGAGGCAATTATCATGCTGTTAGCAACTCTGATCATGGTGGTGAATATGCTTGTGGATATCATATATCGATACGCAGATCCGCGAATGAGGCAGAGTAACGGATAAGACAGGATAGCAGCGTGGAAGAAGGAACAGCGATGAACTCTTTTTGGGCAAAGAATAGACAGAATCGTAATTTCATGATTGGTTTCGTGATATCAGTGCTGATGCTGGTATTTATTTTGGTGGGATTTTTCATTACCCCCTATGACCCGGACAGGATGGATGCATCCAGTAAGCTTGCCGGCTTGTCCTGGAAACATCCCTTTGGCTGTGACAATTTCGGGCGTGATCTGTTCAGCCGTGTCATGGAAGGGGCAGGGACCACGTTTCTGATTGCGCTCGGTACCGTGGGAATCGGCGTTACGGGTGGAATGCTGATCGGCGCGCTGACAGGGTATTTCGGTGGCCTGGTAGATGAGATTCTGATGCGGATCAATGACGCGATCTTCGCATTTCCCAGTATCCTGCTGGCACTCCTGTTTATCAGCTTGTTCGGAGGAGGAAGCTTCAACGTGGTTATGGCACTTGGAGTTGCTTTTATCCCCAGCTTTGCCAGAGTGGTACGAGGGGAATTCCTGAAGCAGAAAAATCTCGATTATGTGCAAAGCGCACGACTGGCGGGAGCCGGCCATGTGAGAATCATATTCGTTCATATTCTGCCGAATATTTACCCGGTTCTGCTGTCCACATTTATGATCGGATTTAATAATGCGGTACTGGCGGAAGCCAGTATGAGCTATATCGGTATCGGCGTGAAGCCGCCGGATGCCAGTCTCGGATCGATGCTGTCTGAGGCGCAGAGTTACTTTTTTACGGCACCCTGGTATGCTCTGGCACCTGGCTGCGCAATTGTTCTCCTGATCTTAGGTTTTGCCCTGATGGCTGAGGGGATCAAGAAGAACACGTAGAGAAGGAGAGTGGATTGTGAAGCGGTTGGATACAAGCATGCAGCAGAATACTGTTCCGAAGAATGCGCCGGAGCATCTGCTGTCGGTAACGAATCTGAATATTGAGTTTCATGACCACAAGATCCCCGAAACAGTGGTCTATGATTTTGATCTGGTAATGGAGGAAGGGGATATTGTAGGGCTTGTCGGGGAATCCGGCTCCGGAAAATCCATGTCAGCACTGGCAATTGCCGGTTTGCTGCAACGGCACAATATGCAGAAACGGGGTGAGATTCTCTTTGAGGGCGTCGATATCCTGCAATGTCCCAGAAGTGTGTTGCGTTCCCTGCAGGGAGATGAGATCGGGATTATTTTCCAGGAGCCGATGACTTCCCTGAATCCGGTGAAGAAGATCGGCTGGCAGGTAGAAGAAGCACTGCGGCTGCATCGGAATCTGGACCGGGAGCAACGCAGACGATTGGCGTTGAAAGCTATGGAGGATGTGGAACTGGAGCATCCGGAGGTGGTATATAACCAGTATCCCCATGAATTGTCGGGGGGGATGAGACAGCGTGTCATGATTGCGGCTGCCATGATCTCAGAACCCAAACTGCTGATTGCAGATGAACCTACCACTGCATTGGATGTTACGATCCAGTCACAGATCATTGCGCTACTGCGTAGGATCAATCAGGAAAAGAAAACGGCGATTCTGTTTATATCCCATGATTTAAGCCTTGTCAGGAAACTCTGCCATAGGGTAATGGTTATGCAGAATGGATATATCGTGGAATCGGGAGAGGCGAATCAGGTATTCGAACATCCTCAGAAAGAGTATACGAAGAAACTGATCGCAGCGATTCCGACACTTCGTAAAAGAGTATATACAGAAGAATGAAGTGGCAATCAATGAGTTGGGAGAGGAGACGGAGGATGACAGATATTCTGAAAGTAGATCATCTGAATGTGTATTATCGGGATGCCAATACTCATTTCGGACGGAAGGCGAATCTGAAACATGTGGTCAGGAACGTCTCCTTTACTGTGGAAGAAGGGCAGATTGTTGGGCTGTTGGGAGAGAGCGGATGCGGCAAATCCACAATTGCCAAAGCAATTATGGGAATGCTCCCTCATGTGGAGGGAGATATTGTGCTGCAGGAGAAACATCCGCAGATGGTATTCCAGGATCCGTTCAGTTCTCTGAATCCGGTAAAAACAGTGGAATTCCTACTACGGGAACCATTGCGTAATCTGTCCGCAATCAGTCGTGAGGAACAGCTGGAGCGGGCAAGACAAATGCTGGAGCGGGTCGGTTTGGATGACAGGTATCTGTCGCGCTATCCCAGAGAATTATCCGGTGGACAACGGCAGCGTGTTGCACTTGCCATGGCATTGATGCTGGAGCCGAAGTTTATCATTGCGGATGAACCGGTATCGGCATTGGATGTGACGATTCAGGATCAGGTGCTGGATCTGTTGGTGAAACTGCAGCAGGAGATGGGACTATCGATTTTGTTTATCACCCACGACCTTCGGGTAGCGTATCAGATCTGCAGTAAAGTATTGATCATGAAGCAGGGAGAACTGCGGGAGCAGGGAGACCCGGAAGTGATTTACCGGGAACCGCAGGATGTGTATACAAGGGAACTGCTTCGTGCCGCAGACATTGATATTTTTTAATAGGTTTACCATAATAATGCTTGCAAAAGGGGATTTGCCGCTGTATAATGTACATGAGGGGTTAACTTATGTTAACATCCTACCGATACATCGGATAGGATAGGATAGTACAGTACATAGGGGAAGTGATCGGTTTGGCAATGGATGCAATCAATCAATACGGCGGTTTATGGAACCAGCTTCGATATCAGAATATCCGGACGGTCGGCATGGGAGAAGCCGGTGCGCAGGATGTGCAGCGTGGGCAGGCGGACAGTCCGAATGCCGGTGTTGATGCGGCAGCACCGTATCAGGAACCGGAGCGTGTTGACGCCGGACGCAGAATCGCTGATCTGCAGGATGTGTCCCTTTCCATGGGGACGCAGAAGGATATGGATTTTCTGGGCAGAGAAACCGGGTTGGAGACACTGGACATGGAGCAGGCAATCTCCGATATGCGTAAAGATAGTGTTTTGCAGGAATATCAGTATTTCGTGGGCGGACAGGCTGTAATCGTTACCGCCGGCGAGGATGGTATGGTTATTCGTAAATAAGTGACTGAATCAAGGGATTCTATGAACAACACCTTGCCTATGGGCAGGGTGTTTTGTTATAATATGGGGGATGCGAAAGGAGAGGCTTATGTTCCGTAGATTATATCCGAGTCATTATGTGGATTCCGTATATGATATTGATTTTGAAGGATTATACCGGCAGGGGATGCGGGGTGTAATCTTTGATATTGACAATACGCTGACGAAACATGGCGCTCCGCCGACGGAAGAGAACAAGATATTGTTCGGAAAACTGAAGAAAATGGGGATGCGGGTGCTCTTTTTGTCCAACAATAAGGAACCTCGTGTCAAAATGTTCCGGGACGGTGTCGATTATGGCGAATACATCTACAAAGCAGGAAAACCGGGAGTGGAAGGCTATGTCAGGGCAATGCAGAAGATGGAGACCTCCATTCCGACGACGGTTTTCGTGGGCGATCAGCTGTTTACCGATGTATGGGGAGCCAACAAGACCGGAATCGAAAGTTATCTGGTGAAACCAATCGACAAGCATGAGGAGGTCCAGATTGTTCTGAAACGAATGCTGGAGAAGCCTGTCCTGGCGTGCTACAAGAGAAAATGCAGAAAAGAGAAGAGCAGGAAGCATGAATAATACAGATGGAAAAACCGGCGTGTTGGGTTTGATCGGAAAGCCGGTGGAGCATACATTATCGCCAATCATTCAAAATATGCTGGCGGAAGAATACGACCGGAATGTGATCTATGTTCCTTTTTTGGTGGAACGGGATCTTCCCACTGCCATTCGGGGCGCCTATGAACTGAATATCATGGGGCTGAATGTGACGGTGCCCTACAAGAGAGATGTGATTCCTCTCGTATGTGAGATCGACAGTCTGGCAGAGAAGATCGGAGCGGTGAATACTCTGGTTCGTACGGAAAAGGGGTATAAGGGTTACAATACGGATATGCTCGGTCTGCTTCGGGATCTGAACGTACATCAGGTCGGAATCAAAGGAGAACATGTGATTCTGGTTGGAGCCGGCGGCGTGGCAAGAGCAGTGGCTGTGATGTGTGCCGAGAATGGTGCGGCGAGTATCCGGATCATGAACCGAACCGTGGAACGTGCAACTGCTGTTGCGGATGAGGTGAGAAACTTTGGATATACCTGTGAACTGACGGCTTGCGGACTAACCGATGTGGACGTCATTCCAGATCGGAAGCATCTTGTGTTTCAGTGTACGAATATCGGAATGTACCCGAACTGCGGTGAAGTTGCAATTGAAGATCCGAACTTCTATGAGAAGATTCATACCGGATATGACCTGATCTACAGACCGGCGGAAACCGGATTCATGCAGCTTGTGTCAGCCCATGGCGGAAGAGCAATCAACGGACTCGGCATGTTGTTGTATCAGGGGATCATTGCATTTGAACTGTGGAACGATCTTCAGATCGCTGATGAGAGTGCGGCGAAGATTGCTGCAGTCATCGGCGTGGAATAACTGACGGAGGCATAAGATGAACATTGTTTTGGTTGGATATATGGGTTCCGGCAAATCCAGTGTGGCATACCAGTTGTCATACAGGTTACAGACGCCATACATTGACAGCGACAAACAGATTGAGAGAGAGCAGCACAAGACGATTTCGGCGATTTTCGCCGAGAGCGGAGAGCAGGCCTTTCGTGATATGGAAACAGCATATCTGCGACGGCTGACCGAACAGAAAGGACGTTTTATTCTGTCAACGGGGGGAGGAATGCCGGTTCGGGAAGAGAACAGGGCTTTACTGAAACAGATCGGCAAAGTGATCTATCTGAAGACGGATGCGGAGACCATCTATGAGCGGTTAAAAGAGGATACTACCCGGCCTCTGCTGCAGTGTGAAGATCCGTCGGGCAGAATTCGTGACATGCTCTCGGTACGGGATCCGATATATGAGGATGCGGCGGATTACGTTGTTGCTACCACCGGTCAATCCGTGCAGGAAATTGTTGCCAAGATAGTTGACTTAATGGAGGATGACGTATGAAACTATTGGTTATGAACGGACCGAACCTGAATTTCCTGGGAATTCGGGAGAAAAAAATATACGGAAACCAGGATTATGATTATCTGAAGAGGCTCATTCAGGAGAAGGCGGAAGCAGAGCATTGCGAGATTGAAGTGTATCAGTCCAATCATGAGGGTGCCATGATCGATAGAATCCAGCAGGCATATTTTGACGGGACGGAGGGTATTGTAATCAATCCCGGTGCCTACACCCATTACAGCTATGCGATTCATGATGCCTTGAAGAGCATCGAGTATATTCCGAAGGTGGAGGTACATATCTCTGATATTACAAACAGAGAGGCTTTCCGTGCGGTGTCCGTCACTGCACCCGCCTGTGATGCACAGATTTACGGGCGCGGTTTACAGGGGTATATCGATGCAATTGATATGATTCTCAAAAAACAGTTGAAAAAGTAGTTTTTTTGGAGTAAACTAGTAGAGAATTATGACGTGACAATTTTAGGAGGATTTAAGTATGATTTCTGCAGGTGATTTCAGAAATGGTATGACAATCGAGTTTGATAACAACGTGTATCAGATTATCGAGTTCCAGCATGTGAAGCCCGGTAAGGGCGCTGCTTTCGTCAGAACCAAATTGAAAAACATCAAGAGTGGCGGTGTGGTAGAGAAAACATTCAGACCTACCGAGAAATGCCCGCAAGCACGTATCGATAGAAAAGATATGCAGTATCTGTATTCTGACGGAGATCTCTATAACTTCATGGATGTGGAGACCTATGATCAGGTTGCATTGAATTCGGATCAGGTCGGTGATTCCCTGAAATTCGTAAAAGAGAATGAGATGGTAAAGATGTGTTCCCATAACGGAAGCGTATTCTCTATTGAGCCTCCTCTTTTCGTAGAACTTCAGATTACTGAGACCGAGCCCGGTTTCAAAGGTGATACAGCGACAGGTGCAAGCAAGCCCGCTACAGTAGAGACAGGTGCTCAGGTTTCTGTTCCGCTTTTCGTAGAGCAGGGTGATGTGATCAAGATTGATACCAGAACAGGGGAGTATCTCTCCAGAGTATAATCAGATCATTGCATAATCGATGATAAGCTCAAAAGACAATGGAATATCCATTGTCTTTTTCTGTTGCAAAAAATCGAGAAAGGAATACAAAAATGATTATAAGTAAAGAGGAATTCAAAACAAAACTTGTCAATGCGTTAAAGAGGGAAGCCGGACCGAAAGAGACTGTTGAGATCAGAACGGTCATGAAAAACAACGGGGTAATGTGGGATGGCTTGATGATACATCAAGCCGACAGCCGGATTGCACCAACGATTTATCCGGATCACTATTATCAGGCTTACATAGAAGGACGTACACTGGGAGAAATCGTCCGAGAGATTATGGAAATCTGTGCAGACAGTAAAATTGAGGATGACAGCGTGATTGATTTTTTCCAGGATTATGAACAGGTGCGGAAACATCTATGCTTCCGAGTAATCAATAGGGAGAAGAATAGGGAATTACTGAAGGATGTACCGCATATTTCCTTTCTGGATCTGGCGGTTATTTTCTACTGTATGATTGATTCCGTCGGATGGGAGGGCGGCAGTATTGTGATTCATAACCATCATATGGAAATGTGGCACGTCTCACGGGAGCGTCTGATGAAGGATGCATACAGCAATACTACAAAACGGTTGCCGATTCAGTGTCATAATATGAATGAGACCCTGCTGCAGTTGCTGGACAGTGAGAGACTGCTTCAGAAGGAGGGAGTCGATGAATTGATCGGAATGGTAAAATATCTGGAAAACAGTATGTTTGTCATGTCCAACGATCATAAATTGCATGGTGCTTCCACGATCATGTATCAGGATATGAGAGAGCATCTTCCGATTCCCAATACAGATTATTATATCCTGCCCAGTAGTATTCATGAAGTGATCCTGATTCCGGTAAACGGTGAGAAGGGTGTGAGAGAACTGCGGGAAATGGTTCAGAATGTCAATGAAACACAACTGGATCCGGAGGAGGTTCTGTCAGATCAGGTGTATTTTTACTCCTATGCAGAGGACAAAATTTCGATCGCAGAGTAGGTGATCGGAGGCCTGTTTCAGAAAAATGAAATCCTTCGTTCGATTTTACTTGTTTTTTTGTGAGAGATCCGTTATAATACCATTGTTCGCACTCGTAGTATAATGGATAGAACGGAGGCCTCCGACGCCTTTGATGCAGGTTCGATTCCTGTCGAGTGCATCATAAAACAAATCCCTTGAAATAGGCATTTCCCTCTAAGGAAGCCTGTTTCAGGGGATTTTTTATTGTTTGTTTTACAAAGATATTAAGTATAAAACAAGGTGGTTTTGTACCAAAATTTGTCCTAGGACAAATTTCAAAAAGTCAAAAAATAAAAGACTGCAGTTTACTCATTGCATCCCTTTTTCTTTTTGCTTCTTGTTCAATCATCGAATGCCTGTATACATTCTTCATTACATAATCCGTTTCCCATCCACCAAGAGCCATGATATCTACATCAGCCACACCACTTGCAGACATAACAGAAGCGAAGTAGTGCCTGAGTTTGTGGAGACTGAATCGTGGTATTCCGAGTTCTCTCTGAACATTATTGAGATGTTCAGACAGGTAACATGGACTTCCTCGATAAGCGAATCCTTGCTTACGAATCATATCAGCCACATCCATCGGTATAATAATGTCTCTTGTAGATGCAGTAGTCTTGGTTGACTTATGCACCCACTTACCATCCTGGTCCAGTGCGAGTGACTTGTTGACATGGAGTACATCACCATCTAGATCACTCGATTCCACTGCAAGAATCTCGCCTCGCCTCAATCCATGACAGGCTAACACGTATGGCACATAGAATATTGTATCCCTCTCATGCTCCAATATCTTCCGGACATCCTCTGTAGTTGGGATATATGACTCTTCCTTGCGTTTTTGTGGCAGGGTAGTAGAAATATTCATCTCAGGCTTATAAGTGCCTAGAATCGCCGATATGAAGCCATGATAGTTGCGTACAGTCTTAGGACT
>JAEDCX010000089.1 GCA_016293925.1 Lachnospiraceae bacterium | reverse complement strand
TATCCCTATCCCCTACACAAATTCATTCCGAAGGCTTCTGGAGAACAGCCGTTTCAGAACCTTCCCGGGTTCGGCATTTTCATACAATATCTGATATACCGCTTCACATATCGGCAGTTCCACCCCATATGACTGGCCCAGATTGCGCAGAGCCTTCACTGTATAGTATCCTTCCGCGAGTTTATCATAGTCTTTGTTCTGCACCACATTCCTGCCGAAGGTCCGATTATGGCTATGCTCCGAAAACAAAGTGGCTTCATAGTCTCCCAGGTGGCACAGGCCATACACCGTTTCTTCCTTGCCTCCCATTGCAACAATCAGCCTCGCAATCTCATTCGTGCCACGGGACATTAATGCGCCCTTCAGCGAAGATAAATCCAATCCTTCCAGCATTCCCGCCGCAATTCCAACAACATTCTTGGCCGCCGCACCAATCTCATTTCCGATCAGATCCGTCCCATAATAAAACCGAATCAGTTCACTGGAAAAATTGCGGATCAGTTCATCCTTCACCAGTTCTTTGTTGCTGTCAATGACCATGCAGTTCGGCACCCCTCTATAGAATTCCTGAACATGTCCCGGTCCCAGCCACACTGCAACATCATTCGTATGGGATAAGCCGTCCGATACGATCTGAGACAGTCTTCTCCCCGTAGCAATTTCCATTCCTTTCATACAGAGGATAATCTTCCTGTTTTCCACAGAATAAGCTGCCAGCTCATTGACAACATCCTGAAGATGCTGGGCAGGCACGGAAATGACAATATAATCTGCGCTTTCGATACTGCCAAAGTCCGTAACCAGTTGAATCCCGTTGCCGATACGGAGATACTCATTTTCCCCGGTACGCAACAGTTCCTGCATCTTCGCAGACGTCTCTCTTCCATAGAGCATTACCTTGTGTCCGATTTTGTCCAGATACCATGCGATAAATGTTCCCCAGCGTCCGCACCCGATTACCATTACCTGTTTTATCGATTTATCCCTACCGGGTAATACTGACTCCTTCCGGAACGGAATCGCCGTCGTATCTGCTTTCAGAATATCATTGATTGACACATCGTAGATCTCTGACAAACGCAGAAGCAATTCGATATCCGGGATCGCAACACCGGTTTCCCATTTCGAAACAGCCTGCCTGGTGACATTTAACCTGTATGCCAGCTCATCCTGTGTGATCTTATAAGTTTTTCGGAGCGCGGATAAGTATTTTCCGATCTGTACTCCATCCATCACATCACCTCCTATATCCCGAGTATATCAGCGAATCCCCAAAATAAAAAGCAACCGGTAATCGCTTTTTCATATACTTCCGGGTCCTATGATTGCAGTGGAATTTTCTGTCGGTTTTTGTTAAAATAGTGTCCAAAGGGATCTGTTATTCGTAAAAGCATTGCATCCGCAAACCGGTTCCCACTATCTGAATTGCCTGCGGTAATCCGTGGGGCGCATCCCCATGATGCGGCGGAAAATACGATTGTAATAGCTGATGTTGTTAAACCCGCAGAGCATTGCGATCTCCGTGATTTTCTTGTCACTCTCTGCCAGATATTCGCAGCTGCGGATGATCCTGATCCGATTCAGATATTCGAACGGGGGCTGTCCGGTGTATTCCCGAAATTCGCGGCAGTAGTAGCTTTCGCTCAGCCCCGCCTGCCCGGCAAGGATGGCAAGTGTCAACGGTTCTGCATAATGTTCATGGCAGTAATCAATGCTTTTCCGGAGTTCATTCAGGATCTGCTTTCCTGTATGTTGCCGGCATAATCCGGCAAAGTGCAGGTTATACAGTTCCTGCCAGCACAGGAACAATTCACCATTCAGCGCGAGTTCATACCGGTCCAGTGGTTCCTGCATATGAGTAAATATTCCGGACAGAGTATCCAGCAGCTTCCCATTCTGCTTCTCCCCATGGAAGATCGGATACACACACTCCATCCGGTTCTCCTCCAACGCGGCGAAATACGTATGACAATACGCCGGCAGATATTGTTCAAAACGCTTTACATCGAACACAAACGCATAAAAACGACAGCCCTTTACCTGCGGTCCGGTGCAGACGGCATGATGGATCAGATTCGGGGGGATAAAAATCGCATCCCGGGATACCATCCGATAGGTCTGATTCTCGACCATGAAATCCACCTGGCCCTCCTCCAGATAGAACCATTCCGCTTCCGCATGACAATGCAGATACAATGCACTTGTCTCATCCGGCTCTACAATGGTATGATACAAGGCAAAGGGACGGGATGCGGTTCTGTGAATGATATTCTCGATGGGCTTCCTGTTTTCTGACATATCTGACTCCTTCCGGTCACGGGGATGCTCCGTATGCACTGTGATCCATATGATTACCGTTTACAAGAGAGGTACCAATGAACAGTATTCCAATCATTATCCCGGCGTACGAACCGGACAATCGAATGATCGACCTGATCCGCCACATCCGTTCCGATTATGATGGGGATATTATCATCGTAAACGATGGAAGCGATGCCTCCTTTGACACTCTGTATGAACAGGCAGCGGAATATGGCTGCACAATTCTCAGACACGATACCAACAGTGGTAAAGGACGTGCCCTGAAAACCGCATTCCATTACTGTCTGACCCGGTTTCCCGATCTGACCGGCTGCATTACCGCAGATTCCGATGGTCAGCACACAGCGGAAGATATTCTCCGCTGCATGGATACGCTGCAGGAGCATCCCGACAAACTGATTCTGGGCTGCCGTAATTTCCGCGGTGCCGACGTGCCCCGCAAGAGCAGATTCGGCAATCTCATGACCTGTCATGCCTGCCGTCTTCTTTGCGGTCTGAACATATCCGACACCCAGACAGGACTGCGGGGCATTCCTGCCCCATTCATGCAGGAGCTTCTCTCCGTACGCGGCGAACGGTTTGAATTCGAGACCAGAATGCTGATTGCCAGCAAGCAACGCTATGATATCCTGGAGTTTCCGATCCGGGCAGTCTATGACTCAAAAAATAACCACCAGACACATTTCGACCCGTTGCGGGATTCCCTGCGGATCTATCGCATTTTCGGTGAGGTATTTCTGCGTTTTTTCCTGTCCTCCGTAACCTCCTGTGTGTTCGATCTGCTCCTGTTCCATATGTTTACACAGCTTCTGGTCACGAAGTCTGCAGCCTATATCGCGATATCCACCGTTTTCGCACGGATCATCTCCTCCGTTTACAATTACCTGATCAATTCCCGTGTGGTATTCCGTAACGGGAGTCACTCCGCAGGTGCCGCTGTCAAATACTTCAGCCTCGCGGCTCTTCAGATGTTCTTCAGTGCGCTTTTTACTACACTGGGATGCCGGATGCTTCCCGAGATCCCCGAACTGCTGGTCAAATTCACGGTGGACGCTGTTTTGTTCTTTCTCAGCTACATCATACAGCGGGAACTGATTTTCCGCAGAAAATAGTCCCTGGCAAATACATCCTGCACAACCCGCGTTCCCGGTCCGCAATTGACTCAGCATATTCTTTTCTCTTGATCTTGGGCTGCACTTTACCTTCTCTTGATTTTTTCCTTCTGATATATCAAAATTGTACAACAAAATATCATATATATACAAGTATTTTTTGATATTTGGCAATATACTGCAACTATAGAACACATGCGGGCCGGAAGACGGTATTGCATGAAATCCTTTACACCTACAATGGGAGGGCACACATATGGCCACAATCAAACTGGAAGAGAACCGAATCATTTTTCAGAGACGGGACGAGCTGACGGTCATCGAAGCATATGGCAAGGACTGTATCCGTTACCGTTCCACCAAGAACTGCAGGATATCCGACGAGAACTG
Organism: Lachnospiraceae bacterium; assembly: GCA_016293925.1. Lineage (GTDB taxonomy): Bacteria > Bacillota > Clostridia > Lachnospirales > Lachnospiraceae > RGIG4034. The sequence goes on along the minus strand of JAEDCX010000089.1, from coordinate 2,398 downwards.
GACCCTGCTGCCGCCGACGGAGGACGCGGAATGCACGGTAGAGGGGGATGAGAACATCGGAACCCTGACAAACGGCATGCTGTCCGTGAAGGTTGACCGGGGAACCCCCTGGTATGGCGGGATTATCACCTTCTACCGGGAGGGAAAAAAGATTCTGCGTACCAAATACGAGGGCGACTATACCTGCCGCAACCTGCATACCGAAGGCGACCATTATCAGGTTAAAATGATTTTTGAAGCCAACGAGGGAGAGCATTTCTATGGTCTCGGTCAGGAGCAGGAGGACGTCTTTGACCGCAAAGGCAGTACCTGCAATCTGCTCCACTACAACACCAAATCGGCTGTCCCCGTTGTGTACTCCTCCCTGGGATACGGATTTCTGTGGAACAACCCTGCCCCGGGGCGGTGCGAAACAACCAGAAACCATACCATGTGGGTAGCCGACAGTGCTTATCAGGCCGATTTTCTGGTGTATGCCGGCAAGACTCCCGCTGACGTTATGAAACGATACTGTGATCTGACCGGATATGCTCCCCACTTCCCGGAATGGGCTGCAGGATTCTGGCAGAGCAGGCTTCGTTACGAGAGCCAGGATGATGTCCTTGAGATCGCGCGGGAATACAAACGCCGGGGCGTCCCTCTGGCTGCCATCGTCATTGACTACTTTCACTGGACCGAACAGGGGGAATGGCGATTCGATCCGAAATACTGGCCCGATCCTGAGAAAATGTGTGAGGAATTAAAGGAGATGTCCATTCAGCCGGTCGTATCCATCTGGCCCACCATCAATCCTGCCAGCGAAAACTATCAGACCATGAACGACAGAAACATGCTGGTGCGTACGGAAAACGGGCAGTTCGGAACCTTTGATTTCTACGGTCAGCAGACCTTCATCGACGTCACACATCCCGACACACGAGAATTTGTCTGGGAAAAAGTAAAAGAGAACTATTTTGATAAGGGAATCCACAATTTCTGGCTGGATGAGGCAGAGCCGGAGGTGCACCCGCAGCAGTTCTCCAATCTGAAAATGTATGCCGGAAACGGTGCCCAGACCGCTATGCTGTATCCTTATTACTATAGTAAATTATTCTATGACGGTCTACGGCAGTCCGGCGAAAAAGACATCATTCTCCTGACCAGAGCCGCATATCCGGGCACACAACGGTTCGGTTCCCTGGTATGGAACGGTGATATCCCTTCCACCTTCGAGGCGCTGAACATGAGTGTGAAGACCGGTCTGTCCATGTCCATGTCCGGTATTCCCTGGTGGAACAGTGATATCGGAGGATTCCACTCCGGCGATACCCGGAGTGATTATTTCCGGGAGCTGATCGTACGGTGGACACAGTTCGGCGTATTCTGTCCCGTCATGAGACTGCACGGTGCGAGAATCCGCACGCCGGAGCAGGTTGACAGACATCCTGGTGTGAAAGAACGCAGCGGCGGTGCCAATGAAATCTGGAGTTTCGGTGAGAGAAATTACGAGATCCTGAAGAATCTGATTCTTCTCCGGGAAAGATTAAAGCCCTACATTCTCCACTATATGGAGATTGCTTCCAGAGAAGGACTTCCGATTATGCGTCCCATGTTCTTCGACAACTACGAGGACGAAATCTGTTACGGTCTGGAGGATCAGTATATGTTCGGCGAAGATATCCTCTTCGCTCCCATTACGGAATACGGTTGCGTGGAACGCAGAGTATATCTTCCCAAGGGACGCTGGATGGATGTGAACAGTGAACAAATCTACGACGGCGGACAGTGGATTGACTGCCATGCAGATATTAACCGGTTCATCGCGTTCACCAGGGCAGGCAGCGAAGTAACCGCAGTTTTTCATAATCAGGAGAGGTAGCGCAATGGCACAGATCAGAGTTTATACGGAACCCATCATTGCTAAAACAAGACCATCCGGCCTTGCCAACAGCGTACATATGGCCCTTCGGACAAACGGAGAATACGAACCGCTTCACAGCGGGTACGGTATTCTTTTCCCGAAGGCAGATATATCCGGGGACAATACCATTCTGGAGCGTGGGATCCGGAACCCGGGTCTTCTGGACAATGGCGACTGCTTCCTTGTTCTGGGAGAGATTATCGATGCATCCGGTAACCCAATGCAACCTGCCCGTTTCGCCGTATGGGAAACCAGGGATTTCATCCGTTATGAGCCGCAGAGGACGCTCTCACGGGATGAGCTGACGTGCCTTAGCCCCGAATCCGGATCACCTGCAGACAGCCTGCCGATTCCGGATGAACTGGTACCTGCCATCCGGAATTGCTGGTTTCCGATCCACAGCGTATCGGTATCCCTTCCGGCAGATGTTGCCATCACAACTTCCAGCCGGGTGGGGGAATCCCTTGCACATGTATTGTCCGGCAGCGCAGTCGATGC
>JAEDCX010000021.1 GCA_016293925.1 Lachnospiraceae bacterium | reverse complement strand
CAAAAAACAGCTACGGAATATGATAAAGATGCATTTTCTGGGAAACCTGCTGTTTGGAAAGACGAAAATCAAGACATTCCGGATGATGATAAAGGGATACCTTGACGGAAGAAGTGGGAAGATGGGAATCAGGGTTCTTCCGTGATTCAGTTTTTTTGACGTAGGGTAATCGAAAGACCTGGAAACCATTGATGATTTTTGGGCGAATTGATAGTAGAATATAGAGTATGCAATGTTCTTTTGTTTATGCGAAATGGAATTGGACGCGGAGGAGTTACGATATGAAGGTGGTATTGCTTGCGGGTGGGCTCGGAACACGGATATCCGAGGAATCACAAACAAAGCCAAAGCCCATGGTAGAAATTGGTGGAAAACCGATTTTGTGGCATATTATGAAAGAATATTCCTACTATGGATTTAATGATTTCATAATATGTGCCGGTTACAAACAATATATGATTAAGGAATGGTTTGCGGATTATTTTCTGCACAATAGTGATATTACGTTTGATTTCACAAATGGCAGAAATGATATGATAATACACGAACAAAAATGTGAGCCCTGGAAAGTAACTGTTGTGGATACGGGGTATGAGACAATGACCGGTGGAAGAATTAAACGTGTGGAAAAGTATATCGGAAATGAGCGGTTTATGATGACCTATGGAGATGGTGTATGTGATGTGGATATCCGCAAAATATTGGAATACCATGAACAACATGGAAAAATGGCCACATTAACAGCTGTTATGCAGGAGCAGCAGAAAGGAATCCTGGATATTGCCGCGGATCGGTCTGTGCGTGCATTTCGTGAGAAACGACCTATGGACAGTGCACCGATTAATGCGGGATATATGGTTCTGGAACCGGACATATTCGGATATTTGAAAGACGATAATACTGTTTTGGAAAAAGATGTTTTGGAAGAACTGGCTGAAAAGGGCGAATTAATGTCATATGTGCATAAAGGTTTTTGGCAATGTATGGATACCAAGCGTGAGATGATCCTTCTGGAACAGATGTTAGCAGCTAATCAGGCACCGTGGAAGAAGTGGGAGTAACTTTGAAAAAAATATTATTAACCGGAAGTACGGGGTTTATCGGAAGCAATGTATTGCCTGTTTTACAGAAAAACGCAATGTACGAGATAAAAACACCGGCGAGAACAGACTTGAATTTGAAAAGCGAAAGAGAAGTAAGCTCATATCTGGAGCGGGAGCGTTTTGACGTCGTGGTTCATTTTGCAAATCCAACGCCTGCAAAAAATCCCGTTGATTTGTATGAAAACCTATTGGAAGACAGCCTTCGCATCTTCCTGAATTTTTATAATCACTCGGATTTGTTTGGAAAAATGATTTATACCGGTTCCGGTGCGGAATATGGAAAAACAAGAGATTTGGATCTGATTACGGAGGAACGGTGTTTCAGCATGATTCCGGAAGACCCCTATGGGCTTGGAAAATATGTGATGAATCGTCTGGCCTGTCAGAGCAGGAATGTTTTCAATTTCCGTATCTTTGCCTGTTTTGGTCCCAATGATATGGAGAGCAAGTTCATTACGCATTGTATACGTTCGGTTCTTCGGAATCAAACAATTACAATTCGTAAGGATTGTGAATTTGATTATATCCATGTCTTTGATTTTGCACGGTATATTGAATGGGGAATCAATGCAGAATTGAAGCATCATGATTATAACGTGACGTCCGGAATAGCAACCCATCTGACCGATATTGCGAGGTTGGTGCTTGAAGAGATGCATTCAGAACTTGGGATCCGGCTCCTTTCCGACGAACACAACACCAATTACTCGGCAAACAATCGACGTATAGTGGAGGAATCCGGGATCAGGCCGATGTATTCGCTGAGGGAAGGAATTCGGATGCAGATAGAGTGGGAGAGAGCACATTGGGGCAAACAAGGTACAGATGTTATGTGAGGGAGTCAAGATGAAGAGAAGAGTTGCAGATATCATCATGGATATTGTCGTGGATAATGGGATAACGGACTGCTTTGCGGTGGTTGGCGGTGGTGCAATGCATATTGATAATGCATTGGCAATGAAGCCGGAAATGAACAAAGTCTTTTGCCATCATGAACAGGTATGCGCAATGGCTGCAGAGGGATATGCAAAAGCGTGTGGCAGAATGGCTTTGGTGTCTGTTACGAGTGGCCCGGGTGCAATCAACACCTTCAATGGTGTTCAGGGTGCATGGGTTGACAATGTTCCTATGCTTGTGATTGCGGGGTTTCCGCGTTATGAAACAACCATTGAACCTACGGGTTTACAGCTTCGGTGCAGGGGCGTACAGGAATTTGACGCTGTTTCTGCCGTAAAAGGATTTACAAAGTATGCATCATTGCTAACGAATCCGTTGGATGTTCGAAAAGAGGTTCTAAAGGCCATCGAGATTGCGCGGACTGGTCGGAAAGGTCCCGTTTGGCTCAGCATTCCCCTTGATGTACAGGGAACCTGGGTGGAAGAGGATGATCTTGCGCCGGCAGAGGACTGCATGGACTTCTCCGATGCGCCTGATCATGAGTTGATGATACAGCTGAATGATATGATACAGTCTGCAAAACGTCCGTGTATCCTGACCGGATCGGGCATAAGAATGTCAGGAGCCGTGGAAAACTTCAGAACCTGGGTGGAAGCCATGGAGATTCCTGTTGTTGGAGGGGCACTACAGGCGGACATTTTGTATGAAGGCGCTCCGTTCTATTATGGTACATCAGGTACGGTTGGCGGAAGAAAAGGGAATTTTATATTACAGAATGCAGATTTGATTATTGTATTGGGGAATAGCCTTCCAACAAAACAAACAGGCTTCTATATGGAAGGATTTGCACCGAATGCGAAAATTGTCATGGTTGATATTTCAGAGGATGAGATGAGGAAGCCCGGTTTGCGAGTTGATCTTCGTATTCGGGCCGATATCAACGCATTCCTCCGAAGTGCCGACAATACGATCAGGAAATGGACCCGCCATGATGAATGGATCACTTATCTGGATCACCTGGACGATGAATTGGGAGATATTGACCTGCGGGAGGCTGGCGATGCGGAGGAAAGAGTATCTTACTATGTGCTTGCCAAGGAAATTCTGGATAGATCGTCCGGTACGGAGTGGTTTGCGCTTGGGAACAGTAATGGGATGCTAGGATTCCTCCAGATTGGTGCGGTAGCTCCCGGACAGCGGATGATAGTGAATTATAATACAGGCTCTATGGGTGACGACATTCCGGAGGCAATTGGAATGGCGGTCGCATCAAATGGAGAGAGAACAATCTATTGCATTACGGGGGATGGTTCGATTATGATGAATTTACAGGATTTACAGACGATTCATCACTATGATCTTCCGGTAAAAATAGTTATCCTTTCCAATGACGGGTATGGGGCGTTGAGGCAGACTAACAAAAACTTTTTCCAGGGTACATATATTGGCTGCGATAAACAAAGCGGGGTAAGCTTTCCGGATTTTGGAAAAATTGCGGATGCGTTTGGCTTCCGGTTTATGGAGTGCCACAATAATGGAGAACTGGCGGATGTAGTGGATGCATTTCTGGCGGAAAAAGGGAGAACCATTCTGGTGGTTGATCAATTGCTGGATGATCCAATTCTGCCCAAAGTGATGTCCCGAATGAATGAGGATGGAACATTCCATACACCATGTCTGCATGAGATGTATCCTTTTATCGGAGAAGAAGTAATGAGGAGGCTGATGATAGTGCCATGAGGTATGCCAACCTGAAGTACGGCAGGAGAAACGGGAGAATCAATATTGGAGATGACATACAGATTCTTGCAATTGAAAATCTGTACAGACACGCCGGAATAGAGTATGAGGATGTAGTGCGAATTGAGTTGTCGGATTTATGGACATATGATGGGGAACCGGTTATTCTTCCCATATCTTTTCCGATTATATCGTATCACAGTGATTTGAATATTACATGCTTCTCGCCCAAAATCCATCCTGTTTTTCTCGCATTAAGTATACTTAGCCCGGAACTATCGACGGATGACGTTGCGTATTTGAAACAATATGAGCCGATTGGTTGCAGAGAATTTCATACCTATAGAATCATGCAGAAATATGGGATAGATGCCTATTTGTTTGGATGTATGACATTAACCTTTCCGTGTGTGACACATGCTCGGACAGGAGGAATTATATGTGTGGACTTTCCGGAAGGATTGAAAACATACCTCCCACAGGAATACAGAGGACGATGTCAGTTTCTGAGCAATGCATTTGATATCAGAGATGTGGAAGGCGATGTGGAAGTATTTACGAAAAAAATCTGGGAGATTTATGAACAGGCTGAATTGATCATAACGTCCAGAATGCATGTGGCTCTGCCCTGTATTGCAAAAGGGATACCGGTTATTTTTGCCAAAGACAGATACTCCTACCGCTTTAATGGTATTGACTGTATCGTGAAAGTATATTCAGAAGGGGAATACGCAGATATCGACTGGACCCCGGAGAGGAAAGAGATACAGACTGTAAAAGAACTGTTATTATCCGTCGCGCAAAAGAGAATACAACTGAACGATCAGATTTCGGAGGAACGAGCCCTTCTTCAGAGAATCTATGTCAAAGCCGACGCGGGAAAAGATCGCGTTGAAAATATGGAGGCACTTGAAGAGTTTATGGAGAAACGGTCGGCAGATGGGCATCGTCAATACGTTATCTGGTCTGTGACGCAAACTGCTGAGTTGGTGTACCGGTTTATGCAGGAACATTATGGAGATATGTGCCTGTGTGATGTGATTGATAAATACAAGAGGGTTCGCTATCACGGGATAGATTCAAAGGCTTGTGAAGATGTGCCTATAGACAAGATGAAAGATGCACTTGTTCTGGTTTGTTCGGATGCTGCGATACCGGATGCGCAAAGATATTTTATGGAGAACGCAATCACGGATTATTATTTTGTTTGCCTGAACGGTATGGCAATCGGCAACTGTAATACATGAAAAGGAGAATGGATGGATGGCTGAGATTGCACTGAGGAGTGAAAAGAATAACAGAACTGTTCTGAAAGATGTAATTCCGTTGGATACGCCGTATTTGATGGGCATTTTTCTGGGGGATATCTGCAATTTTAGGTGTAAATACTGCATTCAGTCTGCAGATGATAGCACGACCGAGAAAAAGGACTTAAAACGTCGTTTTTTAGACTGGGATATGTTTGTTCGTATTGTTGATTCGGCCAAACAGTTCCCGCACAAAATAAAAAAGATTCTGCTTTCCTCCATAGGTGAGCCACTACTGAATCCGCATGTTATCGAGATGGTTCGGTATATGAAGGAAGTTGATCTTGCAGGGGAATATGAGATTGTATCCAACGCATCTATGCTTACAAAGGAGATGACGGAGGGGCTGGTGGACGCAGGATTGACGCGGCTGTGTCTGTCGTTACAGGGATTGGATGCGGAGACATACAGGGAAGTGTGTGGATATGAAGTCGATTATGATACTTTTTATCATAATATTAAGTATTTCTATGAATACAGCCGCGGGAAATGCAGGTTACATATCAAGACGGTTGATATGGCATTGAAGGATGGGGAGGAAAGTCGCTTCTATGAGATGTACAGTCCGATCTGTGACACGATTCATATTGATAAGGTTATGCCTGTTTTTAAGGGAGTTGATTACAGCGGAATCGTGAAGGATACTTCACCTTTTACGCAAGAGCGCTTTGCGGAATTGCAGGGATTGTGTTGCAGCCCCATCTTCTATACGTTGTATACACTTGCAGACGGGACCGTTGCACCCTGTTGTGACCATCCGCAGCCAACTACGTTCGGAAACATTATGGAACGATCTTTGCCGGAAATATGGAATGGACCGGAACGTAAGGAATTTCTGCTAATGCATCTGAATCATAACCGGTGTCAGAATGAGATCTGCAAACAATGCCATGCTCCGTTGAATCGTAAATTCGATGAGGACATTTTGGATGGGTATGAGGAAGAGATAAAACATCGTATTCTGATGGATTCCGTGCAGTAAGTGTGGAGGATAAGGCAGTGGGAGAAAATGGAGAACGTCAGGCAAAAGAACGGATCCTGGAAATGGTGGCTGAATATTGTGAACAATATCTCAGACAACCGGAATATCGCGAAGGCGATCGGATTCATTATGCTGCCAGAGTGTATGATTCGAAAGAGGTATGTAATCTTGTGGACAGCGCATTGGAATTCTGGCTGACTGCAGGTAGGTATACCGGACAATTTGAAACACGTTTTGCGGAATATCTTGGAGTAAAGTACTGCACGCTTGTGAATTCGGGATCTTCAGCCAATTTGTGTGCATTTATGGCACTGACATCTCCGCTTTTGGGAGATCGACAGGTGAAGCCGGGGGATGAGATGATTACTGTTGCAGCAGGATTTCCGACAACTGTTACGCCTGCATTACAATATGGCGTAGTGCCGGTATTTGTGGATGTTACAATTCCGCAATATAATATCGATGTCAATGCTTTGGAAGATGCACTGTCCGATAAAACAAAGGTAGTCATGGCTGCCCATACATTGGGCAATCCCTTTGATTTGGCAGTTGTCAAAGCTTTCTGTGAAAAACATAATCTGTGGCTGATAGAGGATAACTGTGATGCGCTAGGGTCCACATATACGATGAATGGAGTGCAGTATAAGACCGGAACAATAGGAGATATCGGAACATCCAGTTTTTACCCGCCTCATCATATGACAATGGGAGAGGGCGGTGCGGTCTATACCAATCATCCCCTTTTGGCGAAGATCATCAGATCCTTGCGTGATTGGGGGCGGGACTGTGTGTGCTCCTCCGGTCAGGATAATCTGTGCGGTCACAGATATGATGGTCAATATGGGGAATTGCCATGCGGATATGATCACAAATATGTATATTCTCATTTGGGGTATAATCTGAAAGCAACCGATATGCAGGCAGCGATTGGATGTGCCCAGCTTGAGAAACTAAATGATTTCGTCGTGGCAAGAAAAAGGAACCATGCCTATTTATTCAGTCAGATGCTGGAGATGGGATTGGATCAATATTTTATTCTGCCACAGGCATGTAACAATTCAGATCCGAGTTGGTTTGGCTTTCTGTTAACATGCAGAGAGGGCGTTGACCGAAACAAAATTGTTCAGTATGTAGAAAAACACAATGTCCAGACGCGCATGCTGTTTGCAGGTAATCTGGTGAAGCACCCATGTTTTGATCAAATGCGGGCAGCCGGAACCGGATATCGTGTGGTCGGTCAATTGCAGAATACAGATCGCATCATGATGAATTCGTTCTGGATAGGTGTTTATCCGGGAATGAATCGGATGATGCTGGATACAATGGTGCGTGTAATCCGAGAAGGATGTGAAGGGATATAGTGCACGGAAACGTTTCCGGCATGGGATGAGGGGATATATTGAAACAGATGAAACTCCAGGAATTTTATAAAAACAAAAGGGTACTCATTACGGGGCACACAGGATTCAAGGGAGCCTGGATGTGCATGGTGCTGAAATCATTGGGGGCAAATGTCTATGGATACGCCATGGAACCTCCGACATCACCGAGCTTATATGAGTTATGTGGTCTTAGGGATGAGGTGAAGTCTTCTACAGCAGATATTCGTGATCTGAATAGATTGCGTATGGATTTCAATTCTTTTCGCCCGGAGATTGTAATTCATATGGCCGCACAGCCTATTGTGAGGGAGTCTTACAGAGATCCGGTGTATACATATGAAGTAAACGTTATGGGAACGGTTCATCTCATGGAATGTGTCAGAAACTGTCCCTCTGTTCGGTCGGTCGTTAATGTGACTACGGATAAGGTTTATCTGAACCGCGAATGGGAACGTGGTTATACAGAAGAGGATGAATTAAACGGGTTTGATCCATATTCCAATTCGAAATCCTGCTCCGAGCTGGTTACGAGTTGCTATAAAAATTCTTTCCTGGGAGGAAATACGGGAAAAACAGAAGAAGGAAGAGAGGTTCGTATCTCTACATGCAGAGCCGGAAATGTGATTGGAGGAGGAGATTTTGCTGCCGATAGGATTATTCCGGATTGCCTGAGAGCCATTGAAACCGGGAAAGAGCTTGTTGTCCGCAATCCATCTTCGATACGTCCGTATCAGCATGTTTTGGAGCCTGTAGTAGTGTATCTTGAATTGGCTATGGAGCAGTGGGACAATGCAGCGTTGGCCGGCAGCTACAATATCGGACCTAAAGATCAGGATTGCTGGACAACGGCAGAACTGGTAACCACTTACTATGAGGAGTGGGAGAAACTTACAGGGCAACATATCCATTGGGAAGAACGGCATGATGGCGGTCCCCATGAGGCGAACCTTCTGAAATTAGATTGTCGTAAACTCTGTGAGAATCTTTGCTGGAAGCCGGTCTGGAATGTCAGAACCGCTCTTCGTAAAATTGCAGAATGGAACTGTGATTACCTTGCCGGAGAAAATATGCGAGCAGTAACGCAGAGACAAATTGATGAATACCTGTCATTATGAATGTGAGGAGTATGTAGTGGATAAAACAGTTTTGACAGTCATTGTTTCAACCTATAACCGTTCTTTGCTGGTGTGCAGGAATATGAAGACCATGTTGCGGTGTCATTCCGATCGAATAGAGTTTGTTGTAGGGGATAATGCATCAACGGATGATACTGTTGAGAGATTGAAAGGTATTGATGACAGACGGGTTCGGATTGTAGAGAGAGACAATAATTTCGGTATATTTAATACATATCTCCTGTGGACATATGCTACAGGTCGCTATGTGATTGTGGTAAATGACAGAGATTATATCTCCGGACGGGATTTGGATGAACTCTGTGAATATCTGCAAACGGCGGATTATGACTTTATCAGTCTTCATGCCAAGGAATATCCCGAGGGGCAATATCTTGGAAATGACAGATATATGATTATGATCGGATCAAGACATCCGGGGACATTGCTTTGGAAAAGGGAGTTCTTTTGCCGTTATTTTGACGCAGACATGCTCCGAATACATGCAACAACGGAACAGGATAAGGCAGATTATCTTTTGGGATGTTACCTGTGCGCCGCGACGGGTACTCGAAGGGTGTATCAATATCATAAAGGTGTGATTCACCAGCCGGGAAATCGAGAGACAATTCGGAAAAACAGAGCAGAAGTGTATGGAGATGTATATATTTCTCTGGTTTTTGCGCAAAATCAGCTGGCGAAATGGGAAGAGAAGATAAAGCAATTGAAACTGGGGGAGGAGGGAAGAAACCTTCTGCTCGTCAAGTATGAAGATTTGCTGAATACAGTGACGGAAGAGTATTACAGATGTCTTTGCAAACCGGGATTTGCAAAGAGGAATCACTGTGAATATCTCAATAAAAGAGATTGGTTGAAGAACGGAATTAGCTTTTATCAAACAGCAAAAAAAACGAGATCTTTTCATGGTATGGAAACAGAACTGCGAAAGATTTTTGCGAGGGTAATGCTGCGGGAATGCAAAAATCATATTAGGAAATATGTATGCAGGAAGGATAGATAGTGGGCAGAAACATAGATTCTATTCTGATGATTTATTATCGAAATATTGATAAGGTGTTAAAGATATTATGTTTAAAAGCCGATATATATAGCAGATGCTTTTGTTATATATACCGGCTTTTATATACAGATTGGAGGAAATAAGTATGAATAATAGTATATTTGATAATCTCTTTATTTTCGAGATGGCCAATTCCCATCAGGGAAGTGTGGAGCATGGTAAGGATATCATCAGAGCTATGGGAAGGATTGCCAGAAAAAACAATATCAAGGCTGCCGTAAAACTTCAGTATCGGGATCTGGATACTTTTATTCACAAGGATTTTAAGGATCGTACCGATGTGAAGCATATTCCGAGATTCATGGGTACGAAACTGAATTATGAGCAGTTTTCTGAACTGGTAAGCTGTATCAGGGAAGAAGGAATGCTGGCCATGAGCACTCCTTTTGATGAGACAGGTGTTGATTGGTGTATGGATCAGGGATTGGATATCATCAAGGTTGCAAGCTGCAGTTCCCTTGACTGGCCATTGCTTGCGAAGATCGAGAAGACCCGGAAACCGATCATTATCTCTACCGGCGGCAAGACCTTGGCCGACATTGATAAGATATACAATTATTTCTCTCACAGAAAAGCGAATTTTGCTTTCCTGCACTGCGTAGCAGAATATCCTGCACCTGCAGATTCACTTCAGCTTGATTTTATTACCAGAATGCAGAAGAGATACCGGGATATTCCCATCGGGTATTCCGGACATGAGGATCCGAACGACAATACGGTTGCCATGCTGGCAATTGCCAAGGGTGCGAAGATTCTGGAACGTCATGTGGGTCTTCCGACAGAGACAATTAAGCTGAACGCATATTCCATGAATCCGGAACAGGCGGAGAAATGGGTTGAGGCAGCAGTTACTGCCCGAACCATGTGCGTCATGAAGAAAGAGAATACCAAATATATCAGTCAGGACGAACTGGATTCCCTGCACTCCCTGATGCGCGGTACCTATGCGAAACGAGATATTAAGGCAGGGGAGGTTCTGACAGAGAACGATGTTTACTATGCGATGCCGCTGCAGGAGAAGCAGTTGTTCAGTGGAGACTTCAAAGAGGGTATGGTGGCAAGCGTTGATTACAAGGCGGATGATAAGATTGTTGAACAGCCGAAACTGACCGGTGTAGGGATTGTCCGGAATGCGGTCCATGATGCCAAGGGTATGCTCTATGAGGCCGGGATTGCACTGGGAACCGAGTTTGAAGTGGAACTATCCCATCATTATGGAGTGAAGCATTTCCGTCAAACGGGTGCGATTATTATCAATATCATTAATCGGGAATATTGCAAGAAATATATCATTGTTCTTCCGGGGCAGTTCCATCCGTCCCATGCCCACCGGGTGAAGGAGGAAACCTTCCAGGTGCTGTATGGAGATCTGGATGTACAGATCGACGGGCAGGGAGAGAAGCATCTTCACCCAGGAGATATGCAAACGGTTCTCCGGGGTGAGTACCACTCCTTCTCATCCAAGACAGGAGCAATCTTTGAAGAAGTCTCCACGCAGCACATGAAGAGCGATTCCTATTACAAGGATCCGCAGATCAACAGCGCTGATCCGATGGAACGAAAGACCTATCTTAAAAAGTGGTAATGATGGTGTTTGGACAGGAGTGAATCATATGGATAAGTCTGAACTGTTAAAAGAGTCTATCAGAAGCAAATACAAGAGTATCCGGGCATTTTGTCTGGATACGAATATTCCATACAGTACGCTTGTTACGGCATTTGATCGGGGAATTGAGGGAATGGCTTACGGAACGGTCATCAGAATCTGTGACAAGCTGGAACTTAACCCGGTGGACTTCACCCCGCTGGACCACAGCAAAACCATATCAGAACAACTGATGGAAAATAAAGTCATGTCATATTATACACGGTTAAATCGTATGGGGAGGCAGCGGATTCTGGATGATATGCAGGACTACATCGAGTTACCCAAATATGTGAACAAGGAGTCATGCGATGCGTAAACCCTTAGGTGCGTTTCTGAAATACTGGCTACAGCTTTTCCTGGTGCCGGTCTATTGGGCTTCTCATCTGATGATCCGAAAAAAGAATCTGTGGGTAATCGGAAGTACGTTTGGGCGAAGATGGGCTGACAACGGAAGATATTTATACCTGTATCTGAATCAGCAGCAAAGCGAACAGGTTCAGGCGGTATGGATCTCCAGGAAAAAGGAGATCGTATCTTTCCTTCGCCAAAACGGTTATCCTGCTTACTACGTGCGTTCTCTGAAAGGTATCTGGTATTGTCTGCGGGCGAAGGTGTATCTATACGATAATTACACCAAAGATATCTGTTTCTGGACGTCCGGCGGAGCGATACATATGAATATGTGGCATGGGTCGGGAAATAAGAAAATTAATCATGACAATAAGCATGATTATCTTCGTCATCCGCGTACCAGACGCGAATGGTGGAGCAATTACCTGATCAGCATGACGAACGAGAAACCAAGTGATTATATTCTCGCCACCTCCCCCATGATGAAAACCATTTTTGCGGGGGCTTTCGGGGTACCGGAGAATCACGTTCTGGTAAACGGATATCCCAGAAATGATGTGCTGATCGGACATACAATTGAGAATGTGTACACGGATGAAGAACGTCGGGTTATCCGCTGCATGGATGAGCAGCATGCGGTAGGCGACAGAGTGGTTATCTATATGCCGACTTTCCGGGCATCCGAGACAAAATTCTTTGAAGTGATGGATTTGGAAAACTTTAATCATTTCCTGCAAGAGGAGCACATTTTCTTTTATACGAAGCTACATCCAAAATCCAAGGTCAGATCCCTGTTTGAGGGAATTCAGTTTTCCAATATCGTCAATATTGAAGCGGACGCGGATCCCTATGCTTTTCTGGGAAGGGCGGATGCTCTGGTGACGGATTATTCTTCCATCTACTCCGATTATACCCTGCTGGATCGGCCGACTGTTTTTTTCTTGTATGATTTTGAAGAATATTCCCATGATACAAGGGAAAATTATTTCCCGTATGAGGAGTGGATGCCGGAAACGAAAGCATATACAATGCAGGAACTGATGTCAGGTATTCGGGATGCCCTTGGCGGTAATACCGATGCAGAGGGCAGACATGCACTGCGTACAAAACTGTTTGAATTGGAAGATGGGGACTCGGCCCAGAGACTATATCGGAAAATACAGGAACTTGTGAATGGAAGCAAGAAGCATAAGCGAGGTAAAGCATGAGCCATAAAATCGGAATCGTGGTGTGTAACTATAACAAACAGGATTATGTTGTGAAATGTCTTGATTCTCTTTTTGCATCTACAATAGACGACTTTGATGTCTATGTCGTGGATAATGCTTCTACGGACGAGTCTGTCAAAATGATCCGTGAACAATTTGAAGGGCGCGTCACACTGCTGGTGAATGAAGAGAACCTTGGCGGATCAGGAGGATTTAACACCGGTCTTCGGGAAGCGTTGAGACACGATCATGAATATCTGATGTGCGTCGATAATGACATCGTGTTTGATCCGGAGGCGGTTTTCTATTTACAGGAATTCCTGAATACACATCCCGAATGCGGTATGGTTGGAAGCAAGGCGTATTTCATGGATGAACCGGATAAGATATGGAATTATGGCGGCAAAATCCGCTTTGATACTTATATTCAGGAGGATCAGTTCAAGAATTGTATTGATACCGATATGCTTCCGGAAGTGGTTTATTGCGACTATGTTCCGGCATGCTCAATGATGGTTCGCACGGAGGCTGTTCGGAAGATCGGACTGATGCCGGAGGACAATTTCATCTACTGGGATGATATGGAGTGGGGATATCGTTTTGGTCTTGCAGGATATCAGGTTGCATCTTATGGAAAGTCCCGCGTCTGGCATAAGGCCGGAGGTCGAAATGCGGGAAATACCTTTATCCATTATTACATGTGGAGAAATCGAATGCACTTTTTCTTACAGTTTCTCCCTGAATCCCAAAAAGAAGATTTTAGAAACTGTATCCTGACGGAAATGTTTCGGATGATTTACAGCGTCAATCTGAAGGGAGAATTCAATATTGTCAGAACGCTGATGTATGCCTTCGATGACGCAATGCATGGTGTTCGGGGAAAGGCGGCAGAAGGGAAGATTCTCCCTCGTCCTGCAGTTCCCAATCGGGTGGAACAGGCACTTCGCAATAAAGAGAGTGTGGAGATTCTTTTTAACGGAAGTTTTGAAGGAATTGGGAATATAGTGAGGAATATTCGAACATTTGCCCCCGATATTAGGATAGTGATTGCGGTAGACGAAAGAACGCAGAACCAGACAGAAGCCCTTCGTAAACAGTATCCGGATTGCGAGATAAGAAATCATCAGGAGATGGGTGAGCCAAAGTGCGATATACAGTTGATTATGTGCAGTCACATTTTCAGTCTCACACCGGACATGCCCAGGGCAAACTATATTGATGCCTGGTGCAACATTATCTTCAGCCGGAAGGATTTCATATACGCAAGCAGCTACGAACAGACAAAGGATCTGTTTATCTTATGTAAAAAGAGTATTATGGAGGAGATGGCATGGTAATCGCATTGTTGACAGCAGCAGGTACGAGTACGAGAATGGGACAGGATATTCCCAAACAGTTTATTCATGTGGAGAACAAACCTCTGATTATCTATACGATGGAGGCATTCCAGGCGCATCCCGGCATTGATGCGATGGTCGTGGTGACTCTTCCGGCGTGGATTGATGTCTTGAAAGCATACGCGAACCAGTTTAACATATCCAAACTTCGCTGGGTAGTTCCCGGTGGGGAAACCGGTCAGGAATCCATTCGGCTTGGCCTGGAAGCATTGCGTGGTGAGATTTGTGAGGAGGATATCATCATGGTGCATGACGGAAACCGTTGTATGGTATCCGGCGAGATTATCTCAAACAGCCTGGCGGTGTTCAAAAAGCGTGGAAGTGCCGTGGCGGCTATCCCATGTGTGGAAGCCGTCTTCCGAAGTGAAGATGATGGGGAGACCTCTACCATCTCCATTCCGAGAACACAACTTTACAGAACGCAGACTCCTCATACCTATACTTACGGCAAGCTGCTGTGGGCACATGCAGAGGCGGCAAAGAGAAACATCACAGGAACGGCTGCATCCTGTACGCTCATGCAGGAACTTGGAGAGACGGTTTATTTCTCCAAAGGATCAGAAGAGAATCTGAAGATTACAACTGTGGATGATATGATGATTTTCAAGGCGCTTCTTCAAACAAAAAAGGATACGTGGTTGAAATGATACGATTAGGGAAGAGATATGATGAGGACATCGAGAGAATACTGCCGCATATCCTCCATGTGGAGCAATTGCGGGGGAAGACCGTTCTGATCACCGGTGCGACCGGAATGATTGGCTCAGCGGTGTGTGATGTCCTCCTCTATTTGAACCGTGTGAAAGATGCGAACATGAAGCTTCTGCTGGCAGGACGAAGCAGGGAGCGGATGCAGAAGCGATTTGGCGGGGCGATAGAGGGGAAGGACTATACTTATGTGGCATATGATGCTACCCGTATGCAATCGCTTCAGATACAGGCAGATTACTTGATTCATGGGGCGAGTAACGCACATCCGGCATTGTTTGGAGTACAGCCTGTGGAAACAATGCTGGCCAATATAGCCGGATTGCAGAGTGTTTTGGAAACGGCCCGTATGGGAAACAGCAGACGTGTTCTCTATATTTCATCCAGTGAAGTATACGGGAATCCTATAGGTAGTGATATCCATCGGAAACTGTATGAGGAGACAGACTACGGATATGTGGACATCTTGAATCCCCGCGCAGCTTATCCAAGCGCGAAGCGTGCGGCAGAGACACTGTGTGCAGCATACATACAGGAATACGGAATGGATATTGCCATTGTCAGACCGGGACATATCTACGGGCAGACCATTACCGACTCTGACAGTCGGGCATCGGCCCAGTTTACCCGATGTGCAGTCAATGGTGAGGACATAATCATGAAAAGTGCAGGCGATCAATTACGGTCATACTGCTATGTGTTGGATTGCGCTTCGGCAATTCTTACGGTTCTTCTGGGGGGACAAAAGGGAGAGGCATATAATATATCCAATTGTAATAGCGTTGTTACCATTCGGGAACTGGCGGAAGCACTTGCAAGAGCTGCAGGGGTTTCAGTGTGCTATGCAAATCCGTCAGATGCGGAGCAGAAAAGCTACAATCTGATGAAGAACTCGGCACTGTGTGCCGGGAAACTGGAAGCACTTGGCTGGAGGGCAGAATTCGGCTTAACGGAAGGCGCGGAGAGAACAATAGCTCTTTTTTGCAACGAATAAAAGAATGTATGTTGGAGGAGATGCGATGAATCTGATTGAAGTATTAGAGAAGAACAGGGAAAATGATATATTCTTTTTTGGTGCGGGCGGCGTGTTTCGGACAGCAATAGAACGGCATAAGGATGTTCTGTCCGGGTTGCATGTTCGAGGGGTGTTCGACAATGATGAGAGGAAGTGGGGAAGCGAGGTATGTGGTTTTCATGTGCTGTCGTTGGATGTGTTAGCGGACTGTAAGAAGGATGCTCTTTTCATTATTACCAGTTCCTATGCGCTGGAGATTAAAAATCAGCTTTCGACCTATCAACTGAATCAGGTTTATTCCTATCATGACCTGGTACATATCGGACGCGTATATTCCGAAGCGGAAAAGGCTCAGTTGGAAAATGTTAAGGGATATCTTGCGGATGAGAAGTCGAGAGAGATTATTGATTTTATTATCAGGAAGCGGGACTGCGGGGATTGCCGGTTTGAAGAGATCTGCGAGGATGATCAGTACTTTGTCGAAGGGATTATTCATCTTGGACCGAACGAGGTGTTTGTGGACGGGGGAGCATTTGTCGGGGATACGGTAGAACGCATCATTGCGGAGACGGGGAATCATTTTGCAAAGATTTATGCCTTTGAACCGGACAAGGAGAATCATAGAATTTTGCAGGAAAAATTCAGAGAGGATGACAGAATTGTTCCGATAAAGGCCGGTTTGGGAAGAATGCATCAGGAGTTGTTCTTCATCTCCAATGAAGACAATTGCGAGGCAGGTCGAATTGCCGAGGACGGTAATGAAGTGGTTATGATTGAGAGCATTGATGAATCTATTTCCGGACCGGTAACGTTTATCAAACTGGACGTGGAAGGATATGAGATGGACACCCTTCACGGCGCCCGGAAAACCATTCAGAAGAACAAACCTACATTGGCAATCTGCCTGTACCATAAGGCGGAGGATTTGTACGAGATACCTCAGTACATTCATGCGTTGGTACCGGAATACAGACTATTTGTCAGACATCACACCGGTGGAGTAGCAGAAACTGTACTGTATGCTGTTTTGGATTAAGGGGGAAGGGATGAGGTCAGTCATTATTTTTGGAGCCGGAACAGGAGGAAAACTGGCGAAGTGGATGCTGGAGGACTTCGGGTATCGGGTTATTGGATTTTCGGATAATAATGAATCGATATGGGGCTCCCGGTTAGAGGAAGTCCCTGTAATTCCACCGTCGGAGTTTGCGAAATGGGATGCAGATATCGTGATTGCAAGCGTGTGGGAGGAGGAGATTCGGCATCAGCTGAATGAACTGGGTCTGGGAGAGCGGATCGTCGGCAAAGAGGAATGCATGTATGAATATATGCAGCAAAATTTGGGGAAATATGCATATATTCAGCAAGTATGTGTAGATCACGGCAAGGCTCCCACGTTCCTGTTCGGCACGGATCTGGGGCTCTATCAGGGGGGAGTAGAGAGTTGGACATATACAGTTGCGGATGAACTCAAGAGACAGGGATATCAGGTAAAGATCCTCACTTCAGACACATCGGCACCGGCTCCGGAGAGATTCGAGGAAGATACCTGTTATCTCAACATGAGAAGAAAAGGGTATTGTTCGGGCCTGAAGGATACCGTAGATGTAATCCTGGAGAATTCTCCCTGCATTGTGATTGATTCATGGCAGAGCATGACAATGCATGCGGCAGCCATTGTGAAATCGCACAGAGAGGACGCCGTTCTGCGACTGATCGAAATTGTTCATAATGACCTACCCAGATTGTTTCGCTGTGTAAAGAGATTCGAGGCTCAGATTGACTATTGTATGGGGGTCAGCAGGGACATCAATCGGGCACTGACAGAGGAATACGGAATAAATTGCAAAAAAGTCAGGTATAAAGAAAGCCCCATATGCTTTGAGCAGGTAGACAGAATGTACTCCCTGGATCCGGAACAATGTATTCGTATCGGATATGCGGCCAGGCTCGTCCGTTCCCAGAAAAGAGCAGACCTTTTGATTCCTCTTGTGGAGAAACTGGTGCAAAGAGGAATTCATTTTCGACTTCAGATTGCCGGAAGCGGAGCATTGAGTGACTCCATTGAAACCTACATAGCAGAGCATCAGCTGGAAGACCGGGTCAAACTCATGGGCTTTCTGCCCAGAGAGCAGATGAAGTTTTTCTGGAGTGATCAGGACATCTTCATCAATGTATCTGAATATGAGGGAGCTGCCATCTCCATGCTGGAGGCAATGGGATATGGATGTGTACCGGTTGTATTCGAAGTATCCGGCTGCAAGGAATACATTGGCGTTGAGAACGGATATGTTTGCAAAAATGGTGATCTGGACGAGATGGCAGATGATATTGGAATTCTTGCTGCAGACAGAGATCAGATACAGTTGATGGGCGAAAGGGCAAAGGCCAGTATTAGGCAGAAATGTGACATAGAAGCGTATGTGAATCATTTACTGAATCTACTGTGAGGACTGACGTATGAAAGAATACACTTGTTCCGGAATAAAGCATGCAATTGAGCAAATGAACAGAGAAACGCCCGTTAAAGTCATTAGCTTTGACGTGTTTGATACCCTTCTGTTTCGAAATGTGGAGAATCCGAAAGATATTTTTGCTAAAGTGGGGGAGCAAGCCATTCAGAAAGGATTTCTTTCCAATGATTATTCGGGGGAGGATTACCGAATTCTCCGGGTCAATGCAGAGAAGAGAGCGAGAGCATTAGAAAAGGAAAAAAACGGAAGCACAGAGATTTCCTTTTCGCAGATATTCGACGCAATGCCTGAGATTATTACGAATCCTCGTGCAATGATGAACCTGGAGTTTGATGTGGAATGTGCCGGCTGCTACCTGAACCCGGTAATGATGCAGGTGTTGGAATGGGCAAAACAAAGCGGATTTCAGGTGGTATGTATTTCTGATATGTACTTTTCACGGGAAGAGATCACCCAATTATTTCGAATGGCAGGGTATTCGGGAGAGATTCCTGCTATTTACGTTTCTTCAGAATGGAAAAATACGAAGAAATCAGGGGAGTTGTTTGATTCTGTTGCAGAAAATATGCATGTCTTACTTGCAGAAGTGTTGCATATAGGGGATAATTATAACAGTGACTATCTAATGCCCTGCAAAAAGGGTATGAAAGCGATTCATTATTGTTTATACGACGGAGATCTATTTCCGGGATTGCAGTATGAGAAGATGATGTATGAGAACAATTTGCCAACCTTGTTCTCTATGAGAAGATATCTTCCCGGATTGCAGGAGAAACTGGGAGAAGATATCTGGTATCGGACCGGAATACAGATTTACGGTCCTGTATTGACGGCATATACGGAATGGATTATCGATGTTGCGTTGCGGGAAGGAATTCGCTGCATCTACCCGCTTATGAGAGAGGGATGGCTCTTTGCCAGTCTGCTTCAGAGAGAAGCAGAGAGCAGAGGGGCGGATATCCGGATTGAACCATTGTTTATCTCAAGAAAGGCTGTCTTTATTCCTTCTCTTTCAGAGGTTACGCTGGACAGACTAGAAGATATTTTTAATGCATCCCAATCAACCATTCACAGTGTTTTCAAAACGTTTGGTTTGGAAGAATATGAAGGGGAGTTTTTGCACCAATTCGGAGAGGAAGCAGGAAAGAGCTATTATCAGCTTGCAGATGAGTTCTATTCTTTTATTCACGAGGAGCGGATTAAGGAAGTCTTTCAACGATATCGAACAACGAAAACCGAAGAAGCATTTGGGTATTTATGCCAGATGGGATTGGATCGTCGATGTATGACGGTTGATATTGGTTTTCATGGAACCATTCAGGCGGGAATAGAAGCCATTCTCAGAGAAAAGGGAATAGAGAATTCCAATATTCACCTGCTGGCATTTAGCGCAAAAGGAACAATTGACAACGTGGTGAAACATGTGGATATTCGTGGGTATGTAGGAAGCTTTGGCCAGAATGACGAGATGAACACCTATATCACCTGGCATCCAAGACTTCTGGAACAAGCATTAATGTGTGATTACGGAAGCACCCAGGGATATACGCTGCAGGAGGGAAGCTATGTTCCTGTACTTGGACGTAAAGACATCATTCCGGATGTACAGAAGGAATGTATTCGGATGCTTCAACAAGGCATTGAGCATTTTCAGGCAGAATATCAAAGAGTCAGAGCAATAAGGGGAATTGGTTTTCTGAAACCGAGCCCGTTGGATACGGCAAGAGCATATGAACGGTTGGTTAAGGTTCCGAGTATCTGTGAGGCCAAAGCCTTTGGCATGATGATACATGATGAGAATTTTGGGGTAGATAGCGGATATATGCTTTGCGATCCGCAGAAAGTCACATATATACGGAAGCATGGATTTGAACAATTTGCAGATAACCACGATATTACGGAGGAACTGTGGCTGGAAGGTTTACGCACCTGCGGAGAAGCAGGCTATGAGTTCCGAAATCTATGTCGGTACGCAGGAACCAATCTGGCAAAATCAATGGCACTGTTAGCACAGTATGTGGTAAAGGATATCGATAACGAGAATGAGGCGGTGGTGATCATTGGTGCGGGAGAAGCCGGACAAACACTACTTGATTTCCTGCGAATTGCGGGAATTGAGGTAGAAGGTTTTATTGACAACAACAAGAAGCTGCAAGGGGAGGAGATCAAAGGGATTCGTATCGAAGCAATGTCATATGGATACCAATCCAAACGATACGTTTTGGGAACGCTTGCCTTTGCAGACCGTCTTTTGGGACAGGCAGTCCATACACTGCCGCAGAGAGCAATACTATATGCCTGTCGGGATGGGGCGGTTAAAAAACTTTTGAATAACAAATGATTGTAAAATGAAGGAGAGAATGAGCATGAAAAAAGGTGGAGTAGCGGTTTTGGCAACGATTATCGGAGCGGCTGCAGGAGCAGCAGGTAGTGAATATTTTGCCCAGAAACAGGTAAAAGAAAAGGGTGCTAAGATAGACAAGTTCAAATCCTACTATAATATGCTGAATCAGTGGCTTATGCTGAAGCAAGAGGGTAAATCGCTGGAAAGATATTTTGTGGATCATGGGTATCATTCGATTGCAATTTATGGAATGGGTGAGATGGGAAACAGATTATACGATGAACTGAAGGGAAGCAGCATCGAAATCAGATATGCAATCGATAGGAATGCATCCGGAACCTACTCAGATTTAGATATTATCGATCCGGAGGATTCTTTTGAGGAAGTGGATGCCGTTGTTGTTTCTGCTATTTTTGCCTTTGATGAGATAGCGGAAATAATATCCGGAAAAATTTCCTGCCCTGTTATCTCATTAGATGATGTTGTATTTGAAATGTAATATTGCCAAGGAATCGGAAAAGGGTATGATATGAAAAGAGTAATATTGTTTGCGCACACAACGATGACGCTTTTTACCTGTGTCTACTATAGTTCGAAACTGAAGAGTCATGATAAAAGAATCAAAACGGTTTTGATTTGGACTAATTCAACGTCATACAATATTTCGATTCGGGCGTTTTCATCGTTTTTTGATGAAACATATACGGTTTCGGGAGGGATCGGGGACGGCAAAAGATTTTCACTGGACCATTATATGAAATATCTGGAATGCAGAAGCTACCTGCGTAAATCAGATATAGGCAGAATGCTTGTCGAACATTATGAACGAGAAATACTGATGACCGGGTCTGACTACAATAATATCATGAAAAGTATTATTGATATTTTCAGCAGAAAGAGGAATCGGCACAGGGTAATTCTTTTCGAGGAAGGGCTTGCATTGTATGATGCAAAAAGGACAACCGTAAAGGATGTCATATCGTATTTCAGCGGGAAGAAAAAAGACGAGCTTGCCGTGATAGGACAGTCTGCCAAGCTGAATGTGATTTTTGCACAGCATCCGGAGGAACTTCCGGCTTGGAAAAAGCGAGACCGTATAGTTATTCAGCAAAGTGATGTATTTTCGGATGCATCACTGATGAAAGAGATGCTTTCCAAGGAGACGTGTCTTGCAAAGATGCAGAACAGATTGCTGGGAAAGAAGGTTTTACTGTATTTGGGGCAACCCATTCGGGTGTTTGATAATGATTTTCGGCTGACAGATGAGAGGGCATTCATTGAGCAGATTGTGAATATTATGCCGGAAGATTATGTGATACTGATTAAGGGGCATCCAAGGGAGCCATTCAGCAAATATCAATATTTTGAATCAAACCCCAGATGTGTTCTGTTTGATAAGCGTATTTCCTGGTATCCGATGGAGTTTCTTCTTCCGTTGTTTGATGTCAAATATGTCATGGCGTTTGCGTCTTCTGCTGCAATAAACATTGCAGAACGTGTGGAAGGCTGCAGAGCCGTGTATACATATAAGTGTATGAAAGTTGATATTCCGCAAGCATGGAGAACGATGTTGGAACGTACCGATAATAAGGTGGTTGTTCCGGATACGGTCGAAAAAATACAAATCATATTACAGGCCGATACATTTGTTGACAATGACGATGGTTTACCGAAGAGGAATGACAAAGATTTGAAGTACTTATTCAACTATCTTGCATAGTGTGACGTCAGAAGTCAGATGGGAATTTTGAGCATGCATATTGTTTTTTTGACCAATGTATTTCCTGTTCCGGGCGAAGTAAGAGTAGGGTCCGGTAATTATGTATCCAATATGGCTCGTATTTTGAAAGATAGGGGTCATAGGGTTACTGTTATTACAGAATCTGCGAAATGCAGAGTATCAGATTGGAACGGAATTACCATACGAAAAGTAAATGTTACAGATTGTGAAGCCGGAGAGAATGCCGGGTCTTTCAGAAAATTAAGTCTGAATGTTCGACGAAGTATTCGCTACAATAGAGAAGTAGAAAGAGTGAGCAAGACCAATCCGGTTGATATTGTTCAAAGTGTCAGTGCGTATGGACTTGCATTGATAAGAAACAGAAAGATTCCTTACGTCGTGCGAGTATCAGAATACCCGTCGTTGTGGCGTAATTCCAATGATACGCATTTTGATTTTCAAAGTAGCGTAAAGACCTGCAAGCTATTTGAAAAGACCACCTTCTGGGCATTGAAATGTGCGGATCAGGTTCTGGCTCCCAGTTTATTGCTTCAAGGACTGATTCACAAAAAGACAGGTGTCGTTCCGCGGGTAGTGGAAAGTCCGGTTCTGATTGACCGGAAGACGTATCCGCTCAACGAAAAAAACCTTGAGCCGCAACATTATTTACTGAACTTCGGTTCGCAAATGCTGCGGAAAGAAATACATATTATGGCGAATATTGTTGACAGGATATTGGACGAATATCCGAGTATGAAATTCGTTGTGGTCGGACGGAATCGAGATGTAGAGTATCAGGGAAGACATATGTCTGCAGCCAGGTTGTATGATTCAAGAATCAGAAAGCATAGGGACAGGTTCCTGTTTTTGGGTGAAATCTCAGATCGGGATCGATTGTATTCCCTGATTCAGAATTCGTACGCATGTGTTTTGCCAACCCGGGTGGATAATCTTCCCAATACGTGTTTAGAAGCAATGGCGCTTGGAAAGATCGTAATCAGTACCACAAGCGAATATGGAACCAGCATGGAACAGCTGATTACCGATTCGTACAATGGCTTTCTGGCGAATGTGGATGATGAAATTGATTTGCTTAAGAAAATTAGGCAGGCCATGAGTTTATCGTCTGTAGAAAAGAAACAATACGAAAATCGTGCATATCAAAGAGTGGGTAATCTTACTCCACAGAAAGTATATCCTATCATGATGAAAGTGTATAAAGAAACGATTTGCAATTTTCGTAAACGGAAGAAGAGACGTTAGCGTTCCGCGAGAGTAAATATATATTGAGAGGGTACGATGTAATGAACTACGATTATCTGATTGTCGGAGCCGGTCTATTTGGCGCAACATTTGCGTATGAGATGAAGAAAGCCGGAAAAGCCTGTATGGTGATTGACAGAAGGGATCATATTGCGGGCAATATCTATACGAAAGAGCAGAACGGGATTCAGGTGCACAAATACGGTGCGCATATTTTCCATACTTCAGATCAGAAAATCTGGCAGTATATCAACCAATTTGCGCAATTCAATCAGTTTGTGAATTCTCCTGTTGCAAGTTACAAGAATGAGTTGTACAACCTCCCGTTTAACATGAACACCTTCAGCAGGATGTGGAACATTAAGACGCCGGCAGAAGCACAGGCGATTATCCGGAAACAGATTGAAGAAGCCGGTATTAAGGAGCCCAGAAATCTGGAGGAACAGGCGATTTCGCTTGCCGGAAGAGATGTGTATGAGAAATTGGTAAAAGGATATACGGAGAAACAATGGGGGCGGGACTGCACGGAACTTCCTGCATTTATTATCAAGAGACTTCCGCTGCGCTTTACTTATGACAATAATTATTTTAACGACAGATATCAGGGGATTCCGATCGGAGGATACACACAGATTGTGGAAAAGATGCTGAATGGTATTGAAGTCCGTCTGAATACGGATTTCAATGAATATGTGTCTGTTGAAGAGAAAGATTTCTATCGGTCGATAGAGGGGGATACCTTTGATAAAGTGCTGTATACAGGTATGATTGATGAATTTTTCAACTATCAGCTGGGGACTTTGGAGTATCGGTCTCTCCGGTTTGAGGAAGAGACTCTGGTGGGAGAGGAAAACTATCAGGGGGTTGCTGTCGTAAACTATACGGAACGGGAAGTACCGTATACCAGAATTATTGAGCATAAACATTTCGAATTCGGCAAACAACCGGATACCGTGATTACCCGAGAATATCCAATGGAGTGGGTCATGGGCGAGGAACCCTATTATCCGGTGAATAATGAGCGGAATGCGGAACTGTATCACAGATATGCAGAACTTTCCCTGACATGTCCCAACGTGATTTTTGGCGGTAGATTGGGCCAATACAAATATTATGACATGGACAAAGTGTTGCGTGCGGCACTTGACCTGGTACATGAGGAATTGGCATGAATGTGGGGAAGATGAAGGAATTGGAACGGAACTCCCAACTTTGCGTCCAGATAATGGATATGGTCGTGAACAATCTGAGGCATTGGAATGTTGATGCGGCCATGCGTGGGTATCGTTTGCTGATCGATCGATTCATGCGCATGACAGAGTGTGGGAATACATATCGGGAGGAACTGGCAGAACTAGGACTTTCTATGCCCTTTCAGGCTTTTACGGAACAATTGAGTGCTGTGATGGCGGCACAGGAGAAAAGGGATTTCATTTTGTTGGCGGATATGCTGCAGATGGGGCTTCGCCCTGTTTTGGTACAGTGGTTGTATAGCATCAAGGAGGTGTATCAACCGGAAACGACGGATTGTCTGACCAAGAATTTGGATGCACTCAAAAGGAAGGATCCATGGCTTGCGGAGCAGGTGGGACAATTGATTCCCATGGTAGATGAGGTTTTGGCCAGATTTGTTTTGGAGCCTACGGAGAGTGGACGCAATACCGTCCTCTATGTGGATGGTGACAAACAGATGTATCTTTACGGAAACGGGGATCCTTATGTTGATATATTGAATTTCATGAAGGATCAGGTTGCATTCGGACGAGAGGAATATCATCTGCTTGGGTGTGCTTCCGGATTGCAGGTGAGTGCCATTCGATTTATCTGCGGTGATGCCTGCGTTGTTCATGATTATGAATCACGTCTGGATGCGCTCTATTGCATGCTTTTGTATTCTGATGTTGCAGATCAGCTGCTGGATGGAACACTTATTTTACATTACGACCCACAGCTGCAGGAATTGGTGCGGGCTATGTCCGTTCCGAATCACCAGGTTATCCTTTATCCGCCTGCGATACAGTTGATTACGGATGAGCAGGTTCGCCAGGCAATTGAGAGATTCTACATGGCGACACATTCCATGGAGGAACAGAAGTATCTGCTGTTTGGTAATTTCCTCCAGAACAGCAAACGATGTTCTCATAACATAGATGAGCTGGAATCCTCTTTTGCAGGGAGAAAAATATACATTGTGGCAGCAGGACCGTCTCTTGACAAGAATCTCCACCTGCTTGCAGAACGGGAAGCTGACAGTATCGTGATTGCCACGGGAACAGTGTATGTAAAGATGATGCAGATGGGCATTCGTCCGGATTATGTCATTGTCTCAGAAGCCAACGCCCGTATACAATACCAGTTCAGGGAATTGTGGCAGGAGAATATACCTCTTCTGTTGCTGTCCAGCGCAACCTGGCATCTGGCCAGGAAGTATGCCGGTGAAAAGTATATCATCTATCAGGAAGGCTTTGAACCTGCGGAACAGGCAGCCGGAAAAGAAGACAGAAAACTCTACTCCAGCGGTGGGTCAGTGAGTACACTGGCGTTGGATGTAGCGATTCGTCTGCATGCCTCCATAGTAGTGTTCATTGGGCTGGATCTTGCATTTACGGGGCAGAAAGCCCACGCAGAAGGGACATCCCAGACAATGGCGCCGGATGAAGCTGCTTTGATTCCGACCAAAGCCTATGATGGCGGTGTCGTGTATGTGGATACCAAGTTTCAACTCTATGCCAACTGGATTACACGGCGCCTGAACAGAGACAACATGGATGATGTGACCAATATCCGTGTCATCAATGCAACAGAGGGTGGCGCGTTCGTGAAGCGAATGGAGTATATGACATTGGAAGAAGCGATGCAACTCTAAACGGTCGTAGAGAGAGAAGATCGGCTTGGGGAAACGGGACAGGAAATGTACCGGAATAGCAACTTGGAAGGAGATCGATCATGAACATTTTGGCTATCATCCCCGCTCGTAGCGGTTCCAAAAGTGTAATTGATAAAAACATACGTATGATGGGCGGTAAACCCATGCTTGCCCATTCCATCGGACATGCTCTGCAGTCCAAATATATCAACCGTGTCATTGTCAGTACGGACAGTGAGAGATATGCGGCGATTGCGCGGGAGTACGGTGCAGAGATTCCCTTTCTGCGCCCTGCCGAGTATGCAACGGATACGGCACTGGATATTGAGGTGTTTCGGCATGCCTTGTCTTTTCTGAAAGAAAAAGAGAACTATGATGCGGATATTGTGGTTCAGCTTCGCCCTACATACCCTATTAGAAATGTGGATGATATTGATAGAATGATTCAGTTACTGATAGACCATCCGGAGGCAGACAGTGTGCGTACCATTGCACCGGCCAAAGAGATTGCCTATAAGATGTGGAGATGGCAGGAGGATGGAACGATTATCCCTCTCCTGACAGACATTCCGGAGGCCTACAATATGCCGCGGCAGCAGCTCCCGGTAATCTATTATCAGAATGCTTGTATTGACGTAACCAGAGGATCGGTTGTACTGAAGAAGAATTCCATGACCGGGGATCGAATTCTTGGGTATCAGATGAACCAGAACTATGATATTGATACAGAAGAGGAATTTGAAAGAGCGGACAAGGCTTTACGCGCTCAGCAGATCGAATGAAGCAGATGAGAAGAGCATAAGTGGAAGCTTGCCAGGAGGGTATGCGTATGTGGGTGCTGATGCATGTAATCTGAGAGTATGAGGAGGAAGAATCTGTGGCAAAGCAAATGAATATTTGTATTGCACTGAACCGAAAATATGTGAGATATGCGTATGTATTGCTGACCTCCTTGTTTTATAACAATCCGCAGTACGATGTGCATGTGTATGCACTGAACGATGAATTGAACGACGAGGACAATAGAGCGCTTGGCGGATTGTGTGCAACACATCACAGTGATTGGCATGATATGAAAGTGAACCCGCAGGATTTCCTTAAGGGACTTCCACTGACAGAGATGTGGAGCAAAGAAACCCTATACCGTCTGTCACTGATTGACGTGATACCAGATGATGTGGACCGTATTCTCTATCTGGATATTGATATGATTGTAGCAAAGAACATCGGCGAACTATATGAGATGGATTTTGAGGATAAATACTTTGTGGCGACTCGGGATATTCCGACTATTCAGCCGATTCCACCGGAAGATCCGCGATATTTTCTTTTCCGCGATCACGATTTCACGGATACCTATTACATCAATGCCGGGATGATGCTGTGGAATCTGAAAGAATTACGGGGAAAATATCATTTGTCCAGTTATATGAATGTGGCTGCCGCCCACAACTTTCACATTCCGGTATTGGATCAGGATCTGTTGAATCTGGTGCATTGGGGCCAGATGAAATATGTGGATCCCTTTCAGTATGATTGTTTTACCATAATTACCAAGAGGGAAAATGACGAGGAAGAGAACGGAAGACGTCCGAAGGAAGCTTCCATCATTCATTACGCGGGGGATAAACCGTGGAAAGCGGGACTGCAGAACTCCGCCAATGAGATCTGGTGGCAGTATGCGAAGATGACCCCGTTCTATGAAGAGATGCTGGAGGAATATGTTCTTGCTTCCTGTGGAAAAGAGAGTCTTACCAGTAAATATATCCAGTATGTGGAAGAAAACGATAAACTGAAAAGAGCAATTGAACCCCTGAAAACTTTTTATGAGCTTCACAACAAAGGACTCATATCGTAACTGGCAAGGAGAAGGATGAACTTTTCATGAGAAATATTATTGTATGTGCAGAACACGGTTTTGTGATGCAGTTGGTAGTGAATCTGGTGGCATTTTATGAGTCGAATCGAGAGAATGATTTTCATATATATATTGCCAGGACAGAATTGGATGAAGAGGATGATTCTTTGTTATCCTTGAATTGTCCTTTCCCGGCAGGTATGGTGAGTTATTGGGATCCGGAAGAAATATCGATCCCTGCCTTTGAGAAGCTACTCCCGGAGGATGAGGAGCACGCTCTGTATCTTGACGTTCTGACGTTGGTATACGGGAATGTCGGGGATCTATATGATTCGCTGGATTGGCCGAGCAGAATCGCCGTCTGGCACGAATGCGGACTCACACAGGAAGCACAGGGGAAGATTATCCGTTATGAGTATGGTGAACCCTGGCTGGATACGTTACATACGGAAGATGCTCTGTTATGGTGGGGATATGCCAAGAAAACGCCTTTCTATGTTCCACTCATGGAGCTATATGTGCTGGACACCTGCCGTTCCAGACAGATGACAAGAGCAATCTATACAGAGTATCTGGATCATGACAGACTTCATACGGAATATGCAAAGTACAAACAATTCTTCGATAGGATGACGGGAAAAAAATCATAAAGCGCTCTCTTCTTTTTGTGTTATTTCATTTCAAACAAAATTGACAGATTCTATTGCACCAATCCTTTCACAGTGATATGATATAAGCATAAAAGTAGGTTATTATGCCCATACGAGTGCCGGATGTCGGGAACGGATCCCCGAAGACGGCAGGTGATTCGTGTATCAGAGGAACAGGAATCATGAGAATCGTATCGATTTCATGGATGAAAGGAGGGGCGTGCTATGGCAATGAATATTGCTGTCTTGAATACAGTCTATAATCATTATCTGACTTCTTATGCACCAAAGGGTACCACGCAGTATGATACTCATAAGAAGAGTGAATTAAGAAGTATTTACAACTCCATTGTCAAACAGAATAAAGAAGCCCCCCTGTCCATCGTGGATACCAGTGAGGCGGCGCAGCGTTTCGCGGTCAGTGTAAAAGAGAATGCCCGGGAATTGCGTAATACCATCGCATCGCTGGGTGGTCTTGATGAGAATGAGATGCTGGGTAAGAAAAAAGCATCTTCCACCAATGAGGATATCGCTACGGCTACATATATTGGGGAGAGCGGGGACGACGAGATCCCCACGTTTGAGTTGGAAGTGACCAACCTTGCGAAGCCACAGTACAATACAGGTAATTATCTGCCGAAGGATGATATTGTGGATATGGCCAAGGATCTGTACTCTTTTGACATCAGAGTCAACGATATGAGTTATGAGTTCCAGTTCAATGTAAAGCCGGAGGATACGAACGGCAGCCTGCAGAAGAAACTGGCGAACCTGGTTAACAATGCCAATATCTCACTCCAGGCAGAGGTGCTGGAGGATGGGGAAGGCAACAGCTCACTCCAGATCAGATCCAATCTGACGGGACTTGCGCCGGAGAAAAGCGAGGTTTTCAGAATCAGTGAAGAGAAAACCAGCAAAAATACCGGTATTCTGGACTATCTGGGCATCGGTGAGATAACGAGGCCGGCCGAGAATGCACAGTTCAAACTGAATGGGGTGGAGCGCACGGCACTGTCGAATCGTTTCACGGTTGAGAAGAAATACGAGATTCAGCTGACCGGTGTTTCGCCGGAAGAGGGTATGTCAACCACAATTGGTGTGAAGACAGATATCGAATCTCTGAAAGATAATATCATACAGCTGGTGGGCAGTTATAATGCGTTTATCAAATCTGCCAATGAATATCTGGAGAGTCAGCCGCAGAGCAACAGACTGCTGGGAGAGATGAATCGTATTGCAAGTTATTACAATCAGAGCCTCGGACGGCTGGGTCTGCAGTTTGGAGAGAACGGAGATATCTTCGTTGATGAGACGTTACTGGATAATGCGGCGCAGAGTGATAATCCCGGCGCTGTTCTGGAACCGATGAAAGATTTTACCAATTCCCTCCTGCGGAAAGCGAATCAGGTGTCGTTGAATCCGATGAATTATGTGAATAAGACAATTGTTGCGTATAAGAATCCGGGACATAATTTCGTATCACCGTATGCGGCAAGCGCTTACAGTGGAATGATGTTTAATTCGTATTGTTAGGAATGTATTCAGACAGAATCAAGGAGCACGGGATTATACCGTGCTCTTTTTTGCGGGATCTTTGATGGTATCTTTTTTGGTTGCCTTTTCCGGATAAATAGCCTATAATCAAACAAGATATTGGTTCACCGGGATTGATATGCTGTTTTGGGACCAGTGAGGGTATCGCGTTGAATAATATGTTTCTATGGAGGCTTATATGATTAATCTTTTGGAAGGCGGTCAGTATCTTGTCAATGGTAATCAGATCATTGCGGATTCTGAACATGCATTGGCAGAAGTACAAAATGTAACAGGGGAAGAGATTTCCAGAGAAGCTGCGAAGCAGGGAACCATTGCGTATGGTATTTTGAAATCCCACAATACCTCTGATAATATGGACAAATTGAAGATCAGATTCGATAAACTGACTTCTCATGATATTACATTCGTCGGAATTATCCAGACTGCACGTGCGTCAGGACTGGAGAAGTTTCCGATGCCTTATGTATTGACCAACTGTCACAATTCTCTGTGTGCGGTGGGAGGTACCATCAATGAGGATGACCACATGTTTGGTCTGACCTGTGCCAAGAAATACGGCGGAGTGTATGTTCCACCCCATCAGGCAGTCATCCATCAGTATGCAAGAGAGATGCTTGCCGGCGGAGGGAAGA
>JAEDCX010000088.1 GCA_016293925.1 Lachnospiraceae bacterium | reverse complement strand
GTTCTGGCTCATCTCAAGTGCAGATGTAGCAACACCACCTGCGTTAGCAGCCTTGCCGGGAACGAAGAGAACACCGCTCTTCTGTAAGTACTCGGTAGCTTCAAGCGTTGTAGGCATGTTAGCACCCTCACAAACAGCTGTTACACCGTTTGCAACAAGTGTCTTTGCATCCTCCAGATTCAACTCATTCTGAGTTGCGCAAGGAAGTGCTACATCAACCTTAATAATCCACTGATTGGTTCCCTCTGCCTTCTTATCATGATACTCTGCAGATGGTCTTGCTGCAGCGTACTCTGTCAATCTGGCACGTTTTACTTCTTTGACCTCTTTCAGAAGTGCAACATCGATACCGTCCTTATCATAAATCCAGCCTGTAGAGTCAGATACGGTAACAACCTTGGCACCCAGCTGCTGTGCCTTCTGGCAAGCGTAAATTGCAACGTTACCGGAACCGGAAATAGCCACAGTCATTCCCTTAATATCCTTGCCGTTGCACTTCAGCATCTCTTCTGTTAAATACAGAAGACCATAACCTGTTGCCTCAGTTCTCGCAAGAGATCCACCGTAAGAGAGACCCTTACCGGTGAGAACGCCTTCGTATACGCCACGGATTCTCTTGTACTGACCAAACATGTAACCGATCTCACGAGCGCCTGTTCCGATATCACCTGCAGGAACGTCTGTATCTGCACCGATATATTTGCAAAGTTCTGTCATGAAGCTCTGGCAGAATGCCATGACTTCTCTATCTGATTTACCCTTCGGATCGAAGTCAGAACCACCCTTACCACCACCGATCGGAAGGCCGGTCAGGGAATTCTTGAAAATCTGCTCGAATCCTAAGAATTTGATAATACCAAGATTTACGGAAGGATGAAGACGTAAGCCTCCCTTGTATGGTCCAATTGCGCTGTTGAACTGAACACGATATCCGTTGTTCACCTGAACCTGTCCCTTGTCATCTACCCAAGGTACTCTGAATAATAACTGTCTCTCCGGTGTAACAAGTCTCTCAAGTAATGCATCTTTCCTGTATGCTTCCTCATTCGCCTCAATAACAACTCTCAGAGATTCAAGTACTTCTTTTACTGCCTGATGAAATTCCGGCTGTGCTGGGTTCTTCTCTACGACCATGCTGTAGACTTCATCTACGTATGACATATAATGCCCTCCTTAATTATGTGTTGTATCCATTGAAGTATTATGGAAAACGCTGCAGACAATATATGCCGGCAGCGTTTCGCAACTCCTTTGTCCATTGTGTATTATATATTGCCTATGCGAAATACGCAAGTGGTTTTATACATGTATACAATTATTTTTTTATACATGTATAATACATGTCGCGCAATCCGATGAAAAAAGAACAATATCATACTTTTTAATCCAACAGCAGGATATACCCTACAGATAATCTCTCAAAGCAGCAATATTCTCCTCTTCCAGGTCAATCAGTTCTTCTGCGAATTCTACTGCAAAATCAGCGTATCTGCCGTGCATATTCAAGGATTTCCACAGGTGTGTGATACCTCTGTTGCTTCCCTGAATCAACATTTCTGCCAGATGACTGGTGCTGGTGTTCCATATGGTATTCGCATGAATGGCTGAACTGAGCATCAGATCCTGCCAGACCGTACCGTGAAAAGGTTCCGCGTTCTCATCTATGATTTTTTTCAGTGCCTTATTCCGGATCTTCATGTATTTCATATTCTGTGATGCCAGTGTGGATGCCAGCTTACTGTCATAGACTTTATCCTGGATATGGTCAATTGCCTTCATTGCCATCTCAGAATTTTTCTGCACTTCTCTTAGAACTTCTGCATCTGCTTTATGCATTATAAAAGCACCTCCCATTTTCTACATCAGTATTTCCCACTGTGCTCCAAAATATGCGAGGTGCTCCTTCGTCTGCTCCGTTATGTACTTGTCT
The DNA here is from genome assembly GCA_016293925.1 of Lachnospiraceae bacterium. GTDB lineage: Bacteria > Bacillota > Clostridia > Lachnospirales > Lachnospiraceae > RGIG4034. Next base: position 4,545 of record JAEDCX010000088.1, on the reverse strand, counting down.
CTGCACGTTGGTGTACAGACCCTCTGTGCCTCTAATTCACCTGAAGATATTCTGACTTAATATAGGCAGTCTGACCATTGTAGTTGATCTTGCTCCAGCCGTTTCCGACCTCCTCGATCAGTTCGAATACCTCCCCTTTGGATGCGGTCCCGAGCTTGGTTGCATTCGGGCTCGCGCTGGCACGAACATTGACGTTCTCAAGAACCGTTACCGATCCGATGGCATCTGCCACAACCTCCAGGAAACTGGTCATGATATAAGCTTCTATTGTTTCACTATATTTGATACGACTCCATCCGTTGTCCAGAATCTCCAACCGTTCAAATACAGTTCCTTTCGCGGCGGTATCCACCTTCTGTGCACTGGTAGAGGGCTCCTGTCTGACATTGACACGGTCATTGGTTCTGACCATCTCCGTTACCGTTACCGTTTCATCCTCATTCGGGTTATCCGTTTCAGGATCTGTAACCGGTGCCTCACCTGCCCCAGACGTATCCGGATCATCGGAAACTCCGGCATTTTCGGCTTCCAGTTGTGCAAGTGCTGTTCCAACATCATACTTCAATTTGGTCGACAACTCATCCAGAAACACTTTTAACGCTTCATCCTGGTCTACCGCTTCAGCGTATTTCACCTTGACCATGGTGAACACATCCACAACATCATCCCGCGTCAGAATTGCTTCAATATAGTCGGAGACTCTCTCATCCTGGGCCGCAATACCGACACATAACTCACCGCTCTCCCGTGGCAGGAGATATAATGTGGTAAGTCCCGGTGCAAGGGACTCCACATCGTAGAATTTCACATGAAAATACACGAATGCAATATAGGAGTTCTCTACCGGTCCCGGCTCCGTATATACATTGTTCACAACATAACTTTCGATATAATTGCTCTTCTTCTGCATACGGATCTTCTCGGTATCATCCGTCTCATCACGCATGGATATGTAGGTATCCACATCTCCGTTTGCCATCGCAGTATAATAATTCGTCACAAAATAATTCACGTCGTCATGGGCATCCACTTCCAATGAAACGTCCGGCACAACAAACTCCTCACTCTCAATGGAATCGCTGATTGCTTCATCTTCCTGGACAGCGGCTCTGTTATTTTCCTTTTTCTGCAATAGCAGAACGATCACAACAATAACCAGAATAGCACATAAAAAGGACGGAATTACAACTCTATAATAGTCTTTGAACCATTCTGCCAGCCGTTTCCACACTCTTCTGCCGGAATAGGCTCCGGTACGTCTGACCTTCGGCTCTTTGAATTTCATTGTTTCGCTTGGTTTTCTCACCTTTTGTTTCATGTATCTTGTTGTCCCTTTCTGATCGATTCGAGGTACACTTACAGTACTTCGGACAGTCTCCCACAAACTTCCAACCGCATAAAATACTGCATATTATTATATATCATTTCTCCGCCTTCCGTCAACTGATTGCCGATGCCATATATTGGATGAAAGCAGTAAGCTGGTCATCCAAAGGCCTCATTTACGTCCAAAAAAGCCCGGCATATACCGGGCTTTGGGATGCACTCGACAGGAATCGAACCTGCATTCTGTTTGCCACAGATGGCTTAATCAAGCCTTTTTCTAATTTTTTCGTTTGTCCTAGGACAAATTCACAACTGCAACATCACTCTGATCCTAGCCATCCATTCGACATAGTGCCTGTGTGATTCGTGTGGCTCAATTTGTAGACTATAACTTCTCAGTATATTTCATCGAAATCCATCCTGCGCCAGATTTGAGCCTACCCCATCCGTTCTTCTCTTCAACGATCGTGTATACCTGTCCTTTTTTGACCGTTGTGTTGATCTTGTATGACGTTCCGGCACCTGCCCGGACATTAAGAACGGAAGCGGTGATTCTAACCTTGTATGATGCCTGTGATGGTTTCTGTGAAGGTTCTGTTGGCTTTGGTACTTCTGATGTTCCAATCTTTCCGGAAACAAGGCTTCTGAACCAATCCATGTTCTTGCCGAATCGTTTCAGCCAATGATCGCAATCTGAATGACCGGAAGCATATCCTTTTTTGTATGATTCATTATGAGAAACGATATTCGCAACACTGATTCCGTATGCCTGGCACAGGGAAGCGCACAATTCTGCTGCCGCATCGAATACCTTGTTGAAGTATTCCGGATCGGAAAGACCATCTTCGCATATCTCGAACTGAATATGGTTGTTATTGTATGATCCTTTCTTCCCTGAACCGCATCCCCATGATCTCATAGTCCAAGGAAGTGTCTGATATGTGCATACGTTTCCGTTCTTATCAATTCCAATAAACGCATGAACGCATTTTGCGACACCCGGTCTGTTCCAATCATTCTTGTATGCATTCACACCGATGATTCCATCGTCCGGCTGAACATATCTGCTGATTTTCTTATTGTTCGAACCTGTGGAATGCACAACGATTCCAACCGGAACAATAGTCCTTCCTGCTTTGTAGCAATCATTTTTTGTTAGTAGAATCTGTTTTACTTCCATTTTTTCGACCTCTCCTTTATTGCAATACCTGTTGTATATCTCTTCCCCAAGTTTCTGTCGTTCGGAAAGAGTTTTGTTTCTCACTGATTCACTTGATCCTGGCAAAACACTTCTCGGCTTCTCATACTTAGTAACAACGCAATCTGATGCTTCCTTAACGGATTTCGCCGTTTTAAGAACATTCAAGACGTTCTTGTATGATGTACTCAATTCATGGAGAAGCCATTCAATCTGCATATCTTCATTGCCTATACTTCTTCCGGTTGCCCTTGCGTAGTTCAGAAGTCCTGTTTTTCTGCCTGCGGATGTCCACTGACACAAGCCATATCCGACACGATCAGTACAGAAGTCCGCATATGCTCCTGAATCAACCGCTGATGTGTACTGTGCATCATTCATTCCGAGTTTCGATTCATATGAATTCTGCATATTGATGGAACACATACCGCTTTCCTTTTGGATGTTCCCCATCAGACCGCACACACCGTATTCATTACCTATTGCTGCAAGTAGTTTTTCATATATGTTTTTTTCCATTGTGTTTCTCCTTCAATAGAAAAAAGAGCAACGAATGACCGTTGCTCTTTCCTCTGATCCTCTCAACCTTCTGCCTTATGCTCTTCCGGGATGCCTGCAATGGATGTAAGCATCGAAATGATACCGGATAACAGGGATGCACTTCCTACCATGATCCAGTTCACATCACCGATCACCGCCGATGTTCCGATCATTGCAACCGCCGTCTGTGCTACCGTCTTGATTGCCCGGATTCCTGCGCACTTCGCCCAATTCTTCCAATCTCTCATACTCAATTCCTCTCTTTCTCTAAATCTGCAATTCTGTGGTTGATAACCTTGATCTGCTCTTCCACCACGGGCATCCGTTTCGCAAAATTGTTATGCTCACGCACTTCAATGGTGAGTTGATCAATCTTGCAATTCTGAACCGCCTGGGCGGTCTCTAATTGATGCTCGATCTTTTTGTTGCTCATCACGTTCGTGATGATGATGCCCGCCAACGCAAGGCACCCGGTGATTGATGCGGAAATAATCGCTTCCATTTTCATTAGTATCCTTTCTGAATTATTTATAAAAACCGATTGCGATCCATATAATCGTTGTTGCAATCGGTTGTTACCGAATCAGCCTTTGTCTGATTGCTCTTCATCTGTGTATCAATGATCTCCATATTTGCGTCGGGATCTCCAACACTATAGAAATCTTCTTCATCTGGTAGTAAAAGAGAATAATTGCTTGTTGTCCTCATTTTACTTTCCTTTCCGATGAATTATGCTATTACTTCATTTCTTAGGGCTCCATATGTGTATCCAGATAGCTGCGCATGGGTGAATGTTCCCAACGTGGAGTGCTTATTATAGAGCAGATCATAGTCGAGAATCAGATTGCACGGAATCATCTGTTGAACAAGATCAAGAATCTCATCGTATTGCTTCTTCTGCGTAAGAGCGACCTTGATCATCAATGTCCATGTTGCCGGATCGTATTCCATGATATAACCATTCTGTCCGCACATCTGGTCCAGGTGAGATTGCAACATTCGATATGAATATGGCAACTGCGCATTCAATCTGTTTATGATTCGGAACCGCCTATCTTCCAATGTGTCAGTACCCATCGGAGATATGCCGATCATCTTCTCCCAACGATTGATTCCGTTCTCTGTCATTGTGTAGAGGAACTGATCATTATATGCTGAATCATTCGCCGCCCACAATGTTTCCAGTTCTGGACGTTCGGCATCAGCATGAGCAATCATCTCTTTCACATTCGCAATTATATCCGGGAGATATGCAAGAATATTAGGTTGTGGCATTTACGGTCCCCCTTACTGCAATCTGATCTTCTCCAATGGTAAGATTGGATTCTGAACCATTGAGAGTTGTTCCTGCGATATCAATGATTCCTGCGATATCAAGAATGTGTGTCTCAATCTGTGATATTCTGACAACGATATTCTTTTCATTCTCCCAGTTCTTATTGAGATCAGCGAAATACTTGTCAATGGCATCATATACATAC
>JAEDCX010000020.1 GCA_016293925.1 Lachnospiraceae bacterium | reverse complement strand
TCATTGGAATAGAATACCAGGTCTCCCGGCCGCAGTTCCGAGATTGCCACCGGAGTACCGCATTTGGACTGGGCTCTGGCGGAATGGCTCAGGCTTACCCCGTACTTCTTGAAAATCGTCAGCGTGAATCCGGAACAGTCGGCTCCCTTCGTCAGACTGGTTCCCCCGTACACATACGGATTGCCTACGAACTGCACCGCATACTCCGCAATGTCAATTCCCACATCGGTCACGCCCCGTCCGTATCTGACCTCCGTCATGGTCAGTGCAGACTCCAGCGTATATCCTACCTGCACATAATCCTTGGACAGATAACTCTCGGCTTCATTGTCGTATGTAATCTTCACCCATCCGTCTATTTCCTCCAGAATGCTCCAGACAGAGTTCCGCTTCACCATTCCGCGGACACCACAGCTGGTATTCGGTTGCTTCCTGACTTTCAGATTCCTGGCAGTGACCGTGGCCGATAACACCTGGACTTCTTCTGCTCTCTCCCGGGCCGCCTCCTCCGTCAGTATGTATTCCGCTCTGATAAATCCCTTCACATTACCGGACTCAATTTTGAACCACTCTCCAAGATCCTCCAGGATCTCACATCCCGCATCGGGAGGAAGCTGTCCGAGACATTTACTGCCCGTGTCTGCGGATTCAAAAATATTGACATTCTGGGAACTACTGCATACCCCCAGTATCCGGTATCCCCAATGGGTCACCGCCACCGGATCATTGGCAAAATACAGCTCATCTCCTAATTCCACTGCCTCTCCACTACAATACGCAAGATAGTCCCATTCCGTATCACTGATATCATCCAGTGTGCCGAAAATCCTGGCTACTCCTTCTGTCTCAGTAACCGCGGAATCCTCCTCCGGCATATTCCGGTAAGCGGTTGTAGCAATGTCCACTTCTTCAAACAGTTCGCCGATCCCTGCCGTCTGCTCTCCCGCCGCTCGCTCCGACCGGCTCTGCATCTCTTCCGCAGCCAGGGAAACGATAGGGATCAGCAGCAATGCCAGTATCCCGCCGGCAATCTTCTCGGTTCTGGCGATTCTCTTTTTCATCCTTTTCATCCTGTTATCCATTTCATTCACGTTCTGAATTGTTACAAAATTGTTACATCCATCTATCATTATAACAGAATAAAAAAAGGTGTCAATTCCCAAAATGGAATGACACCTTTCAGACATATGATACAACTAAACCGGCAGTTCCTCATCCCGTTCTCCGTTGAAGATCGAAAATGCAATATTGGTTGCATGATCGGATACCCTCTCCAGACCCGATACGATATCCGAGAAGATCATCCCCGCCTCCGCCGAACATTCGTTGTTGGTCAGACGATCCACATGCTTCTGCTGGAGTTCCCGCTCCTTGGCGTCCACCTTGTCCTCCAGCTCCACGATATCCTTCAGATGCTCTTCGCTGTTCTTGGCGAACATCTCAATCGAGTAGGAAACCACCTGATTGACCATCTCCAGCATCTCCCCCAGTTCACGCTGTGCATCCTTACTGAAGGATACGTTTTTCTCCTTGCGCATCACTGCGGCGTCCGCCACGTTCTCCGCATGATCGCCGATACGCTCAATATCATTGATCACATGGAAAAGAGAACCGATGCTCTTCAGGTCTTCCACCGGTAGCAGCATCTGATTGATTTTTACCAGATACTGGGTGATGGAATGATTTAGGAAATTGATGTTCTTCTCCACCGCATACACTTCGTCGATATCTTCCTGATCCAGCGTGATCAGTGCGTTCATGGCACGATTCAGGTTCTCACTGGCCAGATCTGCCATACGTTCCATCTCATTCATGGCATCCACAACCGCTGTCGCGGGATTGAACACCACCTTGTCTCCGATATATTTCAACTGGAAGTTGTCCCTGTAGCCAACCTTCGCATCCTCCCCCCGCACCAGCAGTTTGGTTAGTCTGACGATCAGACCCGCCGCCGGGAACAGGATGATAACCTGGATGATCTTAATAATCGTATGTGCATTGGCAACGAAACGTCCCGCATCCTGACCGGAAATCTTCATCAGAAGTTCCTCCACAGGACCTGCCGCAAACAGGAACAGCACATAGAACAATGCGGTACCAATCACGTTGAACAGAAAATGGATCATCGCCGCCCTCTTGGCATCCTTCTTACCGGACATGGAAGTCAGCAGGGCAGATGCACAGGCTCCGATATTACAACCAAGGATAATATACAGACAGATTGACAGATCTCCGAACAGACCCTGCTGTGCCATCACAAGCACAATGCTGACGGTAACGGAGGAACTCTGTACAATGGCGGTAATCAGGGTACCCACCAGAACTGCCAGAATCGGTACATTCAGATTCTGCAGAAAATCCGTGATCATACCGCCCTCATTCAGGGAACTCATCGCATCTTTCATGTTGGTAAGCCCCAGAAACAGAATACCGAACCCGACCACGATGGTACTGATCTTCTTGACGAAATCATTCTTGATAAACATCATTCCGACCACACCGATAATCAGAAACAGAGGAGCATACGCAGAGAGATTGAACGACACCAACTGCGACGTAACCGTGGTACCGATATTGGCACCGAAAATCACTCCCGCGGCCTGATACAGGTTCATCAGACCGGAATTGACAAAACTAACCACCATAACGGTACAAGCCGAGGATGACTGGATAATTCCGGTAAAAATAATACCGACAATCATTCCCGTAAACCGGTTCGTGGTAAACACTTCCAATATTTTACGTAATTTTGCGCCGGCGGCTTTCTCAATTCCCTCGCTCATCAGATGCATTCCGAAGAGGAAAAGACCGAGACCTCCCGCCAATTCCAGAATAACCGTAAAGTCCATATGAATGTATTCCTTTGCCTAATCTTGTGTAACCGCTTCTCTTATTGTAAACAATTTGTAAAAAACAGGCAACCTGTTTTTCATGACAATATTTTGTGCGGATTTTGCATTATCATATGCTTTCTTTCGTTCCGGGAATCCTGTTTTGCCGGAAAAAATCTGCCCCCAGCTTTTTATCCCTCGCAAGCTGCTCTTTTAATGCGTCCACACTTGCAAACCGCTGCTCCGGCCGCTCAAACTCCAGCAATTCTACCGTCACCGACCGGCCGTAAATGTCCTGCGCGAAGTCATAGACATAGGTTTCCACTCCCATGACCCGGTCTCCCGTAACGGTAGGCTTGACTCCGATGTTGGAAATGGAATGATAGCGGACGCCGTCTATGACGGTATCGGAGTAATAGACTCCCTTCGGCGGTAACAGTTTCTCTTCCGGCGGAAGGAGATTGAGTGTCGGCATGTCAAATCCGGTTCCGAGATGGGCTCCGTGCACCACTTCTCCCGTCACCGAATACCGATACCCCAGCATATCATTCACCTCCGGCAGCCGCGCCTGTCGGAGCAGTTGCCGGATTGCCGTGGAACTGATTACCCGACCCTGCCGCATCTCTTTCCCGATCACGGACAGCCGGTACCCGTACGTGGCAGCGCATTCTGCAAGCAGTTCTGCATTGCCTGCTCCTCTGTCTCCGAACGAGACATCCGGTCCTGCCGCAATAAACCGCATATGCAGTTTGTCACATAAGATATCCTTCAGAAAAACCGATGCCGGAATGGCCGCCGATTCCCGATTAAACGGAAACTCAACCAAATAATCCACCCCGGCCTCCTGAAGCATCTGCCGTTTCTCTTCTCCGGTCAACAGTTCTCCCGGCTCCACCGCTCCGAAAAAAACACCCGGAGACGGATCAAAGCTGAACACAACCGCACTCAGTCCCCGCTCTTTTTCCGACGTGACTGCCCGGAGAATCTTTCTGTGTCCCCGGTGTACCCCGTCAAATTTGCCAATGGCAACCGCCGATTGGGTAAAAGGAATATGATTCAGATCCCGAATGATTTCCATACTGCCTCCCGTGCTTTTATTCCGGCAGAAACATTTTCACCGGCTTGTACATGCTTCCGGATGCGCAATCCGGTTCCAGACCGTAAACAGCCATAAACCTTCCGTCAGTTCCATAGACTCTGACAAACTGATATTCCGGCATACAGACCCATTCCGCAGCTATCCCGAGCTGGGTTGCGGACAACCGGTTTCCGTTGGCCAGTCCTCTCTCTGCAGCCGCATCCGCCGGACGGACCTTCCGATAGTCCGGGAAAAGTGTATCCGCTCCCGCAATCAGGTCATCCAGCCTGCCATCGGCTGCCGCCTGTTCCACATCCCGCAGCCGGTACGCATTCTCCAGCGTAAACTGTGCCACTGAGGTACGCAGCAGGGATTCCATGCATCCGCCACACCCCAGCACATTACCGATATCCTCACACAGCGTCCTGATATAGGTTCCTTTGGAACAACGTACCCGCATGGTTACAAGAGGCAGTGCCACCCGCAACACCTGTATCTCATGAATCGTCACTCTCCTGGCGGGTCTGTCCACCACAATGCCCCGGCGTGCCAGTTCGTACAGTTTCTGACCATTCTGCTTCAGGGCAGAATACATAGGCGGAATCTGGTCGTATGCTCCCACAAAGGATTGTATTGCCCTCTGCAGCTCCCCTTCGCTTACCGCTACCGGATGTTCCCGTAACACAGTTCCTGTCATATCCTGGGTATCCGTTGTGATCCCGAGACGCATGACCGCCTCATACTCTTTGTCCCGGTCCGTCAGCAGTGCACACAATCCGGTTCCGTTTCCGAGACAGACCGGAAGTACTCCTTCTGCCTCGGGATCCAGCGTCCCCGTATGTCCGATCTTCCGCTGGTGGAGAATCCCTCGTAATTTCGCCACTACGTCAAAGGAAGTAAATCCCTTTTCTTTGTATATATTGATGATTCCGTTGTACATGTACTTCTCCCGTACCGATTACGCTTCCAGCAGTTCTTCTATAACTGCCGACAGATTATTCACAACATCATGAAAGGTACCATTCATCGTACAGCCGGCAGCCCGGACATGTCCGCCGCCGCCAAACTGTTCGGCCACCCTGGCCACATTCAATTTGGCGTTGGAACGCAGGCTGACCTTATATTCCATGCATCCCACTTCATACATGAAAATAGCACAATCCACACCTCTTGTATTGCGCAGCTGACTCACGATTCCGTCCAGATGCTTCGGTTTCGCCCCGTAGAATTCCATGGTCTTCCGGTCAATACAGCTGACAATGCATCTGCCGTCCATGAACAGAATACTCTCCAGAAGAGCCCGTCCCATCAACTGGTTCTGTACATACGTCTTCTCGTAGAACGTCTTCTGGATCAGATCGGCAAACGGGAAACCGTACTCGATCAGTTCCCCCGCGATCTCCATGGTTCTGCGGGAGGTATTGGAATACTGGAACACTCCGCAGTCATTGATGATACCGATATAGATCGCCTCGGCAATCTGCCTGTCCACATACTGCTTGTCCAGCAGTTCATAGAGCACCTCACAGACACTGCTTGCCGACGGCACCACATGATTCACATGCCCCGAACCGTTGCTGTTGGATACATGGTGATCGATATTAATAATCTTGTCTGCGGTTCTCACCAGCTTTTCTATGGGACCGGTACGATCCACACTACAGTCCAGAACCAGAAACACATCGAACTGTCCGTCAGCGCCTTCTCCCGACTCCAACCGGTCGGCACCCGCTATTCCCCCGTAAATGGTAGGGATATCCTCCAGAAAGATTCTGACAGACGCATCCGGCTTTGCTTTTCGTAAATACTGATATGCGGCAAGCACTGCAGCGGTACAGTCTCCGTCCGGACGAATATGTCCTGTGATGCCGATAGATGCAGCATTGCCGATTTCTTCCAACAGATTAATCATTTTCTTCCCGTTCTCTTTCATTCATCTCACGATTGACTTCTTCAATTTTCTTGGACATATTGACACCATATTCGATGGACTGATCCAGAATAAAACGAATCTCGGGTGTGTTTCTCAGATTGATTCTCTTCGCCAGCTGATTCCTGATATACCCTTCCGCGCTCTTCAGTCCTGCCAGCGCATCCTTGCACATCTCCTCATCCCCCAGAACACTGATATATGCTCTGCAGGTCTTCAGATCCGGTGCCACCTCGACGGCTGTAACAGATGTCATCAGCGGAATTCTGGGATCCTTGATCTCGCTTCTGATAATATCGGCCAGTTCATGATGCACTTCCGTGTTGATTCTGGTGCCCTTGAAACTGCTTTTTCTCATTTTACACTCCAATCCGCAGACGCTTTGACATCGATCCTATTTGTGACGCCTGCGGCACAAATACGCGTATTCCCAAAAAATGCGGCAAAGCCGCATTTTCTGAGTATGGGATATTCCCTGTTTCCGGTTTGGTTCCCGGGATTACCTGGGAACCTCCACCATAATATATGCTTCCACAATGTCCAGTTCCTGCATCTGATCGAAATCTTCAAATACAAGACCGCATTCAAAGCCTGCTTTTACTTCTTTCACATCGTCCTTGAAACGCTTCAGGGATGCCAGCGAGCCTTCATAGATCTGCTCACCCTCGCGGCTGATTCTGATCTTACAGTTCCTCTGGAACACACCGTCTAAGACGTAAGAACCTGCAATATTACCTACTGCCGATGCCTTGAAGATCTGGCGAACCTCTGCATGACCGATCACCTTCTCCTCAAAGATCGGATCCAGCATACCCTTCATAGCAGCCTGAACATCCTCAATCGCCTGATAGATGACTCTGTACAGTCGGATGTCTACGCCTTCCCGCTCACCCGTACTCTTCGCCTGGGCATCCGGTCTGACATTGAAACCGATGATGATGGCATTGGAAGCACTGGCCAGAATGACGTCGGACTCGTTGATGGCACCCACACCGCTGTGGATTACCTTCACAACCACTTCTTCGTTGGATAACTTCAGGAGACTGGTCTTCACTGCCTCCACACTACCCTGTACATCCGCTTTCACAATCAGGTTCAGTTCCTTCAGGTTACCTGCCTGAATCTGGCTGAACAGATCATCCAGAGACATCTTTGCCTTGGTTTCCTCCAGCAGTTTTACCTTATTCTGGGCGATAAAGGTATCTGCGAAGTTCTTTGCTTCTTTATCATTCTGATGGGCGATGAAGATCTCGCCCGCGTTTGGAACATCATCAAGACCCAGAATCTCCACCGGCGTAGAAGGAGTAGCCTCCTTGATTCTGCGGCCCTTGTCATCCAGCATGGCACGTACCTTACCGTGGGACGCACCTGCCGAGATGAAGTCACCGACCTTCAGGGTTCCCTTCTGTACCAGAACGGTGGCAACAGGTCCCCGTCCTTTATCCAGCTCTGCTTCGATCACAAGACCTCTGGCGCGACGGTTCGCATTTGCCTTCAGTTCCAGAATATCTGCGGTCAGCAGAATCATCTCCAGCAGTTCCGGAATACCCTGACCGGTTTTGGCAGAAACAGGGGCGAATACAGTGCTTCCTCCCCAATCCTCAGCGATCAGGTTATACTCTGTCAATTCCTGTTTCACTCTCTCAATATTGGCATTGGGTTTATCCACCTTATTCACGGCAACGATAATCTCAATACCGGCTGCTCTTGCATGGTTGATGGCCTCGACAGTCTGCGGCATAACACCGTCATCTGCAGCTACAACCAGAATGGCGATGTCGGTTGCGTTGGCACCACGCATACGCATGGCAGTAAACGCCTCATGTCCCGGTGTATCCAGGAAGGTAATCGTCTGACCGTTTACGTTTACGGTATAAGCACCGATATGCTGTGTAATACCACCGGCTTCACGATCTGTGACATTGGTTTTCCGGATGGCATCCAGAAGGGATGTTTTACCGTGGTCAACGTGACCCATGACACAGATGACAGGCGGTCTCGGTGTCAGTGTAGCCGGATCCTCTTCCTCTTCCTTCAGCAGTTCCTCGATCACATCCACCTGGATTTCCTTCTCACAGATGATCTCATACTCGATGGCAATCTCTTCTGCCTGCTCAAACGTGATCTCCTGGTTTACGGTGAATACTTTGCCCTGCATAAACAGTTTTTTCACAATTGTGGACGGCTGGATCTTCATCTTCTCCGCCAGATCCTTGATCGTAAGAGATTCCGGAATCGTGATCGTCTTGATGACTTCCTCAGCAGGCTCCGCCTTCTTCTCAGGCTTGATGAACCGACCTGCCTTATTCTTTATCGTTGCTTCTTTCTCTTCTTCGTATGCGTAATCCTTCTTATTTTTCTTATCCTTCTCCTGATTCAGTCTTCTGGAATCGTCACGATGCTTATCATTCTGCATCATGCCGTCACCCATTCCTGCACCGGAGCGGTTCTGGGACTTATTGAACCGATTCTGACCGCCGCGTTCATTGCTTCTGCCATCGGAATCCTTGTCAAAAAATCTGTTGTCACCGCTTCGGTCATTGCCGAAACGGTTTCCACCCTGACCCGGGCCATTATTGAACCGGTTATTGTAGGGTCTGTCTCCGCCCTGGGGACGATCCTGTCCATTGTTGTACCGGTTGTTGTACGGTCTGTCTCCGTTCTGGGGACGTCCCTGCCCATTGTTGTACCGGTTATTATAGGGTCTGTCTCCGTTCTGGGGACGATCCTGGCCGTTGCCGTAACGGTCATTGGAGCCCCGGTTTCCACCGTCTCTTCTGTCACCGTAGGGACGATCCTGGCGGGTATTCCCGCCCTGGGGACGATTATTCTGATAACCGTTCTGAGGCCGGTCGCTTCTCCTGATTTCCCCTGCCGCCTGCTGTGATGCTGCCGGTGCCTGGGAAGCCGGTGTATCACCGGTCCTGCCTGCCGTCTCCTCTGCCGGAAGGGATACGTTCTCCTCTGCCGCTTTTACGGCCTTTTTCGCTTCCTGCTCTGCCAGGGCAGCCTCCTGCTCCAGACGACGTCTCTCCTGCTCTTTTCTCTCCAGATCTCCCGGTTTCGTAATGGGCCGGATGATCTGATTGGATGCCGGACGCTGCGGCTGCACCGTATTCTGTTTCGGCATCTGTCTCGGGATATTGGTGCCCGGCATTCTGCTGTTCTGCGGATTGCCGACGAAAATAATGCTCTTTTTCTTCTTTGGAGCCTCCGGAGCAGTCTTCCCATTTGCTGCGTCAGATTTGGCTCCCCCCTCCGCCTTTTTCTCCGTGGCAGATTTTGTTTCCGTTGCAGATTTGGTCTCCGCTGCAGAATCCTGTTTGTCTGCAGCAGAATCCTTTTTCGGGACAGGAGCATCTCCATGCTTCGCATATTTCGCCCTCACCATGTCAATAGCAGCATCCTCTATTGTACTCATATGGCTCTTGACATCTATTCCCTTTTCCTGAAGCATTGTCACCAGATCCTTGCTCGGTATATCCAGTTCCTTTGCCAGTTCATGGACTTTCATTTTTGCCATTTTTACTACCTCCGTTATTCACTCATCTTCGATTCCCTGTTACCGCTTCCCCGAGAAGCCCGGCAAGAGATCTGGCAAATCCCTCGTCCGTAACGGCAAGCGAAGCTCTCATTTCTTTTCCCATGGCGTGCCCCAATTCCTCTTTTGTACCATATTCTGCATACGGAACGCTGTAAAAAGAACACATATCACGGAATTTTTTTTTCGTATTCCCGGATGCATCCGTGGCGGTAATCACCATATATGCCTTTCGGGCTTTGACTGTATTCTCCGTCATAAATTCACCACTGGCCGTCTTGCGCCCGCGTGTGGCAAGACCGATCAGGGACAGAACTCGATCATTCGGCATCCTGCTTGAACTCCTCCTTCAGTGTCTCATATACCGCAACCGGAATGGACATCTTCAGTGAGCGTTCCAGCCCCTTATTGCGGATTGCCTTGTTCAGACATTCGCAGTCTATACATAGATATGCGCCACGCCCGTTTTTCTTACCTGTTTTATCCAGCGTAATCGGTCCTTCCGGCGTTTTGAGCACCCGCATCATCTCTTTCTTGCTGCCCATCTTACCGCATCCTACACATTGACGCTGTGGAATTTTCTTGTTCATACCGAATCATCCTTTCTGTCATCAGACCGGATCCCGAAAGATCATTCCTCTGTTTCTTCTTCGGAATACTCCTCCTCATCATAATCAATATAATCTTCATAGCGGAATCCTTCGGCATCCTTCGCCTGGGTTTCGCTCTTTATATCAATCTTATAGCCGGTCAGTCTTGCTGCAAGTCTCGCATTCTGACCTTCCTTACCGATCGCAAGTGACAACTGATAATCGGGAACAACGACCTTCGCCGTCTTCTCGTCCGGATCCGCAAACACCGCAACGATCTTCGCCGGTGACAACGCGTTCTGGATCAGGTTTCCTGGGTTCTCGTCCCAGTTGATGATATCAATCTTCTCGCCCTTCAGTTCATCTACGATCGCATTGACACGCGACCCGTTGAATCCGACACAGGCACCTACCGCGTCCACATTGGGGTTATTGCTCCATACGGCCATCTTCGTTCTGCTTCCGGCTTCTCTTGCAATGCTCTTAATCTCAACGGTACCGTCCTGAATCTCCGCAACCTCTGCCTCAAATAACCGTTTCACCAGTTCCGGATGGGTACGGCTTACCAGGATCTTGGGTCCCTTGGAAGTATCCTTCACTTCCACGATGTACACCTTAACCCGCTCCGTGGGTCTGAAGGTTTCGCCCTTCACCATCTCTGACTCATTCAGGATCGCATCTGCCTTGCCGAGATTGATACTGACGTTCCTGCCGATATAACGCTGTACCACGCCGGTGACAATATCCTTCTCTTTCTCGTAATACTGGTTGTAGATCACATGGCGCTCTTCTTCCCTGATCTTCTGCAGGATCACGTTTTTCGCGCTGTTTGTGGCAATACGGCCGAAATCCTTGGACTTGATCTCCACCTTTATCACATCCCCGAGTGCCGCGCCGGAATCCGTTTCCCGTGCGTCCTCCAGCGAGATCTCCGTCACCGGATCCGTAACCTCCTCCACAACGGTTTTCTCTGCATACACAGTAAAGTCACAGGTCTCCCGGTTTACTTCCGCTTTCATATTGTCAGCCTTGCCAAAATGGTTCTTGCATGCAATCAGAAGGGAACTTTCGATTGCCTCGAACAAAGTCTCTTTGCTGATATCTTTCTCCTTTTCCAGTGTGTCAAGTGCCTCCAATAACTCCTTATTCATTTTCCAGTATCCTCTCTTTCTACAAATTCAATCCATTTGTGTTATTTTTTCTGTCAGAAATCCACAGTCAGTCTGATCTGTGCCACAGTGTCCCGCTGGAACACTTTTTCCGTATTGTTTTTCAGTTCTATGGTTATCGTGTCCTTATCAAACGCCTTCAGAAGACCCACATACTCTTTTGCTCCGTCCACCGGCTTGTATGTCTTCAGCTCCACTTCTTCCCCGATGCTCCCGGCCAGATGCTTATCCTTCTTCAGGGCTCTTCCCAGGCCCGGGCTGCTGATCTCCAGAATGTAGGCGTCCTCGATAAAATCGTCCCGGTCCATCACATCCGAAACCGCACGGCTCACCAGTTCACAGTCATCGATGGTTACACCGCCTTCTTTGTCGATGTATCCACGCAAATACCATTCTCCGCCTTCCTTGACATACTCCACATCGTAGATGGTAAGACCGTTGGCATCGGTGATCTTCCGGAGGATCTCTTCAAACCGGCTCTCGTAGTTCTCCCGTTTTGTCATATTCGGTTTTCCCTTCCCTTTCCAATACTCGGCAACAGAATCGGAGAATCTGTCCTGTCATCGCAGTCTCCCTCCGCTACCGCAACAAAAAAGTGGACTCGCAAGTCCACTTTCATTGTTGATACGTTATCATATATTGTATACCATAGTTCCGGCCGGAATGCAAGCCCTTTGCGGAAAAAACTTTACAATGTCCGCAGGTATCCGCAACCCCTTCTATTCCTCGCCTCTGGCAACTGCTTCTGCCATCTGTGCCTGAATCTCGGGATCGTTGGACAGCATGGGTTCAATCGCCTCTCCCTTTAACTTACGCCGGATATAGTTTCTGGTAATCTTCACAACCACCGGTGACAACGAGATCACACCGATCAGGTTCGGCAACATCATCAATCCGTTGAAGGTATCGGAAATATCCCATGCCAGGGAAGACGACATCAACGCGCCGGATACGATCATCAGAACGAAAATCACACGATAGATCCTGGCTCCGATGTTGCCGAAGAGATACTCCACGGCTTTGGAACCGTAATGACTCCAACCGAGCACGGTTGTAAAGGCAAACAGCAACATTGCAATGGCAACAAACCATTCTCCTGCCGAACCGAACACATTGCCGAATGCGGTAGCAACCAGCGTTGCGTCCTGGGTTCCTTCTGCCACAAGACCTGTTTTAAGATCAATTGCTCCGGAAGACAGTACGACGATGGCTGTCATGGTACAAACCACAAAGGTATCGGCGAACACTTCGAAGATACCCCAGAGTCCCTGTTTCACCGGCTCTTTTACGTTAGAGTTGCTATGTACCATTACGGAAGAACCAAGTCCGGCCTCATTGGAGAACACGCCACGCTTGCATCCCTGTACGATAATGGTTTTGATCGCAACGCCGGCAACACCGCCGCCGACTGCTTTCACGCCCCAGGCAAACTTGAAGATTGCAACGAACATATCACCAATCACATTGATATGGCAGAACATGATAATCAAAGCGCCGACAACATACACAATCGCCATAAACGGAACCACCTTTTCCGCAAATGCGGCGATACGCTTCAAACCTCCCAGAATAATCACTGCACCGACCACCATCAGGGTAACGCCGATGATCAGCTTCACGAGCGTCACTTCCCCGAACACGTACACCGGCTCCACATTCTTGAAGAATGCAGAATCCATATTGATGGCAATCTTATTGATCTGCCCCATGTTACCGATTCCGAAGGATGCAAGAATTGCAAATACGGCAAACAGAACAGCAAGAACGGATCCGATCTTCTCATATCCTGCCATCTTGCCCAGTCCGTTCTTCAAGTAATACATCGGACCTCCGGACCACTCACCGTTCTTATTCTTGCGTCGATAATAGATACCCAGAACATTCTCGGAGAAGTTGGTCATCATTCCGAAAAACGCAGCCACCCACATCCAGAATACGGCACCGGGACCACCGATACAGATTGCCGCAGCAACACCGGCGATATTACCGGTTCCGATGGTAGCCGCAAGCGCGGTACACAACGCCTGGAACTGGGATACGCTTCCTTTCTCATGCTTCACATGGGATTCCTTCCGGAATACACCGCCAATGGTTTTCTTCATCCAATGTCCGATGTGTGATAACTGGAAGAATCCTGTGATCAGTGTCAGAACAACACCTACGCCCAGCAGCAGGATCAGCCCCACCTGAACCCACACAAAATCATTGACCTTGTTGTTTACGTCGGTAATGTCCTCAACGATTGTTGATAATAACATCTTCTCTTCCTCCTCTTTCTCGTTTTGTATGATCCTCACGGAACGCTTTGTCGTATCGGGAACGAAATGGCAAATCCCATAAAAGACAAACCGGTTCATGACGCGACTCACAAACCGGACCTGACCACTTCTGTCCTTTTGCCTGAGAGATCGGCTTGCACCTTACACCTTCGGCGCCCACTCCCGTGGGGCTCTCCAGAAAACACCTGTATACTGTTGGATTGTGCCGGCAATCTGTTCATCCGGCATTCGGGAAAAAGAAAAAAAGTAGTAAACCGATCGCTCCTTCGCAGATCCTTTACTACTTCCCTGAGCGTGAACTCATCTGATTTTCAAAGCAGCGAGTAGGGGAATCGAACCCCTGATTCCGCCGTGAGAGGGCGGCGTCTTGACCGCTTGACCAACTCGCCATCATACTGACTGTGCGCCACTTCGTGAGCACTTGTTCATAATACATGATGATGTGATAAAATGCAAGCACTTTTTGCAAAAAAAATTATTTTTTCCGGGAAGCCCCCGGGAACGATCCGTTTCTGCCCCCTCCGGAATGGCCCGGGGCAGTGTGTTTCTGCCCCGCTCCATCCGTTTCCGGTCTCGGTCCGGTCTCTTATGCTCTATTCCGCAACGCCGGTCTGATCCTGCCCAGCTACTCTCTCATAATCGTATCCGCGATCGGGAGTCAGTGTAGCGGGGATCAGTTCAAAGCCGGTCACCCCATTGGTTCCTACCGGAATTGTAACGGTAAGTGTGCCGTTTGTAACGGTACACACAGTCGTCTGCTGATACGGCACTGCACTGTCACGGATCACCTTCCGTTCCCACTCGGAGGGATTCGCAGGTTCTCCCAGATCATGCCAGGCCTTCAGCGGATTGCAATGCTCCTCATCCACACTTCTGGTAATCAGCACATATCTGCTGCCCTCGGCTGCATCCGTCTCAATGACCAGGGTACGGTTTTCGCAATCGAACGCTACGCCGCAATACCCTTTCTTCCCCTCTGTCACAACCATCGTCTCATCCCGGTACAGTCCCTTCTCACAGAGTCTGGAGAAGAAGGAGAACGCCCAATAGGTAGGTTTGGGAATCAATCCGTTTGCCACCAGCCCAAAGCCTCCGTGGAAAGGCGTATAGGGCACGCCCATCTCCTCGAATACATCCCCGAAGGTCCAGTACGAATAGGAGGCGCAGGTGTCCCCCATATTGGCAAGCAGACGAGAGATATAGGCTGCATTTCTGTTGGTGTCATGCAGCGGGCAGTTGGGCACATAAGAGGTGTTGAACTCGGTAATATGCATGGGCATATCCCTGAATTCCGGGAAAGAATCAATGATCTCCCGGCTCACCTGCAGCTCCTGCAGGAACACTTCCGGATCTCTCAGCTTCTGATATGCATAATGCCCCGCCACATCCGGCTCATCCACCGCATAGGCATGTCTGGTCACAAAGTCAATCGGGCTCTTCTCTTTCTGCACGAATTCCAGGAAACTCCGGAGCCATCTGACATCATCCACACCGCAGATGGCAGGACCGCCTACGGTAAATGCACTGTCTACCGCTTTCACAGCCCGTGCCGAAATATCATACAGTCTGCAATAGGCTTCCATATCCGCCCGATACCAGAAACCGGGCAGATTCGGCTCATTCCAGACCTCAATGGGCCATGTGATCACTTCTTCTCTTCCGTACCGCTCCATCAGATGCCGGAGCAGTGCCTGAATCAGTCCTGTCCACCGCTCTTCCGACTTCGGCGGCGTGGTACAGCCCTTCCAGTAGAAAATGGTCTGCTCTCCGCTTGCCAGCTTCTTCGGCATGAAGCCAAGCTCTATAAATGGCCGGATATGCAGTTGAAGGTAACTGTCAAACAATCTGTCCAGATACGTAAAATTATACTCTACACAGATCTGTCCATCCTTCTCATACTCATGATAGATAGCCAGATCATCGTGGAAAATACCATGACCGCGGATATAGGAAAATCCGATCTCTTCCTGTACCATTTTCAGTTGGTCATAATACTCCTTCTGCAACCCAAGACCGAGACGTCCCGTACCCACACAGAACTTTGTCCGGTTTCGGAACGCAGCTTCGGCTCCCCGTTTCACTGTTGTGATCTCACCCATTGTCATACCCCCATATTCTTCACATTCCTATCTCTGCACGCGTCCGCTTCCGTCGCCTTTCATCAATGTTTCCACTTCCGCAACCGTCACCATGTTGTAATCCCCTTCAATGGAGTGCTTCAGACAGCTTGCCGCCACGGCAAACTCAATGGTTTTCTGGTCATCGAATCCATTGGTCATTCCATAGATCAGGCCTGCGCCAAAGGAATCTCCTCCGCCTACCCGGTCTACGATGTGAACATTGTATTCCGGTGCGAAACAGCAATCCTCTCCGGTACACAAAACACCTGTCCATCTGTTGTCATTGGCTGAGATGGAAGTCCGGAGCGTAATCGCGCATTTGCGGATCGGGAAACGCTCCATCAGCTGCCGGGCAACGCTCTTATAGCCGTCGATATTCAACTGTCCGTGCTCAACATCGTTATTCTCCGGTTTGATTCCGAAGACATCCTCTGCATCTGCCTCGTTCATGATGGCAACATCCACATATTGGAACAACTTCGCCATCACTTCACCGGCCTTCTGTCTGGTCCATAATTTTTTGCGGTAATTCAGATCACAGCTGATCGTAATGCCCAGTTCTTTCGCCTTCTTACATGCAATCAGGCAGATCTCGGCCATGGAATCGGACAGGGCAGGCGTAATGCCTGTGAAATGAAACCACTGTGCACCGTCAAAAATCTTCTCCCAGTCGAAATCCTCCTTGGATGCCATGGCAATCGCAGAATAAGCTCTGTCATAGATGACCTTGGACGGACGCTGGCTTGCTCCCTTCTCCAGGAAATAAATACCGACTCTCTCACCGCCTCTGGTAATCAGACTGGTATCAACACCGTATTTGCGGAGGGAATTCACGGCAGCCTGACCGATCTCATGGGCAGGCAGCTTGGTCACAAAGCTGACATCCATACCAAACTGAGCCAGACTCACTGCCACATTTGCTTCCCCGCCACCGAACGTGGCACCGTATGTATCCGCCTGGAGGAATCTGTAATATCCCTCCGGAGCCAGACGCAACATCAATTCTCCAAACGTAATAATCTTCTTCATGCTCATCTATTCTCCTATGATTTCATTGTGTATTCCGTAAGATGCCATACAGGGCAGTCACCTGCAGTCTGCGGCCAGATTATTTCATTCTGACCCTTGCAACAATATCTGCTGCCTCACGGCACATCTCCCTGATTCTGTCAAACGCTCCGCCGGCAATCAGATCCTTCTTCACCATCCAGGATCCGCCGCAGGCATAGACGTTTTTCAGAGTCAGAAACTCTGCTGCATTGTCTGCACTGATGCCTCCGGTAGGCATAAAGCTTACCGCCTGATAGGGAGAAGCAAGGGCGCTTAACATCTTCACGCCTCCTGCTGCTGTTGCCGGGAAGAATTTCAGCATGGTAATGCCGTGTGCCATCGCCTGCTCAATCTCTGTCGGCGTCATCACGCCGGGGATAAACGGAACCCCCTTCTCCATGGCGTACATACACACTTCCGGATTGAAACCGGGACTTACCAGGAATCCCGCTCCTGCCCCGATTGCCCGGTCTGCCTGCTCTTTGGTGAGTACGGTTCCGGCACCCACCAGCATATCCGGGTTGCTCTTTTTCATTCTGCGGATCGTTTCTTCCGCCGCCGCGGTACGGAAAGTCACCTCCGCACAGGGAAGTCCGCCTTCGCAAAGGGCGCCAGCCAGTGCCTCTGCCTTGTCCGCATCATCCATCACTACCACCGGAATAATACCGGTTGCCCTGATTCGATCATAGATTTTCTGCATTATCTCACTCCTCCGAAGTACTCCATTGCATTGTCATAACAGATGTGTCTGATCATGGTTTTGAGATATTCCATATCCTCGGGATATTCGCCCCGCTCCACCCAGGTTCCCACAAGATTGCACAGAATTCTGCGGAAATATTCATGTCTCGGATAGGACAGGAAACTTCTGGAATCCGTCAGCATCCCCGGATGGTTCATGAGCACGCCCTGTCTCGCATAGATCCGAAGCTGCTCCTCAATACCGTCCTTGTGATCGTTGAACCACCAGGCAGGTCCCCACTGAACCTGACTTCTGCCGCCATCCATCAGGAAATTGCCGCACATGGTGGCAAGCGCTTCATTCATGGATGGATTCAGACAATACACAATCGTCCTCGGCAGGCTGTCCGTTCTCTCCAGCGCATTCAGCAGACCGCCGAGCTGGGCGATGTACTCACCCTCACCGATACTGTCGCATCCGGTATTCGCGCCGGCACGGCTCACAAGCTTCTGGGAATTATTCCGGATTGCCCCGATATGTAACTGCATTACCACCCGGTGCTTCCGATACATGCTTCCCAAAAGAGTAAACAGAACACCTCTGTAGGAAACCGCCTCCACGGCTGTAATCGCTTCCCCTTTCAAACATTTCCGGAATACCGCATCTGCATCTGCCTCTGTGGCGGCAGGGTTGAAGAACGCTCCTTCGATACTGTGGTCACTGACCACACATCCCGCCTTCACAAAATATACCAGTCTGTCTTCCAGACATCCGGCAAGATCGGAAAGACTCCGGACCGGTTTCTGACAGACCTTCTCCATTTCTTTTACATACTCCCGGAATCCGTTTCTCTCAGGATACAGCAGCACGTCCGGCCGGTAAGACGGCAGGATTGCTATCCCGGTATTCTCTTTTTGGAGCGCAAGATGCGCCTCCAGCGTATCCGCCGGCGAATCCGTGGTGCACAGGTGGGTTACCTTCTGCATTTTCAGAAGATTGCGGACGCTGTACTCACCGGTTGCAAGCAGAGCATTGCACTGATCCCAGATTGTCTTCGCATTGTCCTCTGTGAGGGCTTCTGTGATGCCGAAATAGCGGGCAAGCTCCAGATGGGTCCAGTGATACAACGGATTCCCAATGGATGCCCGGACGGTTCTCACATAAGCCAGATACTTCTCGTAAGGATCTCCATTTCCCGTAATCAGTTCCTCCGGAACACCATAAGCTCTCATGGCTCTCCATTTGTAATGATCATGTGCGAGCCACGCCTCCGTCAGATTTCGGAAACATCCGTCCTCCAGAATCTCCTTGGCGTCCAGATGATTGTGATAGTCGAAAATCGGCATCTGCTCAGCTGCCTCATGGTACAGAGTCTTCGCATATTGATTCTGCAGCAAAAAATCATCCGTCAAAAAGTTCATTCCTCTCACCTCTACACGTATTTTACCAATGTATTGCGAACGGCCTGTTTCCCTGCAATCAATTCCAGGAAATACTGCTCTGTCAGTGCACCGATTCCGGCATCATACAGATTGATTCCGAAAATGTCCTCTCTCTTGAACAATTCCCTGACACGCTCCGGCATCACTGCATTGGATCCCAGTATAACGCCCTCCAGATAATGCTTTGCATCCTCCAGAAGGGGATCCGGACTCAGCTCCATGGCTTCTCCGTTATCGTCAATCGCCATCAGATATCTTGCCCAGCCTGCAAAAACAAGTGGAATCATCTGAAGATCTGCGACATTTTTGTCCTCCTGCTTCATGTACTCTTTTACCGTCTCGCCGAATCGAATGGCAAGCTTCTGTGAGGTATCACAGGCAATCCGCTGCGGCGTATCCGGCATATAGGGGTTGGGAATCCGCAAGGTAAGCACTTCCTTTAAGAACTGCTCGGGAGACAGGATCTTCGGATCGGTCACCACCGGAAGCCCCTCCTGATATCCGATGCGGTTTACAAGCTTATTCAGCTCTGTATCCTTCATCTCTGCCGAGATAGAGGTATAGCCCAGCAGGCAGCCGTACACCGCCAGCGCCGTATGCAGCGGATTCAGACAGGTACATACCTTCATTCTCTCCACATTGGTTACGGTTGTCCGATCCGTAAAAATCAGACCGCCCTTGTCCAGTGCCGGTCTTTGATTGGGGAAAAGATCCTCAATGACCAGATATTCACACTCCTCTGCATTTACAAAAGGAGCCACATAGGTTTTTCTGGGGGTGATCACACTGGTTGCATCCAGTCCGTCCTCTTTCAGGATCGCAGCGATTTTGTCATCCGGCCGGGGCGTGATCTTGTCAATCATGGTCCATGGGAAGGAAACCTTGCCGGGATCATTCACATACTGAACAAAGCCAGGATCGGCAACCCCGCGTTTGGTCCATTCGCTGGCAAATTCCGAAATAGCAGCATACAGTTTCTCGCCATTCTTCGAACAGTTGTCCATGCTGACCATGGCAATGGGAAGTGCACCGTTTTCGTATCTGTGATACAGAAGGGATGCCACCTTGCCGATGTAGCTGCCGGGAGCCTTGGGACCGTTCTCAAAATCTGCAAGAACCGCCTCCATGTAGCTGCCGTCTCCCTTGGTCAGTTTGTATCCTTTCTCTGTGATGGTGAACGAAACCATCTGCAGGGACTTGGATGCGAAAATCTCACGCAGTCTCGCAAAATCCTGTGCAGAATGAGGCGTTGCATCACCGGTGTCTGCCACAAGACTCTCCACAACGCTTCCCACAACCGTTTTGGTAACAGATCCTTCTGCATGAAGTGTTACCAGAACGGACAGATCATCATGGGGCCGGTTCATCAGCTCCACGATGTCATAATCATATCCTTCCGCAACAATCAGTCCTCTGTCCAGAACACCCTCGTTCAGGAGTTTCTCAACCACATTGGCCTGAAATGCACGGAAAATATTGCCGGCTCCGAAATGAATCCACCAGGGATTCTCCATGGTTCTGGCACGTACAGCGTCTCTGTCATAAGAAGGAACCTGATATCCTTTTTCGATGAATTGCTGTTTTTTCTGCCGCAATCCCTCATCGGTAAGTACCAATAATTCGCTCATCTTCTACCGTTCGTCCTTTCTCGTACTGCTTTTCTCGATCGCTTCCCAAAGTCCGTTGATATAGGTCGCTCCGAGGGCTCTGTCATAGAGTCCGTATCCCGGCATTGCAACCTCACCCCAGATCATTCTTCCGTGGTCCGGGCGGATCGGTCCGTCAAAGCCGATGTCATATAATGCTTTCACAATCTCGTACATATCGAAATCGCCGTCGGCAGACAGATGTGCTGCCTCCTCGAAATCATCCCTGGAATTGAACTTCAGATTTCTGACATGGGCAAAATGAATTCTGCCCTTCAGGGACCGGATCATATCCGGCAGATCATTGTCCGGATTGGTTCCGTAGGATCCGCTGCAGAAAGTAACTCCGTTGTGGGGATCGTCCACCATCTTCATCATCCGGGCCAGATTCTCTTTGTTGGTAATGATTCTCGGAAGTCCGAATACGCTCCATGCCGGATCGTCGGGATGAATTGCCATGTTGATATCGTACTTGTTACATACCGGCATAATTGCTTCCAGGAAATATTTCAGGTTGGCGAACAGCTTCTCCTCATCCACGTCCTGATACTTTTCGAACAGTTCCTTGACCGTCGCCATACGCTCCGGTTCCCAGCCGGGCAGGCAGAATCCGTTGCTGTCCTTATCGATGGATGCAAACATCTCTGCAGGATCTACCGCGTCAATGGCTGCCTGGGTATAGGCCAGGACGGTGGATCCGTCTGCTCTTTTCCGGGCAAGCTCTGTTCTGGTCCAGTCAAATACCGGCATGAAATTGTAGCATACCATATGGATGTCCTGTTCACCCAGACGCTTCAGTGTCTCGATATAATTCTCGATATACCGGTCTCTGTCGGGAGAACCGATCTTGATGGCGTCATGGATATTCACACTCTCGATGCCTTCGATGGTCAGCCCGCTTGCGGCCACCTCTTCCTTCAGAGCTTTGATCTTCCCTACCTCCCAGGTCTCACCGGGAACCGAGTCATACAATGTCGTAATGACACCTTTCACACCGGGAACCTGTCTGATCTGCCACAGTTTGACCGAATCAAATCCGGTTCCGAACCAACGCATTGTCATTTTCATCATTTTATCCTCCTTGCGTTATACGCATTTTATTCCAACGTTCTGCATCCGTCATCACAGGGGCCGAGATAGGACTGCGGAAGTTCCTCCCGGTAAACCACAACCTTCTGTACCAGAAGTCCCGGATCCACGCCGTAGATCCGAAGTTCCACCTTCCCTGCCGGAAGTTCTGCCACACTGTCACCCACATGGGCATTCCTCTCAACCGCCCTGCACCACTGCCACTCGTAGCAGCTTCCTGAAATAAATCCCGACGGCAGCAGATTCACTGTCTCCGGTACTCCGTCACCAACGCCTACCGCATATCGCAACTGTACCAGATTGCCTACCAGATGGTTGCTCGGTCCCGCATAGACCCTGACATGATACTGCCCGGCTCTTGCCACCGTGAATTCATACGCCAGATACGGAAGCTGTGTATATACATCCGCCACATCGGCACGAATAAACTCATTGGTCACCGGATAGACCTTCATGGCATCCGCTTCCCTGCCGTATTCGGGAATCTTCACGAACCGATAGGTAACACCGTTCCCGGACACACCCTCCTGATTTCTGCTGCAGGAGGAAGCCCTCATGGCAACATAATTCGTGCCGGTGCGTACCACACCATCCTCCAGGATATAACGGTTCAACGCCTCCTGGTCGGGTTCTGTATCCATTGGCTTCACTTCATATACCGGCGGTGCGGCATGATCCGTGTTCCAGGACACATAGCCGATGTGGGTCTGACTCATCATCTTCTTCCACTTGCCACCCGACATGGTATTGTTGTAATAATCCATCAGTTCCCGATCCAGTCCCAACGCCTTGTCCGTCATGTATGCGAACGCATTGGACAGCTTCGGATCCTTCTCTGCCAGTTTCAGATGATATGCATAATAGATGTACATTCTGACCACATTGGCACTGGCAACCGCCGGATAATACACCAGCTGATAGAAAGCATCCGCCAGTTCCTCCGGGATCTGTTCCCTGACAAGCTCAGCCTCCCGCATGATCCACAGCGCACGCTCCAGCATGCTCTGCGCCTCTTTGTAATGATCGGTACTGTAAACATTCTCCCGCATATATTCCGGCTTACAGATAGCGTTCAGCTTGCAATAGCCCTTCAGAAGCTCCGCAATCTTTGCGGCACAGGTCGCATCGATTCCGTAACCGAACTGCTCCTGCACGAACTTCAGATAATATTCCCCGGGCGTTACGGAGGGATTGGTTCCATAGGTTTCCATATCATAGGCCAGATCCATATAGTAGGTAATGGGCAGCTCCATCGGCTTCAGATCCCCTACATTCACGATCCAGATATCCCGTACGCCGTAATCATAGGTCTGCGTCAGCTGCTCCCAGGTTTTCTCCAGCTGCATGACATTCAGCCACATGTACCCTCTCGGCCCGCCATTATAATCGAAATGATAATACATTCCCCAGCCGCCTTTACGGTCATACTCCGGCAGACTTCTGACATTGCCGTAATTGTCCTCACAGAGCATAATCACGGTATTGTCAAGGGGACTGGTGCCATCCTCATTCTTCCAGTCCTTTAATCCCGGAATCCGGGCTCCCGTCTCCGGGTCCGTCCCTCCGTTCCAGTATTCCTCTACTTCTTTGTACACCACAAGCATCTTCACATTATCCGCAAGACCCTCTTCTGCCAGAATCTTGTCCTGCGTCACGATAATGTCTTTCAGAAGATCGATATTGTACTGAAGTCCTCCACCCAGTGCGGAATCGGCCTCGCCACGCATTCCCACTGTAATGACACTCTCATATGGTTTGTTTCTCCGGATACCGTCTCTCCAGAAATTGGTGATTCCCTCCCGGTTGGATGCGAAATTCCAGTCATAGTGATCGGTATAATTCTTCCACAGATACCGCCATTCTTCTCCTGCCCTGCACATCGGCTCATGATGGCTCGTCCCCATCACCACGCCATAGGCATCGGCCATTCTGATATTCGCCTGCTTGTCGGCTTTCCCTTCTTCACTGAAGATATTTCCCCACATCGCCGGCCACAGATAATTGCCGTTCAGTCTCAGAATCAGTTCGAACACATGGCTGTACATCTCTTCATTCAAACCGCCGAACTTCTCATAGACCCATCCGGTAAAGGATGGCGACTCATCATTGATGAAAATACCTCTGTACTTCACGGACGGCTCTTTGGATACCGTATCCACCCGCTCGTCAAACAGAATACTGTCTCTCTTCTGCGGGGTCACGTCCGCGAAATATACCCACGGACTCACACCGATCATCCTGGACAACCGGTAAATTCCATAGATACATCCTCTTTTGTCGCTTCCCATAATGGCAAGCATGTAGTCAATTCCCCTCTGACCGTACGAAATCAGTTTGGTTTGATGACACTCCCACTTCCCGGCAACATTCTCTTCTGCCAGTTCTCCCGAAGCCACCAGTTCCCTGATCAGCCCACAGGATTGATACGAACCCACCGCGATGACGTCTCCCCGCAGGGCAGACACCTCCTCGCAGACCACCGGACGCACTCCGCATACCAATGCGATGTCTTTGGCAAGATTCTCTGCCGCAATCCGGATTCCGTCGTAGCATATGTCCGCCGGATCCACATAGATCATGGGACATCTCTTTTCCGATACAACCATTCTCCTGTCTCCCATCGTTTCCACTGCCTCTCTGTCTATTCTGTATAGATCTCTTCGTTGGTTCCGTCCCACTGTGCCAGTTGTTCCTCAGACATATATCTCCGCAGGATTCTCTCTACCAGCACACTCTGCAGATACAGATTCCCCGCAGGCACAAACAAAATCGCCATCGGGAACACAATCAACAGAATGACGGAAGCAACAAACACAACCAGCATGGCCAGCGTGCTCAGCATATGTCTGAAAAGAGCAAATACGGCAAACTTCGTGATCTGCATGTTGCGGAAAGTAAACCTCGACATCGCCGGGAACGCATACAGCATAAACGCAATCACCAGCAACAGAATCACAAAATATGCAAACAGCAGGTAAAAGGAATATCCGGAAAGATTATTTTTCACTTCATAGTCCATCGCCCAGTACATGGTGTAGATGTTATACCCCAGCAAAGCCAGCAGAACCACCACAATGACGGACAGAAACAGTCCCTGTTTCAGATTCAGCCGGAACGATTTGAAAAACTCCTTGGACAGATATCCTTTTTTCTTATGTACCACCTTGATCAAGGCATAATAGGCGGCACAGGAAGCCGGTCCGATCGTCACCACCGGAAGACTGCACATAATCCACAGAAAACTGATCAGAAAAACATCCGATACTGTCGACAACCCTCTCATAAATCCACTGTCAGGACTCAAAAATCTCATAGCACTCTATCTTCTCCAATCTCCGCATCATTCCGCAGTTCATCTACTCAAAACACCACTTATCGAGTGTGAATCCTTCCCCGCAAAATGTAAATAGCAAGTTATGTACTCCGGTCACCGTTTCCAGCAGATCACATTCAAACTCCTGGAAGCCTTCCGCCTCTCCTGCCAGTCTCACATAGCCTACCACCGGTCCGCCGATGGTATCCAGCCGGATTTCTATGAAACCGTCTTCATTACCGGATCTTGCCGTAATCCGGAAATGATTCTTGCCCTGCGCAAAATCCACATTGGAAAGGAAAATGAAATCCCCGGTTTCAATGGCACTGACCACCATTCTCTCTCCTGTCTCTGCCTTGGAATCCCGAATCTTCACAACTTCAATGCCCCCCATTGTTGACATGGTCTCTGCTTCCACCACATCCTCCAGACTGAAATTGCATACCTGCTCCACGCCGGTTGTGGTTCCGAAGCTGCTCAACGAACCGTCCTCATTCACGGTCACCTTATCGATATGGGTACAACGATATCCCTTGCCTTCATATCCCATCTTCTTCTCCAGAACCTGCGTATGATATGTAATATAGTACTGTCCCTTGAATTCAAACATGCAATGATGATTCGTTCCCCAGATACCGAAATAAGCACCCGGATTCCGCAGAACAGTGCCCTGCAGTTCGAACGGCCCCATGGGTGATTTGGATGTCATATAACAGATCTGGGCACTCTCAATGGGGAGTCCGCTTTCTGCCATGGATGGTACATTCCAGTTCGAACAGTAGGAATAATAATAAGTATCCCCGATTTTATTAATTCCGGAGTCCTCAAACAGATAAGGAATCTCCAGTGCCTTGGCTTCTCCATCCAGATGAATCATATCATCCGTCAGTTTCACAACACGGCCGGTTCCCGGATTATCCTGCTTCCCCTCCGGAACGCCGCCGCCGAAATACAGATAACCGGTACCGTCATCATCCACAAATACAGCAGGGTCAAACAGCCATACAACTCCCGGTACGCCGGGGGATGACCAGGTAACCAGTGCCTTCCCAAGAGGATCCGTGAACGGTCCCTCCGGGCTGTCGGCAACCAGCACACCAATTCCACCGCCACCGTTTGCAAAATATAAAAAGAACTGATCTTTTCCATCAATATTCTTCATACAGATTGCAGGCGCCCAGGAATTGTTCGCCCATTTCGTAACGCCCTTGGAGCCGTTGATCTTGATCTCACCGCAGTCGGTCCAGTTCACAAGATCCTTTGATTTCACAATATGAAGCGTATTAATCTTGCCGAAGGTATTGTTCCCGACGGTACCGCCGCTTGTCTCCAGAACATCGCCGGTCATGTACAGATACACGGTATCGTCATACACCAGTGCATAGGGATCCGCTCCAAACGCCTGTGTCATGACAGGATTATGCTCCCCATACAGTTTATACGGCATCGTACGCTTCATGCCCTCAAACTGCGCCGCACAATACACCGCGCCATCCTTATCTTCCTCGATAGGCTCCGCTACGGGATCCTCCTTTGTCTGCTCTCCCTCCGGGGTATGCTCCTGCGGATCCGCCTGTGTATCTGCCAGATCACCGGTTGTATCATCCTTCTTCGCCCCGCTTTCGTCAGACACGCTTTCGTCAGACACATCCCCGCCGGTGGTCACACCATCTGCAACCGTTTCCCCCTCGGTCTCATGCGAATCCCCGGCACTCTGCCTGCCGCATCCAAACAGCATCGTGCCTGCAAGGGTTACGCAAATTTCCAATACCAGTATTCTTCGAGCAACATTGCTACGCATATCGCAATTCTCCTCTCTAACCAAGCTTTCTCTTCTGCTATTGCACATGTAACTGAACGGAACGCTGACCGGTCAGTTCCTCCGTTCTTCCGTCCGGCTGTCCGAAGCCGACAAACAATGTCACGGAATCTCCATCCGTTCTCCGGTTCCCCTCCTCATCCACAACAGTGAATTCCGACGCCCGGATCGGGAGCGTCACGGTAACAGTTTCCCCTGCCGGAAGCAGAACACGCTGATATGCACAGAGTCTGTGATTCGGCACTTCGTTCATCGTACCGTTCATATGCGCATAGATCTGAACCACCTCTTCCACCGTGACAGTGGAATCATTGCAGAGGGTAACCGTCACCTCTGCGCCGTCTCTAGCGGCCTCTGCAAGAGTTTCCCCGCTTGTCACCTTCGCAGAAACCACTTTCGCAGAACCATAGGTCAGGCCGTATCCGAACGGATACAGCGGTGTTCCCGTGAAATACCGATAGGTTCTGTTCTTCATGGAATAGTCTGTGAATTCCGGAAGTTCGTCCGTATCGTGATACAGGGTTACCGGAAGCTTACCGGATGGTGAAATCTCACCAAACAATATATCCGCAACGGTTTTCCCTCCCCTTGCACCGGGATACCATAACTGCAGAATCGCAGCTGCGCTCTGATCCGCTTCCGTCATATCAATGGCACTGCCTGCCATCATACACAGGATATAGGGCTTGCCGCTCTTGATCACAACCTCTAACAGTTTTCGCTGGCACAAAGGAAGCAGCAGATTCCGTTTATCCCCGGAAGCATCCGAATTGCCGGTATCTCCCTGTTCTCCTTCCAGTGTCTCATCCAGACCCAGGCAGAGTACCACCACCTCAGAATGTTCGCAGACCGTGGCTGCCTCACTCAGCCTGTGGTGCATCTTCGACAGCGGATCCCCCTTCTCCAGGAAAAGATGACTTCCCTCACTGTAAAGGACGCGCACATCATCGCCAACATAGTCCTGAATACCTTCCAGAACCGTAATATATCTCGATGAAGTTCCGTAATAATTACCGATCAACGCCCGTCTGCTGTTTGCATTGGGACCAATCACACCGATGGTATGATACTGCTTCTTGTCAAGGGGAAGCAGACCGTTATTCTTCAACAGCACGATGCTCTCTCTGGCCGCCCTCTCTGCAACCGCCAGATGCTCCCTGCATTCCACCACCTCATAGGGGATATCATCATATGGCGTGTGCTCAAACATACCCAGCAGGAATCGTGTGGTAAACAGTCTCACCGCAGATTCTTTCAGCGTATCCAATGAAACCCGTCCGGACCGGTATGCATCCAGTATCTTCTGATAGGTACAGCCACAGTTCAGATCACAGCCGGTATTCAGTGCAAGGGCAGCAGATTCTTCTGCCGAGCGGGTTACCTTATGTTCCTCATGGAAATCTCTGATTGCCCAGCAGTCAGACACGAAATGTCCTTCAAATCCCCATTTGCCCCGCAGGATATTCACCATCAATTCCCGGTTGGCACAACAGGGTTCCCCGTTAGTGCGGTTATAGGCCCCCATAACCGACTCCACCTTCGCCTCTCTGACCGCCCTCTCGAAAGCGGGCAGGTAGGTCTCATACAGATCCTTGGAGTTTGCTTTGGCGTCAAAAAAATGCCGCATACTCTCCGGTCCGGAATGAACCGCAAAATGTTTGGCGCAGGCGGCCAGTTTCAGGTAAGGCACATCATCGTCATCCCCCTGCAGTCCGTGTATAAAAGAAACGCCAAGAGAACCCGTTAAATATGGGTCTTCTCCATACGTTTCATGACCTCTTCCCCATCTTGGATCCCGGAAAATATTGATATTGGGCGACCAATAGGTCAGCCCCTTGTATATGTCACGATCTTCATGCTTCGAATATTCGTTATATTTGGCTCTGCCTTCGGTGGCAATCACCTTGCCTTCTTCCAACAGCAATTCATCATCAAAGGATGCAGCCATACCGATTGCCTGCGGAAACATGGTTGCAACACCCGCTCTGGCCACGCCGTGCAAGCCTTCATTCCACCAGTTATATTCCGGAATATCCAGTCTCTCGATTGCTTCCGCGTCGTACTTCAACTGTCCGGCAATCTCTTCCACCGTCATACGGTTAACCAATTCCGTCGCTCTCTGCCTTGCTTCTTCTCTCGTCATATCCATACCTCCACTCCGAATCGTCACTCCCATCAGGAGATCCGGTTACATCTGTACGCCGTTAAAACACATCACAATGAAGGGAAAACACCCCTGCACTCTGATCTGTTCTGACGGATACATACAACCGCATAATAAGAAGAAACGGGATGGTTCCGGAAAGCCATCCCGTCATTCCTATGTTTGGTAGAATGTTTCCATTCTCATACGTATGCGAACATACGTCTACGTATCAGCCATCTGATTCAGATTACTGTCCGTTAGCCTGATTGATCAGTTCAGCCCAAGCATTTCTCTGAGCTTCAGCCTGCTGTGCAGGTGTGTTGTCCTTGTTGACAGCCCAGAATAACTGAGGTCCAAGGTCAAGACCAACGATACATCCAGTCAAATCAGCCTGAGGATTTGCAAGCAGGTAAGCGATTGTCTCTTCAACTGCTACACTATCTCTCATAGAATTCTCATAACCCTTCTGCATCGGTGAGTAATCTTCGAAGCCCGGAACCGGATCAGTGTACAGGTTGTAAGCGAACATGATCTTCCAAGCCTTGTCAGCATCGTAGCAAGACGGGATACAATATACGTTGTCAGTAGCCATGTTGGTATACTCTGTCATGCGAGGTCCCATCGGGAAACATACGCAACCGAAGTCATCTTCCATGTTCTTGAAATCCTGACCAGCCATGTATGCTCTACCAGAAGGGAAGAATACAGCCTCTGCATTAGCAAAGGAAGCGTACATGTAGTTCCACTCAGATCCTTCCGGCTGAGGCATCTCATACTTGCTCAGAATATCCATACACCAGTTCATAGCTTCCATAGTAGCATCTGACTCGATGTTGTTGAAGAACTTACCGTCAGCATCCTTACCGATGAATGATCCACCGTTAGAGAATACTGCAGCAGGGTACAAGTTAGATGTGAAGTTTGTCATAGCGTATCTGTCGATTACACCATCGTTGTCTGTATCAGCCTGAACAGCTGCCAGAATCTCTTCGAACTTATCCCATGTCCACTCATGATTTCTCTGTAACTCATAGATGTAGTCAGGCTCAATGCCGGCATCCTTCAATAATCTCTTATTGAAGTAAACACAAGCGGTAGGCTCATGCTCTTCAGCTCTTACTACAAACTGTTTGTCACCGGAAGCACCAAGAGACTGTACAGCTGCATCCCACTTGCTCTCTGAGAAATCAAGACAGTCAAGTGTATTCAGATCATACATAAGTCCCTGAGCCATTGCGGATGTAAGCTCACCACCCTGACGCAGACAGAAGATGATATTCTCATCGCCGCCTGTTGTAGCGTAGTTAACATAATCAGCAGGCATATCACCCCAAGAAGACCAAGCTGCTCTTGTGATCGTGAAGTTGTATGTCTCCTGAATCCAGTCATAATACTCTTTTCTTGCGATCTCATAAGCTGTCTTCGGCTCTTCCTGCTCGCCTGTCCACCAGTCAGCAATCAGAATCTCCATACCGCCAAGGTCAACCGGGTTGCCATCAGCGTCTACGATAACGGTCCAAGGATCAGCCTCGTCAGTTGTGTCGTCCGGAGTATCTGTGTTGTCTGTGTTGTCTGTGTTGTCTGTTACATCCGTTGTGTCGTCCGGTGTTGTTGTCGTGGTGTCATCCTTCTTGTCTTCCTTCTTGCCACAAGCAACTAAGCTTGTAACCATTGCTGCACCAAGAACAACAGCTAAAAACTTCTTCTTCATAATTAACCTCCTAAAGTTTATCTATATAAGCTTACGGACAATATGAATCCGGCATACTGCCCATAAGACTTATATCATAGAACATTACATCTTGATACCGGTACTGCTCAAGCTCTCGACGAAACCTTTCTGAGCAAACAGATACAAGATCAGCAACGGAACAATCGTCATCAATGTACCGGTTGCAATGATACAGTTCGTATAACCCGTGCTGGCACCGCTGGAATCATGCAGTGTATATATGATGTAGTTCCCCAGCTTCTCGCCAACCAGCTGCAACTGAGTCGACAACAGTTTGACGTTGCCTAAGAACATTCTGGAATAGAAACCGTCTGTCCACTGCCATACAAAAGAGAACAGGAAGCAGCTTGTCAGAATCGGCACCGCATCCCGTAACATAATGCGGTAGAATGTCTTAAAGGTACCAAGACCATCCACGTAGGCAGCCTCTTCAATATCCTTCGGGATATTACGGAAGAACTGACGAATCATGAAGATATAGATACCATTCTTCAATCCCATACAGGTTGCACTCATCATATAGTAGGGCGCAACGCTACCTCGTAAGTTTATTGTATCATGTTTTATCAATTTGAAAAGACCAAAAATATCAAAATATTTGAATGACAGGTGTAATGACGTGGAAATCGTCTGCGGCGGAATAACCACCACCAGCATAACACACGCCCACCAGATCTTCTTCAGCGGGAACTCAAATCTCGCAAATCCATATCCCACCAGCGTACAAACCATAATCTGGAGGATTGCAATCGTCAGAGAAATGATAAAGCTGTTCCCCAGCGTCTTGAAGTAATCCATGAACTGCGAGGCAAGTATGTAATTCGCCGATGTAAAATGCTCCGGGATGGAGATAATCAGCGGATTGTACAGATCATCTTCTGACATGAAACTGATAGAGATCTTATTCAGAATCGGCTCAATAATCATGAAGCACATACCGATCAATAAGACAGCTCTCGCCAGTTTCCCGCATATGCGTACTATATCGCGTTTGAACAGGTATCCCTGACTCCTGCGATTCCTCTCCCAATATCCTACTCTATCAACCTTTGCCGTCTTACTCATAATAGTACACCGCCTTTGAAATAATGTACGATGTTACGCCGATAATGACGATAACAATGCCGAAATATACCCAAGCCATGGCAGATGCAAAACCGTAATCCAGTTTTACCACCATCGTGGTCTTAATCTTATCCATAACGTCATTATCACTTCTCATGAAGAAGTCAACAATCGTATATACCCAGTTAACAAGGAACAGCGGGCTGATCATCGGGAATGTAATCTTCCACAATTTCTCCCAGGAAGTACAGCCTTCAATATCTGCAGCCTCGTACATCGACTGCGGTATGGTCTGCAGACCGGACAGGAAGATGATAATCTGAATACCGGATGATATAGCTATATCATACACGTTATCAATCAATGTGTAAATAGTATT
>JAEDCX010000087.1 GCA_016293925.1 Lachnospiraceae bacterium | reverse complement strand
CGTTTTCCCCTTCCTCTGTTTCGCAATGGAAAAAAGCATAAAAAGTGCCTATTTATCTTGCCTTTTTGCATCTCATTATGTATAATCTGAACATAGACGTTTTTACGCAAACGTTTTCTGAAAATACGAATCACCGTCGATCCATACATCACAGAAGGAGAATACAGATATGAAATTCGGTTATTTCGATGATGCCAACAAAGAGTACGTCATTACCACGCCCAAGACTCCGCTCCCCTGGATCAACTATCTGGGATGCAACGAGTTCTTCTCACTCATTTCCAATACCTGCGGTGGATACTCATTCTACAAGGATGCCAAATTACTTCGACTGACCAGATATCGTTACAATGATGTTCCGTACGATATCAACGGTAAATATTTCTATATTAAGGATGGAGACGCTGTATGGAATCCGGGCTGGCAGCCCACCCGTACGGATCTTGATTCCTACGAATGTCGTCACGGTATCGGATACAGCCGCTTCACTTCCGCCAAGAATGGCTTGAAGGCCTCCGTACTTGCATTCGTTCCGATCAATGACAGATGTGAGATCAACCAGCTGGTACTGACCAACGAGTCCTCTTCCGAGAAGAGTTTCAAGGTATTCTCTTATGTGGAATGGTGTCTGTGGAACGCGGATGATGACTCCCGTAACTTCCAGAGAAACTTCTCCACCGGTGAGGTGGAGGTGATTGGTTCCACAATTTACCACAAGACTGAGTACAGAGAGCGTCGTAATCACTACGCAGTTTACTCTGTGAATGCTCCGATCGATGGTTTCGACACCATCCGTGAGAACTTCCTGGGCGCATACAGAGGAGCAGATACTCCCATCGTTGTAGAAAACGGGGAAGCAACCAACTCCATGTGCAGCGGCTGGCAGCCCATTGCTTCTCACCAGATCAACGTGACCCTGAAACCGGGCGAGAGCAAATCCTTCGTATTCGTTCTTGGCTACTGCGAGAACCCGGAAGATCAGAAGTGGGAATCGAAAGGGGTGATCAACAAGACTCCTGCCAACGAGCTTCTCTCCCGTTACCGGACCGATGCAGATGTTGCGCGTGCATTCAACGAATTGAATACCTATTGGAATGATCTTTTGAGCAAATATCAGGTGAAATCCTCCAACGACAAGGTTGACCGTATGGTTAACATCTGGAACCAGTATCAGTGTATGGTAACCTTCAACATGAGCCGTTCTGCTTCTTACTATGAGTCCGGTATCGGCCGTGGTATGGGCTTCCGTGATTCCTGTCAGGATCTGCTCGGTTTCGTCCATCTGATTCCGGACCGTGCAAGAGAGAGAATTATCGATATCGCTTCCACCCAGTTCGAGGACGGTAGCGCATATCATCAGTATCAGCCCCTTACGAAGAAAGGAAACTCCGATATCGGTTCCGGATTCAATGATGATCCGTTGTGGCTGATTGCCGGTACCAGTGCCTATGTTCGTGAAACCGGTGATACATCCATCCTCGACCATATGACGCCATATGACAACGATATGTCCAAGGCAACCACACTGATGGGACATCTGAAGAGAAGTTTTGATTACATCGTCAACCACAAAGGACCTCACAACCTGCCTCTGATCGGCCGTGCAGACTGGAATGACTGTCTGAACCTAAACTGCTTCTCCGAGCATCCCGGTGAATCTTTCCAGACCTTCGGTCCTTCTGAAGGACCGGTTGCAGAGTCTGTATTCATCGCCGGCATGTTCGTGAAATACGGGGAGGAGTATGCGCAACTGTGTGAATTGCAGGGAAATCAGGCAGAAGCAGATTATGCAAGAGCCGAGGTTCAGAAAATGTACGACGCCGTTCTGAAGGATGGCTGGGATGGCGATTGGTTCGTACGTGCTTATGACGCGTACGGCAATAAGATTGGTTCCAAGGAGTGCGAGGAAGGACAGATCTTCATTGAGTCCAACGGATTCTGCTCTCTCGCAGGAATCGGTATCCAGGAAGGGCTCGCTGAGAAAGCTCTGGATTCCGTGAAAGAGAAACTGGATACCAAATACGGCATTATGATTCTCCAGCCTGCATATACCCGTTACCACCTGGAACTTGGCGAGATTTCCTCTTACCCGCCGGGATACAAAGAAAACGCAGGTATCTTCTGCCACAACAATCCCTGGGTGTCTATTGCGGAGACGTGTATCGGACGTGGTGATCGTGCATTTGAGATCTATAAGAAAACCTGTCCCGCTTATGTGGAAGAGATCAGTGAGATCCACAGAACCGAGCCCTATGTATATGCGCAGATGGTTGCAGGTGCGGATGCGAAGTTCCACGGAGAGGCAAAGAACTCCTGGCTGACCGGTACTGCAGCCTGGACATTCGTGAATGTATCCCAGTACATCCTCGGTGTATATCCTACCCATCAGGGACTGAGCATTGATCCTTGTGTTCCCACCGGCTTCGGTGATTTCTCTCTGACGAGGAAGTTCCGCGAAGGAACCTATCACATCGAAGTGAAGAACCCGAACAACGTGCAGAAAGGGGTTATTTCCATGACGGTTGACGGTGCTTCCGTTGACGGATGTGTCATTCCTTACGAGAAGGGCAAAACGGAATACAATGTAGTTGTTACAATGGGTTGATTCCCGGTTAAAAGGATTGCCAAAGCATTACCCGGAAGTATATAATACTTCTAGGTAATGCTTTTTTATTGAAACGGAGGAACAGCATGTATACAGAGAATGTACTTGATCTGATCGGTAATACTCCACTGATCAGTTTAAAACCTACTACAGGATACAATATTTTTGCGAAAGCAGAATTCCTGAATCCCGGCGGTAGTATTAAGGACAGAATTGCCAAGAATATGCTGGAGGATGCCGAGAAGCGCGGTGTTTTGCGGCCGGGCATGACCATTATTGAACCCACCAGCGGAAACACCGGTATCGGTCTCGCACTCTGTGGCGTTCGCAAAGGCTATAAGGTTATCATCGTCATGCCGGAGAATATGAGTGAGGAACGTAAGAAGATCATCAAGGCACTGGGAGCGGACCTGGTCCTTACCCCTCCCGAATTAAGTATCGGAGGTGCTGTTGCCGAAGCAGAACGTATTGCCGCAAGCTCACCGGACTATTTTGTCCCACAGCAGTTTGAGAATCCGGCAAACGTTGCCGCGCACTATCAGGGAACCGCCCCGGAGCTCTACGAACAGCTAGAGGGTAAGATTGATGTCTATGTCAGCGGGATCGGAAGCGGAGGTACCCTGCAGGGCGTTTCCAAGTTCTTATTGGAGCGGAATCCTGCTACCAAGATTGTAGCTGTGGAACCGAAAAACGTGTCCGCAATCCTTGGTGACGAACCGGGGCTTCATCAGATTCAGGGAATCGGTGACGGGTTTATTCCTGACATTTTAGACGTGAATATCATCACCGATCTGGTAGAAGTAACAGACGACGATGCCATCAACACAGCAAGGAAGCTGGCTCGTGTGCAGGGACTTCTCGTAGGTACTTCCTCCGGTGCCAATGTATGGGCAGCCATGCAGATGGCGAAGAAGTACGGGTCCGACAAGATCATTGCCACGATTCTCGCAGACCGGGCAGAGCGGTACTTCAGTACGGCTCTGATATAGGGAAACGCCTCAGAATCGACAGATCAGATTACCACATCGCATACCAATGGGGGAAATTATGGGGAAATACTTAAGCATCGGTAAGGTCAGCAAATTGAAAAATGTCAGCATCAAATCTCTTCGCTATTATGATGAGATCGGTGTTTTCGTTCCCTCCTATGTTAACAGATCCACCAACTACAGATATTACACAGAGGACCAACTTCCCATGCTGGACGTGATCTCTACCTGTATCGAACTTGGTATTCCCCTGAAGTCCCTGGAAAACTATGTGACGAACCATGTATTTGATACCGATCGTCTGATTGCAGACTGCCGACGACTGGCAGACGACAAAATACGCGGCATCTACGCATCCATGGATGCGCTGCGGCAGGCAGCTCTCGCATTGTCCATTCCGGTCAATGCGTCGGATAAACTGGCAACGGTGACCCGTGACTGCCGGGAACGCACGGTTCTCGTCTCCCCGTATGCGAAGGATGAGAATCTCAACCAGAAAATTCTCCGTCTTCTCATGCTTTCCCAGCTACTTGGCATTGACGCTTCCTATCCGTCCGGTATCATTCACGATTATCGCAACGGCGCGTATCAGCGTCTTGTATATATCACTGTCAATGACCGCTGTGGTTGTCTCGACCCCCGTATCCAGACCATTCCGGCGGGCAGGTATGATATCCTCACAGAAAAAGAGCATCTGGATTATCACCCTGTCCCCTCTTCAGACAGTGCTTCTCTCATCCTGGAAACCGACATCATGGACGAAACCATGAAAAAAGAAGGCAACCTGTACGAGGTACAGAGCCTTCTGTAATCATATCTTCTATGTTTCCTGTGCCGTCAAATTCTTGATCCAGCGCCCTTTTTTCAGCCAGAAATGGGCAAATATCACTTTGGGGATGTCAACGATTTTAACAAAAAAGTACATCATGACCGGTCCGACGGTTGTAAACAGAGCCAGAAGAAAGATCCCCGGCATTGCAATCGCTAACGTAAAGATTCCGTCTGTCACGGCTCCCATCTTCGTGTCTCCGCCGGATCTGGCAATGGAAAACTGTGTATTCACATATACCCAGCAAGGCATGAAGAAGGACATCATCAGTACCATGTCTTTGCAGATCTTCTGCGCACCTGCCGACAAATTGCCGAACACCACCGGAACCAGGAACGTTGTCAGCATCCCCATTCCGGTCATCAGAAGACCAAATACCACCGACGCACTTAACATCCAGTTCTTCTGCTGTCTGGCTTCCTCCAGCCTGCCTTCCCCAAGCGTGTGACCGATAATAACCGCCGTCGCCATATTCATACCGCCGATGGCCACGAAATACAGATTTGCAATCGCAAAGCTGGAGGCCATACCCGACACAACCTCTGCCCCACCTCTCTGATTATAGAGTGCCGAGGTGACGGTTTCCGACACAACCCACAGCATCTCGGAGAACAGAACCAGCGTTCCTTTTCGCAGTATCTGCCGGAACAAACTGAAATCCACCTTCCATATCGTGGATAAACGGAACATAAAAGGCTGCCTGCGAATCACAATATATCCAACAAACAAAATCATCTCAACGATTCTTGCTATAATGGTTGCGTAGGCTGCCCCGCGGATCTCCAGACGGGGGGCCCCCAGATTCCCGTAGATGAGTACCCAGTTAAAAAACGTATTAATCAGTGTGGCAGCAATGGAAATGACCAGGGGAGGTTTTACCCTGCCGATCTCTCGCAGGGAGGACGCTATGATTGTGGAAATCATCATAGGAATTCCAATAATGGACATCAGCCGTATGTACTCCTCTGCAACATCCAGGATCTCCTCTGCCTGGTTGTTTCCGATTACCATAAGACTTAATACCTGCCTTGGGAAAATCAGGCATACTGCAAAAAATAAAGCCATCGCCATACAGGACGCAATGATTTTAAAGCGAAGGGACTGCTGCATACCTTCCTTATCCTTGGCTCCGGAAAACTGGGTCATGAAGATTCCTCCGGAAGTACAAACTGTATTCACAAAAATCATGAACACAAACAGAATCTGCCCGGCAATATTCACGCCGGACATCTTCACATCCCCAAGTCCTGATACCATAAAGCTGTCCACCAGGGAAACCAGCGTCTGAATCAATTGTTGCAGCATAACCGGTACGGCAATCAGAAGTGCCCGCTTATAAAACTGCATCGTTCCAAAATATTTTGTCATCTTGTTTACCCTCTTTACACACATGTATTCTGCCTGACACGCTACTGCTATTTTCCTACTCTGTTAATATAATATCGCGCACAGCATCGAATAAATATATCCTTTTCTTTGATTTTTATCTGAACAGCCTTCCAAAATATGTGGAACCCATTCCCGCTCTTTATAATGTGCTATCTGAAAATCCGGTGCTGGAATCATCGTAATGTAATCCATTTTTCTGCATTTCATTATATTGGGAGTATATGCCGCCCCTTCGGTCACGACAAATTCAGCCTCCATTTGCTCCAATTTTTCAAACACCAATTCCGATATTTCATCATAAATCTGAAATTCTTCTTCGCATTGTATCAACGGTTCTCTCATCCATATTTCATCTGAAGTCATGGCTGCACATTTTTGACATGCAGGATATCCCTTTTCTGCAGCTATATTGATGAATTCATCTACGAAATCATCAACTTTGAAATAGTATGCACCATATTCCTTTGAAATGAGAATTGTAAAATAAAAAAAGAAAAAGTCCCAAAAATGCGCTTTTTAGGACTTTTCTTATAACGTGCGTGAGAAGATTCGAACTCCCGACACCTTGGTCCGTAGCCAAGTGCTCTATCCAGCTGAGCTACACGCACATACTGCCGGCGACCGGAATCGAACCGGTACGATGTTGCCACCACAGGATTTTAAGTCCTGCGCGTCTGCCAGTTCCGCCACGCCGGCATGAAACCATCGGTTTCCGATGGGACCTATAGGGCTCGAACCTATGACCCTCTGCTTGTAAGGCAGATGCTCTC
>JAEDCX010000086.1 GCA_016293925.1 Lachnospiraceae bacterium | reverse complement strand
CGCATAGAGGGTGAGATTCCGAATTTCCGCTTAAACAGCTTGGAAAATTGAAACTCATCAT
This sequence comes from Lachnospiraceae bacterium, assembly GCA_016293925.1. Classification (GTDB taxonomy): domain Bacteria; phylum Bacillota; class Clostridia; order Lachnospirales; family Lachnospiraceae; genus RGIG4034. Next base: position 6,650 of record JAEDCX010000086.1, on the reverse strand, counting down.
AAAATCCTAAGCTCAAAGCAATATCGTGCAGACTTCTTCCCGGAGAGATAGGGAGCAGATCGTAGGCCATATCCAGCTTCAGGTGCAGTTGATACTGATGCAAGGACATACCGGTCCGATCCTTGAATCTCCCGGATATTGTTCTGACGCTTACATTGTAGTTCTTCGCCAGTTCCTGAGGAGACAGAAATACTTCCGGCTCACAGTGGAACCTGTGAATGATTTCTGAAATCAGGATATCTGTCTTGGTCAGAGATTGTTGTGCCAGCTCCGATAGCTGGAGGAGCAGATTTTCCAGATACAAACTGCAACGCAGCTCCTTCAGATTTCCTTCGGTAGCCCAGAAGGTATCGATTACACGCTCAAAGGTATGGTGAATTTCCTTGTGATCTGCGGTTTGAATCAGCTTGGGGATAGGGAGGAGGGAAGCCCCGTTTCGTAATGTCTCTCCTGTCTTGGCAGAATCAATATCTTCTCTTTCAGCCGCAAAATGAATATATACATTTCTCATCAGGGGAGAGCATTTCTCGGTGCTGTAGTGGTGCTTTCCCGGTTCCAATAATAAAACACTTCCCGGAGACAGATGATATTCGGTCTCATCTTCGATAATATCCCATTCCCCGTTTTGCATAAACAAGAGATCGTATTCCTCCATGATGCGATCAGGGTGAAAGATTCCTTCTCTGCTAAAATTATGATTGCATAGTGTAACCTTTCTGCGCTTAGCCATGTCCAGCAGAACGTATTTGTTTTCCATAGTTGTTATCATGCCTTTCCCGGATTCTATGCTCTTCTGAGCACTTTACATTTGCCGTATTATACATGAAAATATAAGAAATAACCATTCCCTTCCATGAGTTTATCCGATATCATTTGATTAGTTGATACGGAAAGAGGTTATTCCGAAACAGATAGCATATTAATTATAGCAGATTTCTATTGGTAAGTACAATAGGAAAGTTATTGGGAGGAAGAATCAAATGAAGAATGTGTTTCATAATATTGCCGAATTTTCCATGAAAAATGTGATAAATCTGGATCCCTACTGCGTTAACGCATTGGATAAGGATCTGGCTTATCTGATGGCGTTTGATACAGACAGACTGCTTGCCGGTTTCCGTGAGACAGCAGGTCTGGATACCGGGGGTGCAAAGAGATACGAGGGATGGGAATCTACCCTGATAGGGGGACATACCCTGGGGCACTATTTGTCTGCCGTTGCCCAGGCCTATGTCAATCCGGGTGTCTGTCGGGAGGACAAGGATAAGATTTACGGGATGATTACTGCATTGATTGACGGATTGCTGGAGTGTCAGGCTCATTCCAGGGGAAAGAAGAATTTCTTGTTTGGTGCTATAATCCTGGATCCCGAAAATGTGGAGCTTCAGTTTGACAATGTAGAAAAGGATCTGACCAATATCATCACACAGGCATGGGTTCCCTGGTATACCATGCATAAGCTGTTAGCCGGTGTATTGGATACCTACAGGCTGACCGGATATGAGAACGCACTTACCGTTGCAAAGCAGATTGGTGACTGGTCCTATGACAGAGCCATGGGGTGGGATGAGGCGACCGCTGCCCAGGTGATCCGTGTGGAGTATGGCGGGATGAATGAGGTATTATATGAGCTCTATGCACTTACCGGGGAAGAAAAGTATGCGATAGTGGCTCACTATTTCGATTCCGTAGCATTGTTTGAGCGTGTGAGTGAAGGCAGCGCGGATGTACTGAACAATCATCACGCCAACACCACCATTCCCAAATTTATCGGCGCGTTACACCGCTATCTTACCTGTCATGGCAAGACCATCGGGGGTGAGGTAGTAGATGCAGCAAAGTATCTGGAGTATGCGAAGAACTTCTGGGATATGGTAGTGGAGAGGCACACCTATGTAACCGGCGGAAACAGTGAATGGGAGCATTTCGGAAAGGATTATATCCTGGACAAGGAGAGAACCAACTGCAATTGCGAGACCTGCAATATCTACAATATGCTGAAGTTTTCCAGAACATTATTTTGTCTCACCGGGGACGTGAAGTATGCACATTACTATGAGAATGCATTTTACAACACGATCCTGTCGTCTCAGAATCCGGAAACCGGAATGACCACCTATTTCCAACCGATGTCAACCGGCTATTTCAAGGTGTTTGGTCAGCGTTTTGACAAATTCTGGTGCTGTATCGGAACCGGTATGGAGAACTTCACTAAGCTGAATGACAGTATTTATTTCCATAGTGATTCTCATATTATTGTGAATCTGTACCAAGACTCCCAGGTGACCTGGGAAGAGAAAAGTTGCAAGATTACTATGACTGCAAATCTGCAGAAGTCGGAGAAGGTTACCTTTCTGGTGGAGTCCACAGACGGACAGCCGGTTCAGGCAGGACTTGCCCTTCGCATTCCGGAGTGGGTTTCCGGTGCGCCGAGGCTGCTGGTAAATGGTGAGGAGGTAGATTATGTCTCGGAGAACGGTTATGCCCTGGTGGCACCCGGAATCAAGAATAGCAGTACCGTCACTTTCCTCCTTCCAATGAAGATTGTTGCCTGCCCCCTTCCGGACAATGACAGGAGTGTGGCGTTTAAGTACGGTCCTACGGTGTTAAGCGCCGATCTGGGATGCGAAGACATGACTACCACCACAACCGGTATGATGGTAACCATTCCGGCAGGTAAGATTGGGGGTTGGGATGATATTGTGCTTCCCGATGATATTACACCTGCGGAATTTATTCAGCATGCGGATCAATATTTGCTTCGTGATGAGAATTCTGCTGACCTCTCCTTCCGACTGACAGTAAACGGTCTGACCTTTGCACCGCATTTTTCCAGGTATAAGGAAAGATATGGAATCTATTTCACGGTCAAGACAGGGGAAGAATTGCTTGAAGCCAAGAAGGCGAAGGAACAGGCACTCTTGGAGAAGCCGGAAGGTATTGTGATCGATACCGTACAGCCCGGATATGGTCAGTATGAAAACGATGAGCTTCATAAAATGTATGACTGGGGCGGCTCCGTCGGTTCAACGGAGCACGGAACCACGCGTTATGCCAAATCCGGAGGTTCCTTCACCTACCACATGTGCGTATCCGGGGAGGACAACAATTATCTTTCCCTTACCTTCCTGAAGGAGGACAACGGCAAATCTATCAAGATTGCTTCCGGGGATGAGGTGTTCTATGAGGAGGTACTGGACTACGACGGAATGGAAGAAACCTATGAAATCCGCGTAAAGGTACCAAAGACCGTTGTGGACCGGGCACAGACCGTGACAGCAAACGGAGAAGAACACAGGGTCATTCCCCTGACCTTCAAGGGAAGCCAGGGTGCGCAGTCAGCCAGATTATTTGGATTTGTGTATATGCTGGTCGTAGGGACGGGGCTTTTGTCACGATGACCGCCCATTGACATGAGGAGCGCCCATTGTCACGATTCGTTACAGGAGCGGAGTTTCTGTCACGAACTTAGTCGGAGGAACGGAGTTTCTTTTACGATACAGGTTCTTTGAGCTCGGCACCTTGTAACGGGGGTCGCCGAGAGGTTTGCAGTATTCTCCGGATCTATGTAAAAATCGTTAACATGTAAAAAACTGATATCCGGATCCTTTTCTACTCGGGAGATAACAGGGCCAACCGTATTCCATGAGATACGCATAAATGCTGCAACTGCAGACTTGGAGCAATTGACTGCCATCCAGGCGGTCATCTCTTCAAACTTGTAGGTAAACCTGGAATCGTGACGAGCCCAGGGGAACTTACAGGTAACAATATCCTCACGTATGATAGTATTGTTTCAAACAGTTTATGTGAAATAGATCTGTTAATGGGCAATACGCTTCCCATTCACTATTTCTACAACCTTTGCGGAACCGAATATAACATTGCCTACGCAAGTGCAAACGTTGCTGCCAAAAATCTTCCCTTTGCGTGTGATCAGTTCGTTGAGGGAGACAATTTCATATGGCCGGAGGTTTCCGGTGTCCATGACTTTAAGGTATGGTATCTGGACTTCTATTACTTGGCCTCTGTCTGTGGGCCGCATGTGCCCTGTCAGGCTGCTCAGTTTTTTCGCGGGAGCCTTCCATTTCCGATGTAACAAGCATTGCCAAAACATGCATCAATGAAAGTGTTGAACCGGCCGGACGTAAATATTCAGAAAGGGACTCCTACGGCAAAAAAACTACTATCCCATGGTAGACGACCATGGAATAGAATTCAATGTCATCGCAGAGAACGAAAAGGTAACGATTGCAGAAGCTTACATACCTTTTCTATACAGCAAGAATCTGTTCTACACCACCGACTATAAGGAACGTATCATGGCATATTACACAGGCGAAATCGAAGACATACTGAAGGAAGCCGGTATCGCCGATTACATATTCCAAAAAAGTGGGATTGAAATAAATATCACCGAGGATTATTCTCTTGAAGACCTTGCCACTGTGATAATTGCCCTGGACGATTTGCTTGATTACGGTTATCGCAACAACACCATCAGCAGGGATTCTCTTGGCAAAAATCAGTACTGGGACTGCATCGACTGGTATGACATTTTAATCAAACAGCGAGGCAGCGACAACAAACGGCTTCTATACGAGGCATTCCTTTTTTCTGATAACAATCGAATAGCATTTACGCATGAAAATGTTCTGAAAACGCTGGAACTCAGTCAGATGTTGATGACATCAGACGCCAAGCTTAATATTATCCGGATAAATGGTGAACTCTATTACGATTCCGGAGTAATCAGTCAGGATAAAAAGACAGGTGAAATGGATGGTACCGCTCATTCGTATACCGACCCGGTGCCAAAAACAGACGACCAGGCCAACTTCGGATCCGGCGACGTCGATTATCAGTTTGCACCTGATGGAACGCTCTATGTCTTTCTGTCAGACGGTCGTCATGTTTTCATTAAGTATTAAATCCGGCAAAGACCGCAATGTTGATCCAGGCTCTGCTGTTCGGAGTCCTTTTATACACTGGTTCAAATATATGAGCTCTTAAAGAATAGTTTATTTCAATCTTGATCATATCTCGATTTCCGCCAGCATTTTGATAATTGTAGTGAAATGCATCCAAGCTATGGCTAAATCTTGAGGCATCTGATAACAGATACCCCTTTGATTCAATATATTCTTTAATCACATTCGTGATTTTCGTACGGCATTCAAGCATATCCTCTCTCGTATCATTACCTTAATGGAAGAAGAATACGCCTCATACACCATGGAGCAGATATCCTTGGCATAATTCGTTCTATTATCCACCATTGTAAGAAGAATGCCCTCTATTTTGAGTTTTGGGTTCTCTTGTAATATGCTCCTGCTTCCTTAGCCATCCTACGAAATGGTCTTTCGCTAAATCCGTAATAATTCACACACTGCTTAATCGTAATAAAATCATGTTGTAAACTGTTCGTCCATTTCGGTTCCTCCTTGGGTTTGATGTGTAACAAATATCTTGCAACGCAAAAAAGAGCCACTCTCCTGAAATTATCTTTCAAGAAAGTGACCCTTTTAGGTCTCATTTACATTGCCGGATTTTTCCCGAACAACTTATCATCAGTTATTATTCTTTTGAAAAAAGAATACTCAAAACCTACCACTTTCCTACCAAAAACCTACTTTTTTCGAAAAATTGTATCATCCGCAGTAGATCTGTATCGCCCGGTGAGTAAATTCAGCAGTTCCTTCTCCACCCATCTTATCAATATTCTCGGTGAATTCGCCGCCACCGGCATACATCTTACCGAGACTTGAAAGAATCTCCTTAGTACATTTATAAAAATGCTCGGTAATAAAGCCCTGCAGTTTCTTTACCTGATCCTGAACTTCTGCAGAAGCAGGATCCTGATCCTTCATAGTTCCGAACTCTTCAAAGATTTTCATAAAATCGGCCATCATACTTTTTTCTTCGCTCTTTGACCGCTTACCGTTCTTCTCTTCGAATTCCTTATATTCCGGAGTATTACCCCACTGTTCTTTTGCACGCTTAGCGTATTCGTCTAATTTGCTTGAATCAAATGCTGTAAAATCCAAATGTCTCACTCCTCTCAGTTTTAATCCACGGCACATACTGATCAGATTTTCGATATGTTCCTTCTTTAATTCAAGAAGTTCTATCTGCTGGTCAAGTGCCAATCTCTTGTCAAAATCAGATCTGGTTACGATATCCTTGATATCCTTAAGCGGAAACTCAAGCTCACGAAACAGTAAAATCTGCTGAAGTCTCTCCAGCGCCGCATCGTCATACAGCCTGTATCCGGACTCGGTATACTCCGCCGGTTTTAAGAGTCCTATCTTATCGTAATACTGCAGAGTGCGTATACTCACTCCTGTCAGCTTACTCACTTCATTTACTGTCTTCATGGCTATCATCTCCTTCACGTGTGATTACATCATAAACTATTACGTTACGTCATAGTCAAGCAAAAAAATATAATTCTGCAAAAAAAAAGCGGCCTCAAATCCATTTCTGAATTCCTTGCCGATCCTCTGCTTTTCCTTCTTTCGATTGTAAGTCTTTCCGCTCGGTACGCTCCTTGTCACGGGATTAAGTTCTCCCCAGGTGCGCCTCTGCTTTGCGTGATACTCACGCTGCGCCTTCTTACTTCGCTTATCCAGCGAAACATACTTGTTCAT
>JAEDCX010000085.1 GCA_016293925.1 Lachnospiraceae bacterium | reverse complement strand
TGATATCGTGATGAAAATATGCAGAAATCTGGAGATTGACCCGTTGGAATTATCACAGGAAAACCCGACATTTCACAAACTCAAACTTGTATGATGGGAATCGATGCTTTATACTAGTGGTAACATATCACCACGTAGAAAGGTTTGGACGATAGATAGATGAATCGTGATTTTAATGAAATAGATCTGGACGAAGAAGAGGCAAAAGGAGAAAAAGAGGCAAAAGAGGAGAAGAAAGAGGACGGCAAAGATAGCGGTTCCGACAATAACAGGGACGAGAAGAAATTCGATGACGTTTGTTTCGTGTGCCGCAGACCGGAAAGCAAAGCCGGTAAGATGTTCCATCTTCCCAACAATATCTGTGTTTGTAATGACTGTATGCACAAGACGATGGACACCGTCAGTCAGTACGATTACAACGGTATGCTGAATTCACCCAATATTGCATTCATGAATATTGCGGATCTGCAGGGGGAGGGAGGCATTCCGAACAAACAGAAGATCAAGAAAAAGAGCGGTGAGAAGACGAAGCCGATCATCGATATCCACAAGATTCCGGCGCCCCACAAGATTAAGGCAAGTCTGGATGAATATGTGGTTGGGCAGGAGCATGCGAAAAAAGTAATTTCCGTTGCGGTATATAACCATTATAAACGTGTGGCCACCAACACCATGGAGGAGATTGAGATCGAGAAGTCCAATATGCTGATGATCGGACCCACCGGCTGCGGGAAAACCTATCTGGTGAAGACCCTGGCGAAGCTGTTGGATGTGCCGCTTGCCATTGCCGACGCCACCAGTCTGACGGAGGCAGGGTATATCGGCGATGATATCGAAAGCGTTGTCAGCAAGCTTCTGGCGGCAGCAGGGAATGACGTGGAACGTGCGGAGCAGGGCATTATCTTCATCGATGAGATTGATAAGATTGCAAAGAAGAAAAATACCACATCCCGGGATGTATCCGGCGAGTCGGTACAGCAGGGGATGCTGAAACTGCTGGAGGGTGCGGAAGTGGAGGTTCCCGTGGGCGCCAACAGCAAAAATGCGATGGTTCCCCTGGCAACGGTCAATACCCGGAATATTCTGTTCATCTGCGGCGGTGCTTTCCCGGATCTGGAGGAGATCATCAAGCAGCGACTGAACAAACAATCCTCCATCGGATACAATGCATGTCTGAAGGACCGGTTTGACAAGGATAAGAACATTCTGAGCAGGGTTACCGTGGAGGATCTGCGGAAATTCGGTATGATTCCTGAGTTTATCGGACGTCTTCCGGTGATCTTTACGCTACAGAGTCTGGATCTGGAGATGATGAAGAAGATCATGACCGATCCGAAGAATGCGATTCTGAAGCAGTATGAGAAGCTGCTGGAGTTGGACGAGGTGAAGCTTACCTTTGACGATGGTGCGGTGGAAGCCATTGCGAAGAAAGCAATGGAAAATGATACCGGAGCCAGAGCACTTCGGGCCATCATCGAAGAATATATGCTGGATATCATGTATGAGATACCAAAAGACGAGAATATCGGTAAAGTAACGATTACAAGAGAATACATCGAGGGAACCGGAAGCCCCCTGATTGAGATTCGGGGAACGGCACTTCTGACCGACCAATCCGGGAAGCAGTGATGCGTGATATGGGAGCCTGCCCTGTGGCCAATGTGCGGAATGACATTGGTCACGGGACAGGTTCTTTTTGTGTACCATAAGATAACAGTGAATCAAGAGGATATTGCGATGACATGCAAAGAGCAGATACTGTCGGAGGAATACGCGGACATCATCATTGATTACCGGCTTCCGGAGGAACTGATCCGGCTTGCCAGAGGAACCTACTGTTTTACTCCGGTGGACGGAGAGATCGGGGTGGTGTACTTACGGATTGCAGAACTTGGGGATGTAACGGTGGATCCCTTTTCCTATCAGTCCATTCCTCTTTGTTTCGGGCTTACCGAGACAATCGCCAACGAAAATTCCCACGGGGAGAAGCCGCAGGCACAGGCATTGTTTCCTGTGGAAGGGTTCAATCAGCTTGCGTTGATCAATTCCGGAATATTGTCCGTTCAGGAAGGGGCGCTTCATCTGACCGGTCAGGGAGTTACCGTGGCAGTTATCGACACAGGAGTTGATTATACATCTCCGGTATTTCGCAGAAGCGACGGGAAAACGCGGATCAAAGCGATCTGGGATCAGACGATTCAGGACGGCGCGCCGCCGGAAGGCATGCTGTACGGAACGGAGTACCGGAGAGAGGAGATTGATAAGGCGCTGCAGGCGGAGAACCCGTACAGCGTTGTTCCCACCGGGGACGAGATCGGTCACGGAACAGCGGTGGCCAGTGTGGCGGCAGGGTCGAAACTGGAGGAAGGTACTCTTTTCAACAGTCCTGCACCGGACAGTGAACTGGTTGTGGTAAAGCTTCGGCAGGCCAAAGAATATATGCGGGAATATTATCTGATTCCGGAGGGGGTACCCTGCTATAGCGAGTCGGATATACTCATGGCGCTGAAATATGTGATGTCCTATCACAGACCGTTCTATCGTCCGATGGTGATTTGCCTGGCGCTTGCATCGAATATGGGAGACCATGCGGGGAATTCCGTGTTGTCCGGATATCTGAATAAGCTGTCCGGGAAAAAGAGCATGGGAGTGGTGGTGGCCGGTGGGAATGAAGGAAACCGGGCGATTCATTACAGCAAGCGGCTGCCCAACGGAAACGGAGCCTCCTCGGATCGGGCAGAACTGCGGGTCGCCGAGGGGGATCCGGGATTCATTCTGGAACTGTGGGGGGAAACGCCTGCAATTTTCACCATATCGGTACGAAGTCCGGCTGGGGAACAGATTGAAGCCGGAACCTTTCGGTCTCCCCGCACGCTGGAATACCGATTCGTCTATGAACGGACGATACTGACCATTGATTATATTCTGGTGGAGGAAGGCTCCGGAGCGCAATTGATCCTGATGCGGTTCGAGCGTCCATCGGCCGGTATCTGGACCATCTATGTCACCAATGAAAACGCCAATGTGCCGGGAACCTACCATATGTGGCTTCCACTGGGACAATTCCTGCGGGAGGGAACGGAATTCCTGATATCGGATCCCTATATCACGATGACAGAGCCTTCCTATGCGTCCGATGTGATATCCGTATCCGGGTATAATGACCGGGACGGAAGCTTTCTGGTGTCTTCTGGACGGGGATATTCCAGGACGGGAGCGATTAAGCCGGATATTGCGGCACCGGCAGTGGAAGTGTCCTCCGTGAGGGGAAAGATTACGGGAACATCCATGGCGGCGGCGATAACGGCCGGAGCGGCTGCGGCTTTTCTGCAATGGTCCACTGTGGAGCAGAATGATATTCTGGTAGATAATGCGGATATCAGAAGCTATCTGATCCGCGGAGCGACCCGGAACGCAGGTCTGATCTATCCGAATCGGGAATATGGATATGGTCTGTTGAATCTGCGGGGCGTGTTCGATTCCCTGATTGGGCGGTAACATGTACAGAGTTCCCTTGACATACCCTTCTTTTTTCCATAAGATATTGGTAGAACCCAGGGTACAGAGGATTACCCTGCCGGACGAAAGAGGAACTATGAGCGTACTATATACCGTTTTATTTCTGATGACATTTTTCATGACTTTTATACTGGTAGCAGAATTCCGGGACAGAATTGCGATCTATTATGTGCTGTTGTTTGTCAGTGTGCTGATGACGAATTTCGGATACATGCAGATGTCTTTTGCAACGAATCTGGAGAGCGCAATGTTTGCGAATCAGGCGGTCTATCTGGGATCCAGTTTTTCTCCGTTTTTCATGCTGATGTGTCTGTCCGATCTGTGTAAAACGCATATCAAAAGAGTATACCAGATTATTTTCCTGTGCTGCGGAGGAGTGATTTTCTTTCTGTCATCCTCCTATGGAATCGTTGACTGGTATTATAAAGAGGTATCCCTGCTGTCCCAGAACGGGGGTAGCCTGATGGTTAAGGAGTATGGTTTCCTGCATACACTATATCCGCTATATCTGCTTGTTATTTTCGGGATGTGTGTGGCCATTATCATCGATTCCTTCCGCAGCAAGCGGGAAGTGTCCTATATCACCGGCATTTGTCTGCTGAATATGATGGGAGTTATCATGCTTGTATATGGCGGGGAGAAACTCTTTCGCCTGAAGGTCGAGCTTCTGCCGGTGGCGTATGTGATCGTACTGATCAGTCTGCTGATACTGCTCAGGAGAATCAGTATGTTTGATGTGGCGGGAATCACTGCGGAATCCATGGTGAAGAGTACGGATCATGGATTTGTACTGTGCGATTCCAAAGGGCGCTATCTGGGAAGTGACATTGCGGCCAAAAACTGGTTCCCGGAGATTCGGGAGCTGTCAATTGACCGGGAGATCCGGGAGGAGGGCACTGAGTTTCTGAAACAGAACGGAAAATGGATCCGGGGAGAAGATGAGAGAACTGATGTGTATATCAACAGTGGAGATCGGGTGATTGAGATCAGTCACAGTATTCTCCGAGAGAAGAGAGGCAAGAAGGTACATTGCCTGTATATGCATGATGACACGCAGCAGCAGAAATACACCAAACTGGTGGAGCAGTACAATGACAATCTTACCCGGGATGTGAATGCCAAAACGGAGAGAATCCATCAGATTCAGAACGATATTATCTTCAGCATGGCAAGCATCGTAGAAAACAGGGATAACAATACCGGCGGACATATTGCCAGAACCAGTGATGTGGTTCGGATTTTCGTAAAGCATCTGCAGAAAAAAAGAATCATCAAAGGAATGACTCCGGAGATTGCAAAATGCATCATCAAGGCAGCACCGCTGCATGATTTCGGAAAGATCGCCATACCGGATGCCATACTGAATAAGCCGGGCAAATTCGAACCGGAGGAGTATGAGATCATGAAAATGCATTCTGCCAAAGGTGCGTCTATCGTGGAACGGATTCTCCAGAATGCCGATGATCCGACGTTTAAGCGGATCGCAGTGAACATTGCCCATTATCATCATGAGAAATGGAACGGTCAGGGGTATCCGGAGGGAATCCGGGAAGAGGAGATTCCTTTTGAAGCCAGGGTAATGGCACTGGCAGATGTATTTGATGCACTGGTAAGCAAACGTGTTTACAAGGATAGTTACAGCTATGACAAGGCTTTCTCCATTATTGAGGAGTCTATGGGAACGCATTTTGATCCGGTACTGTGTACAGTATTTCTGGAATGCAGGCCGCAATTTGAAGCATTGTATAATTCTTATGCAGACTGATTTATCAGGAGGGAACATGAGATGATACGAAAAGGATATCCACTGGCAGCATTGGGACTTGCCGTTGTTCTGTTTTTCACCGGATGCGGGGGAGACAGCAAGAGCCGGGACAATGGGGATGATGCCAGCAGCCTTGAGGGCGATATCGTGACGGATGCAGATGCCCCGACGGATGCGGAGAGCGGAAAAGAGGGAGATGACGCAGGAAATACGGTCGTTGCAGGGGATACTGCAGGAGATACGGACGCCGGACAGGATGGATCGGAAGACGCCGGACAGTCGGAAGAGGATTTGTACTGGGAGTCCGTGCTGGAGGAATTCAAGGACAGTCAATATGATCTGACCGCGGCGTTGACGGGACCTGCACTCAAGGATCTGGCAAGCAAGTATTTTATGCTGGGCGTCGGAATCAATGGAAGCACGCTGGAGAATCAGACGCTGAATATGCCGGAGTATATGGCAGTATGCCGGAAGCATTTTAACAGTTGTACCATGACCAATCTGATGAAGAGTTGTTATATTCTGGTGCAGGATGCATCCCGGGAGAATCTGGAAAACGGAGATGGCAGTCCGGTTCTGTCCTATGCAAGTATTGATCCCACATTGCAGTGGTGTATGGACAATGGTATGCAGATGCGGGGACATACGCTGGTATGGCATGCGCAGGCTCCGGGGTGGTTTTTCCGGGAGGGATATACCGATGACGGTGCCTTTGTGGACAAGGATACCATGCTGTTCCGCATGGAGAGCTATATCCGACAGCTGATGACCCATGTACAGGAGAACTATCCGGGCGTGGTATATTGCTGGGATGTGGTGAATGAAGCGGTAGATCCCGACAACGGTGATCCGGACAGCAGCTTCCGGTGCCGTACGAAATGCGACGATGGGGTAAATCCCTGGTATGCAACGATCGGGGAAGATTATGTGGAGATGGCATTTACCTACGCCAGAAAATATGCGGCAGACGGTGTGAAACTGTTCTACAATGATTACAACACCTACCAGTCCAACAAAACACAGGCAATCATTGCGCTCTGTGAATCCTTAAAAGAGAAGAATCTGATTGACGGGATCGGTATGCAGGGATATTGGGGCATTGATTATCCGTCTACGGTCATGATCGAAACTGCTATCCGTCTGTTCTCCAAGCTGGATCTGGAGATTCATATTACCGAATGGTCCACGGGAGTTGAGGAAGAGAATGAGGAGCAGTTCAAAAAGCAGGCGCAGAAATATGCCACAACGCTGTTGGCAATTATCTCTCTCGATCAGGAGTGCGGAGGACCTGCCAATATTACCAGTGTGACCTTCTTCGGCCTGATTGATCATTACCGGGAGGGTGATACGACCAATACCCGGTTGTTCGATTCGGAATATCAGCCGAAACCGGCGTTTGAGAGGATCCTGGATATATTGAAGTTCAAACAATAGTTTGTGATAGATTGGAATACGGAAGAATGCGGAACAGTCCCGTCAGTTGGGACTGTTCTTTTTACGATATTGGATTCGGATGTCGAAAGCC
>JAEDCX010000019.1 GCA_016293925.1 Lachnospiraceae bacterium | reverse complement strand
ATTCTGTTTGCAGTCAGCTTCTCCAGAATGGTTTTCATCCTGTTTCCTGCAGCAGCCTCCAGTCCTGTACTCATCATCTGCATTCCGTACAGAAACAAAGCCAGTCCGCCCAGCAATCCCATCACATATGTAATACTCATGCATCAATCCTTTCCACCTTAATCATGTTGGTATTGCCCGTGTTACCATCCAGCAATCCGCCTGTCAACACCACATTATCACCATTCTGCAGATGCATGACCTCTCTTGCTTTCTCCAGGGCATTTGCAAACATTTCTTCCATGGATGCACACTTATCACACAGAACCGGCGTCACGCCCCAGCTCATATTCAGTTTCCGGAAGCCCTTCCGGGAAGTCGTCATACCGATAATATCCACCGGACACCGGAATCTGCTGACCATTCTTGCGGTATGTCCGGTCAGCGAATTTACGACGATGCATTTTGCGCCCACATCAATCGCCATGGCACAGGTGGAATGGGATACCGCATCCAGATTGTTTTGGATGGTAAACTCTGTGTTTTTGAATCGTTTGTCGTAGTGAATCCTCTTTTCCGTAAATTCCACCGTTTCCACCATATTCCGGACCGCATCCACCGGATATCTGCCGGAAGCGGTTTCTCCCGAGAGCATCACTGCCGAGGTGCCGTCATACACCGCATTCGCCACATCCGATACTTCCGCCCTGGTGGGACGCGGATTATGAATCATGGATTCCAGCATCTCCGTTGCGGTAATCACCCGTTTTCCCAGCAATCTGCATTTCCCGATCAGATACTTCTGTACCGAAGGAACTTCCACCGCCGGAATCTCCACCCCAAGATCTCCTCTTGCAATCATAATTCCATCCGCAATCTCACAGATCTCGTCGATGTTCTCTACTCCGGCTCTGTTTTCTATTTTTGCAATCAGTTCCACATCACCTCCGCCATGCTCATCCAAAAATGCCCGCATATCTGCAATGTCCTGTTTGCCGGACACGAATGAGGCAGCCACAAAGTCCACCTCGTTCCGGATGCCGAACAGAAGATCCTCCCTGTCCTGATCACTCAGAAAATCCTGCTTCATGACCTTTTCCGGAAAATTCATACTTTTCCGGTCAGACAATATCCCGCCCGTTACGACCGTACATCTTGCCCTCGTCTCATCCAGCCCGATCACCCTGAGATTCACCAACCCGTTATTCACCAGGATGGTGTCTCCGACTTCCAGATTCTCCATCAGCTGTTTGTAGTTCACGGACACAATTTTCTCATTCCCGATCACATCTTCTGTGGTAAATGTGAATTCATCCCCGTCCTGCAGGCTGATGCTGCCTTTCTCAAAGGTTTTAATCCGATACTCGGGGCCCTTGGTATCCAGCATGATGGCAATCGGCATTGCCAGTTTTTCTCTTGTGGCTTTGATCAGATCGATTTTCCGCTGATGCTCCTCATGGGTTCCATGGGAAAAGTTTAATCTTGCCACGTCCATCCCCGCCCTGCACATCTTCGTCAGAATCTCTTCGTTCTCACAGGCAGGCCCAATCGTACAGATTACTTTTGTTTTTCTCATATCTCTATTCCTCACATTTCCTATTCTCTTTTTTCTTTGTTCCCGAAGGAACCGCCATTATCTATCCACCATGCCCATACCACCGAAATTGCGGAAATCAGGCATAGTATTCCCGCTAAAATATTCTCAGCCATATCTTCCTCCATTCGGATCTGCACACAGACAGGCCTACAGCCTCTCTGTGTGCATTCCCATACATGCTTTTTTTGCGCACAACAATAAGCCCACGTTTCCCCAGGCTGTACAAAGAGGATCGATTATATTCTTTTTTTACCGTCTGATCTGTGGATATAATTGGTGACAAGCGTATCCGGATGCCCGGATACCGGCAGGACCGTTTCCGATCCTGCCTCAGATGTTCCGATGTATTGGAAATCATTGACTAGATAGAGAGAATCCGGGTGGAACCCGGTATCTTTATTGGAATCAGTATAGCGGAGAATACCCTGTTCCGGGCCGATATTTCCCTGCATGCCAAGTAGTTCCGTCGTGCATGCCTGCTCCTCATGCAGCATCGTATCGGCGGACGTGAGATAGGAACCTGTCGTGGATGCCGGTGCACACACAGACGCGGAATCTGCTCTGTCATTCTCACAATAGATTCCCAGAACAAGCACCAGCTGTATGATCAGCAGACAAATCCATTTTCTTCTTCTCTGTGGCACACCATTCACCCCCTTCTATCCTTCTATACCGTGAGATCTCAGTTACTCCCACTTCTTTTCCCACTCCTTTGTTCCCGCACGATCCGGACCCCCTGGATACATGCCGTAGGAATACATGCAAGGAGCACAATCCAACCGATCTGTCCTATCTGCAGCGGTGCAACCATGAACAGTCTGTGCATGCATGGCACCAGCAGAACCAGCGCCAGCAATACAACGCCTGCCGCAAAGGCAGCAATGCTCCACAGATTGCTTGAAAAACCGATGCGAAGAAGGGATGCGTCACTTCTGCAGGTAAACCCATGGAATAACCGGGACAGCGTCAATGTGGCAAATGCCATTGTACTGGCAGTCATGGGACTGATGCTAAGTCCTCTGTAATAGGCAGCCAATGTAACCGCCGCAAGGACCAATCCGTATCCTGTAAGCCGCAGGAGAAACGCCTTGTTCAGGATCCCTGCCTTCGGGTCCCTGGGCTTATGCTTCAGCAGCTGTGCATCCGAAGGCTCCATTCCTATTGCCAGTGCCGGCAATGAATCTGTAAGCAGATTGATGAACAGCAAATGAACCGGTTCGAATGGCGTATTCAGTGCCATCAAAGAGCAGAATACTACCACAAGTATCGCAGCCATATTCCCGGAGAGCAGGAACTGGATTGCATTCATGATATTCCGGTAGACATTCCGTCCGTTGAGCACTGCTTTGATGATCGTGGCAAAATTGTCGTCCGTCAGAATCATCGCGGCTGCATCCTTCGATACTTCCGTTCCCGTGATCCCCATCGCCACGCCGATGTCTGCTTTTTTCAGGGCGGGACCGTCATTCACACCGTCTCCTGTCATGGCAACAATATTTCCTTTTCTCTGCCATGCGTCCACGATCCGGATTTTATTCTCGGGGGACACTCTGGCGTACACGGATATCCTGTCCAGTACCCGGTCCAATTCCTCATCAGACATTCTGTCCAGCTCCTGCCCCGTGACAGACAGATCCCCTTCCCGAAAGATGCCGATCTGTTCTGCAATGGCAGTTGCAGTCACTTTGTGATCCCCGGTAATCATAACCGGCCTGATGCCCGCGCTGACCGCATCGGCAACCGCCCCGATGGATTCTTCCCTCGGGGGATCGATCATGGACACCAGCCCCGAAAATATATATCCGTACTCACTCTCAACCGACAGTTCCTCCTCTTCCCCACACTCCCTGTAGGCAAATGCCAGCACCCGCAGTCCATTCTCGGAGAAGGTCTGATTCTGCTGTAATATTCGTTCCCGATCCGCTTCGCTGATCGGACGGACTCCATCCTGTGTCCCTATGGCATCCGCCCGGTCCAGCAACACATCCACTGCCCCTTTTGTGAATATGGTGGGTATTCCGTTTACCCGGTATTTGGTACTCATCAACTTCCTGTCTGAATCAAAAGGAATCTCCTGAAGTCGCCTTATCCGGCTGCGAAGATCCTCCCCGGCCGCCCCCGCTTCCGTAAATCCAGCCTTCTTCGCCATCACCAACAGACATGCTTCTGTGGGATCACCGATTATCTCTTCGTCATTCACGGCAGCATCATTATTCAGCACGGCATTATACAACAGATATCTGTGATTGTCGGATGTCAGGTCCAGTTCCTCCGGCAGCATGCAGGCATCCTGCACATATACTTCCCGAACCGTCATTTTATTCTGTGTCAACGTACCGGTTTTATCCGAACAGATCACCGACACACATCCCAGACTCTCCACCGCCTTCAGGTCTTTGATGACCGCGTGGTCGGCAGCCATTTTTCTCGTACCCATTGCCTGCACAATGGTCACAATGGAACCGAGTGCCTCCGGAATGGCTGCAACCGCCAGTGCAACGGCAAACATCAGGGAATCAAGAACAGGCTCCCTCTGCCACAGCCGAAGACCGAACACCGCTGCACTGATCACCATGATCACCATCGCAAGCTTCCTGCTAAAATCATCCAGACTCACCTGCAGTGGCGTTTTCTGCTCCTTTGTGTCATTCATCAGGGTAGCGATCCTGCCCATCTCGGTATGCATGCCGGTGGCGGTTACCAGAACGCTGGCTCTGCCATAAGTCACCAGGCTTCCTGAGAAAACCATGTTCCATCTGTCCCCCAGCGCTACCTCTTCCTGTATGTCCCCGTCTCTTTTTTCCACATTGGCAGATTCTCCGGTCAGAGAGCTTTCGTTCACCTGCAGCGAATAATTCTCTATGATCCGTCCGTCTGCCACAATCATATCTCCCGCTTCCAGCAGCAATATATCACCCGGAACGATCTGCCGGGAGGCCACTACCCTTGGCATCCCATCCCGTAACACCTTTGCTCTCGGGGCCGATAATCTTTGCAGGGAATCCAGTGACTTCACAGCCTTCACATACTGAACCGTTCCCAGAACGGCATCCAGCAGAATCACCGCAAAAATTACAATTGTACTCTCCACATTACCGGAGAGCATGGAGATCACCGCCGCCGCGATCAGGATAATCACCAGCAGATCCGCAAACTGCAAAAGAAAAACCCGGAGAACACTTTTCCGTCCTTTTTCTTCCAGTGCGTTCTCTCCGTATTGTTTCAGCAGTTCGTCCGCTTCGTCTTCGGTATGTCCCGTAGATTTGCCATATCGTTCAAACAGTTCCTGCTTCGTCTGTCGGTAAACATCCTTCATGCTTTTACACTCCATTTCCCACATCAGCCCTGTTTCATCGGACAAACCGCAAAAGAAAAAGACTTTCTGTGCACGTGAAAAGTACACAAAAAGTCTTGTTTAACAATTGTCACCCAGCCTCCGGTCTCTACAGACGTCCTGACGAAAACTGGGACATGCATCGCATGCAACTACTCCCTTTTTGATAATACCAAATCTATCATACAAATTGCGGTAAGTCAACCAGAAAATGGTTTTCTGTAAATTCTCCCCAAACATATATATGCATGTTGACAGATGAATATGCATGCCCCATCAATCGATCACGTAATACATCCTCTTAATCCAGGTGGACAGACCATCCAGGCCCGGATACACAATTCTCTCATTCACGTTCATCTGGTCCAGAACATCCCGGATCTGCCACTTCAGATCTTTGTCGATAATATATTTATATGTGTTATTGGTATTCTGATCGATGAATCCCTCAATATCGTGAATCTCACAAGGCACAATAGAAAAATAAGCATACTGATTGATGATACGTTCATCAATGGAGGGGGGCTCAATGAGTACCATCGCCTTCCCCTGCATATCCTCATCATATTTGTCGATATCGGTGGCAAGTTCGCTCAGCATATCTACCGTAAATGCATAGGCCTTATTCTTCTGAAGCTTCTCCTGATACGCATCCGGAAGAAGTCCGTTAATCTCTTCCATATCAATCTTCCACAGCACCGCATCATGCAGACTCATGTATGCAAGCTGCTCTCCACTGGTAGCAAAATGCATGGCAATCGTCGGGGAAAAAGTCCAATCCAAGAGTCTTGTGGGCAACCCATGCTGCTGTCCGATAAACATCTGCCGCCACATGGACTCCGGCAGATGATGATCCTGAATCGCCGCATATTTCGTAAAGCTGCGCAGAATCACCTTTTCCAGACTCTTCTGTTTATTCTTGCAGTTCCGTTGCACACTGGTCTCCAGCTTGAAATCCACATTGGGAATTCCCCTGTATACATAGGGAGACCGGTATCGTTTGATGGTCTCATCATATCGCTGCTCTGTCAACAGCTCCATCATACTTTTGATGTCCGTCACTCTCACTTCATGGATCATCCAATCCACCCCTTTCAGCGTCAATCCATACAGTTTCATTGTATTCTGCCCCATCGGAATTCGCAAGAAAAAAGTATGCCGTCGCTACATAATCTTTTGAATTCCTTATCATTCCTTTTTCATTGCCAAAATCCCCCACATAGTAGTATGATATAGTCGATATGTTATGTGCAAACATTATTCATAAAGGAGATACGACTATGCCCAATCCTATTTTACCGTCCTGGGAATATATTCCCGACGGAGAACCCCGTGTATTCGGAGACCGCGTATATCTGTACGGTTCTCATGACCGTGCGTACGCAGATGATTTCTGTGACCACAAATTAAAGGTCTGGTCGGCACCGCTGAATGATCTGAACAACTGGACCTGTCACGGGCACAGTTTCCATACACAGGCGGATCGTGACCATGAATCCGACACTCCGCACACAGACAGCTTCCTGTATGCACCGGATGTCATTGAGAAGGACGGCAAATATTATCTCTACGCATACATCTTAGGCTCTCAGGGTGCCATCGGCGTATCCGACCGCCCGGAAGGACCTTTCCGGTTCTTATCTACCTACAAATATGCTCCGGAGGACGCCGGAGATGAAGGCATCTACAATGATGCGGGCATTCTGGTGGATGATGACGGCAAGGTATATGTTTATTACGGCTTCGAGCACTCCCACATGAATCAGCTGGATCCGGACACCATGGTTGACGTGATTCCGGGCTCCTTGATCGAGCCGGTTGTGAATGATTCCATGGAGATTCCGGAAGAGATTCGTTTCTACGAAGCAAGCTCTCCCCGTAAGGTAGGCGATACCTACTACCTGATCTATTCCCCCCGGAGAGGAAGCCGACTGGCATATGCCACCTCCGACTCCCCGACCGGTCCTTTCACATACCGCGGATATATCATCGATAACGGTGTGGACTACCCCGCAGGGAATAACCATGGATCCATCGCCTGTATCAACGGACAGTGGTATGTGTTCTATCACCGTATGACCAATGCATCCATTACGTCCCGGCGCGCCTGCGTGGAAAAGATTACCTTTGCTCCCGACGGGTCCATTCCACCTGTTGAGATGACTTCTCTCGGCTTCGAGGATGCGCTGAACCCGTACCGCGAGACACCTGCCGAATACGCCTGTGTATTGAAGGGTGGCTGCTTCGTTACCGAAAAGGATCTGTTTACCCGGGTTGTGACCAATATCGGTGATCGGAACGTCATTGGATACAAATACTTTGACTTCGGTGAGGATCATTCCTCCAAAACCTACGAACTTGCCCTGAAGACTCTGGGCTGCGGCATGCGCTGCCGCCTCCGGATTCTGGCCGATGATTATGAGAACGGTGAAGAGATCGGTACTGTTATGGTGGGTCCGGGAGACGGAATCACCCGTGCTACCGTCAAAGCCCTGACCGGACGCCATTCCATTTTCCTGATTCCGGAGATTACAACGGAAGGCTGGATGAAGGATTTTTTCCGGGATCGTAAGCTCTTTGAGTTGTGCTCTTTTGTATTCCTAAAATAGAAGAAAACGGTGTATACACTGCCAAAAAAGAAACCGGATAACAGAAATTATCCGCAGAGAGGATTATTATGAAAGTAGTATTACAGAATCTGACTAAGAAATTCCCCAGCCGAAACAAGAAGAATCCCCAGGATGTGATCGCGGTAAACGACTTTACGTTCGAGATTCCGGACGGTAAACTGATCGGTCTTCTGGGGCCTTCCGGCTGTGGTAAGAGTACCACCTTAAACCTGATCAGTGGACTCCAGTCACCGACCTCCGGCAAGATTTACTTCGGAGAGGACGATGTGACCGATCTTCCGCCGGAGCACAGAGGTGTAGGGCTGGTATTCCAGAGCTATGCTCTCTATCCGCATCTGACGGTTCGACAGAATATTATGTTTCCGCTGCAGAACCTGAAAGGAGCTCAGAAATTATCCAAAGAACAGATGGCGGAGAAGGTGTTGAAGGCGGCCGGTCTTGTACAGATCGACGAACTTCTGGACCGTAAGCCCAACGAGCTCTCCGGCGGACAGCAGCAGCGTGTTGCCATTGCCCGTGCATTGGTAAAAACGCCCCGCGTTCTTCTCCTGGACGAGCCGCTATCCAATCTGGATGCGAGACTGAGACTGCAGACCCGTGAGGAGATCCGCAGAATCCAGAAAGAAACCAGGCTGACCACCATTTTCGTAACCCATGACCAGGAAGAAGCCATGAGTATCTCCGATATGATTGTTGTCATGAAAGACGGTGTGATCCAGCAGATCGGCAAACCCCAGGATGTATATGATGATCCGGTAAATCTGTTTGTCGCTAAGTTCCTGGGCACGCCCCCTATCAATGTCTTCGACGGAAGAGTCGTGAGAGGTCATCTGATGATCGGCAATGATGATATCCTGACAGTAACCAATATTCCGGATCAGGAGGTCTATGTTGCCATCCGTCCCGAGGGCTTTATTCTGCAGGACGACGGTCCGCTGTGCTGCAATCTGAGCAACGTGGAAGTCATGGGACGTGATGTGAGCATCGTCTCCACCCATGAGAAGTCTCTGAATGTGACCATCCGATCGATCATCGATGCAGACAATCCCGTAGACAGAGAATCCGATACCGTTCGTTTTGCCGTGAAACCCCACAAGGTATTCCTCTTTGGCAAAACCTCCGAGGAACGCATTCATTTTGAGGTATAAGTTATGGAAAAAAGAAATCTGAAGGGCTGGCTGTATCTGCTTCCCGCAATTCTGTTTCTGGGCATATTCATGGTATATCCGCTTGTGGACGTATTCATTTATTCCATGGAGGAGGGATACAACTCCGCTTCCCAGACAAGCTACGGCACCGGCCTCTACAATTATTCCTACGTTCTGCACGATACGTATTTCCTGCAGGCGGTGAAAAACACATTTATTCTGGTAATCATCACAGTGCCCCTGTCCACCGGTCTGGCGCTGTTGATCTCCATGGGGCTGAGCTCCATCAAGCCTCTCAGGAACCTGTACCAGACCATCTATTTTCTGCCCTATGTGACCAATACGCTGGCGGTGGGGCTGGTTTTCATGATTCTGTTCAAGAAAACCGCCTACACTGACGGTATGGTGAATCTGCTGATCCGTGCGTTCGGCGGCTCCTCCGTGGATTTCATCGACGGTCCGTATTGGGCGAAGATGTTCGTCCTGTGCTTCTACACCATCTGGATTGTCCTGCCGTTCAAGATTCTGATTCTGACGAGTGCACTGGCATCCGTCAATCCGGTATACTACAATGCTGCCAAGGTAGACGGCACGTCCAAAGGACGGATTTTCCGCAAAATCACGCTACCCATGATCTCTCCCATGATCTTCTATCTGGTGATCACCGGATTCATCGGCGCGTTCAAGGCCTACAGCGATGCGGTTGCTCTGTTTGGTACGAATCTGAACGCTGCCGGCATGAATACCATCGTGGGATACGTTTACGACATGCTGTACGGAAACAGCGGCGGCTACCCGTCCTACGCTTCCGCAGCGGCCATTATCCTGTTCGCCATTGTTATGACCATTACCTGCATTAACCTGCTCGTCAGCAGGAAGCATGTACATTATTGAGAAGGAGGCAGCGCATGAACGAATTCCAGAATCTCGATCAGTTAAAAACATCCGCCCGCAGGAAAAAGATCATCCGCAACGTTGTGATCTATCTGTGTCTGACGGTCTGGGCTGTTATGGTATTGTTCCCGTTCTACTGGATGATACTGACCTCCGTCAAGAGCTACGCTTCCTACAACGGCGAATATATTCCGAAATTCTTTACCCTGTCACCTACGCTCCAGAATTACTCGGATGCATTTACACAGGTGCCGCTGGCCAGATATTTCGTCAATACCATTATTTTCACACTGATTACAACTGCTGCCATGGTTGTCATCATTACACTGGCTGCATTTGCCTTTGCCCGCCTGCAGTTCCGGGGACGGAATATCGCATTTGCCCTCTTCCTGTCTCTGATGATGATTCCCAACGAGCTTGTCATCATTACCAACTTTGTAACAATTACCAACATGGACCTTCGGAATTCTTTCCTGGGTCTGATCCTGCCTTCCATTACGTCGGTATTCTACATCTATCTGCTAAAAGAAAACTTCGCCCAGATTCCGGACGAACTGTATTATGCCGCCAAGGTGGACGGAACCGGCGATATGAAGTATCTGCTGCGGGTCATGATTCCCCTGTGCAGACCTACGATTGTAACGATTATCATTCTGAAGATCATCGAATGCTGGAATTCCTACATCTGGCCCCGTCTGATCACGGACGATCCGGATTACTATCTGGTATCCAACGGTATCCAGGAGATTCGTGAAAACGGATTCGGTCGCGAGAACATTCCTGCCATGATGGCAGCAGTGGTTGTGATCTCCGTTCCGCTGATTATCCTGTTCCTGATTTTCCGCAAGAAAATCATGGCGGGCGTTGCGAGAGGAGGTACGAAAGGATGAGAAAGCATATCTTACCCTCCGGGCGTTCCCTTTGTGCACGTCTGGCTGTTCTGTTGTGCGGTATTCTGGTCAGCATCTGTTTCACAGGCTGCCACGGCTCTAAGGAAACCATTGCCTTCGTCACGCCGGAGGAATTCGATACATCGCGTAACTATGAGATTACCTTCTGGGCCAAGAATGATACCAACAAGGCGCAGACGCTGATCTACGAGAAGGCGATTGCGGATTTCCAAGCTCTGTACCCGAATATTTCGGTGAATCTTCGTCTGTACACCGACTATGTCAAGCTGTACAACGACGTCATCACCAATATTGCCACGGCTACCACGCCAAACGTATGTATTACGTATCCGGATCATGTTGCAACCTATATGACCGGAGAAAATGTCATGGTTCCTCTGGATGATCTTTTTGCCGACGAGAAATACGGTCTGGGCGGCAGCGAAGTCCGCTTCGATTCCGTCACACAACAGGAGATCATCCCGCAATTCCTGAAGGAATGCAAGATTGGTCAGTACCATTATGCAATTCCCTACATGCGCTCCACGGAAGCGTGCTACATCAACAAAACTTATGTGGAAGCAATGGGATACACCATTCCGGAACAACTGACCTGGGATTTCATCTGGGAGGTGAGCGACGCCGCCATGGCCAAGGACGCTGAAGGCAATTATCTTGTTAACGGACAGAAGGTCATGATTCCCTTCATCTACAAATCCACCGACAATATGATGATTCAACTGCTGCGTCAGTCCGGCGCTGATTATTCTACACCGGATGGGGACATCCTGATTTTCAATGACACCACCAAAGCGTTTCTGTATGAGATATCCTCCCATGTGAAAAAGGGCGCTTTTTCCACCTTCAAGATCTCCAGTTATCCCGGCAATTTCCTGAATGCAGGACAGTGCCTGTTTGCCATCGACTCTACGGCCGGCGCCACATGGATGGGCAGCGAAGCACCTCTGTCCGACATCCACGAGTCAAAAGTCGTGCAGTTTGAAACGGTTGTCAAGCCGATCCCACAGGTGGACCCGGAGCATCCCCAGATGATCTCCCAGGGTCCCAGTATCTGTATCTTCAACAAAGAAGATCCCCAGGAGGTTCTGGCATCCTGGCTTTTCGCACAGTATATGCTGACCAACGATGTGCAGATCGCCTATTCGGAGACAGAGGGATATGTTCCCGTTACCAGCCGCGCCCAGAACAGCGCGGAATACCTTGACTATCTGAATCGAATCGGAGAGGATGATGCACACTATACGATCAAGATCCAGGCAGCCAGGATTCTGTTGGACAACGTCGGGTATACCTTTACCACCCCTGTTTTCAATGGCTCTGCCTCCCTGCGTGATGCAGCGGGACAGCTGATCGAGGACACCTGCAAATCCACCCGTCGTAAGGAAACCATCGACGAAGCATACATGGCAAAGCTGTATGACAACGTTACTTCCCTGTATCGTCTGGGAGAAGCCAACGCGTCTACAGCCGGCAAGAAGGACTTAGGCCCCCTCCCCGGAATGGCCATCGCCCTTCTGGTCGTCCTGGGAATGACCTGGGTTTTCATCCTGCTCTACATGTTGTCGAATCACATAAAAATAAGAAAAAACAAGAAAGAACATTGATTTTTTGTCCATTATGGGTATAATGTAGTTGATACCTTATGAACAAAGTTATCCAAAGGAGTGACATTATGAAAAAATTAGCTACACTTTTACTGGCGTTTGTTCTTGTCCTCACGACTGTAGTTGGTTGTGGTAAGAAGGACGCCAAAGACGATTCTAACAAGCAGGACCCTGTTCAGGATCAGACAACAGACACCACGGACGATCAGACAGACAATCAGACAACCCCTGATACTCCTGTTGATCCGGACGCGAAATCAGAGGGTGTTATGACATACGCTGAGTATGTTGCTGCAGCCATTGATGATGCAGTTGTGATTGAAGCTTACGTTCAGGCAAAGCAGTCCTGGTGGGAAGACAAAGCCACTGTTTACGCTCAGGACAAAGATGGTGCTTATTTCCTGTACAACATGACTTGTTCCGAAGAGGACTATGCGAAGCTGGTTCCCGGTACCAAGATTAAGGTAACAGGCTACAAGGCTGAATGGGCAGGCGAGATCGAGATCATCGATTCTACGTTCGAGATTGAAGAAGGCTCTTACATTGCTCCTGCATTAGATATCACAGACAAACTTGGCTCTGATGATCTGATCAACTACCAGAACCAGTTC
This sequence comes from Lachnospiraceae bacterium, assembly GCA_016293925.1. Classification (GTDB taxonomy): domain Bacteria; phylum Bacillota; class Clostridia; order Lachnospirales; family Lachnospiraceae; genus RGIG4034. The sequence continues at coordinate 20,465 of JAEDCX010000019.1, read as the reverse complement.
GTATCTTTCAAAGGGATGACCGTAGAGGCTCGTGATGACGGCGCTGCATTCAACTACAAGTGGGATGGTTCCGGTGTTGACGGCGATGACCTGTATTTCAACGTTTCTCTGAACGGAACTACATATACCTTCACAGTGGAGTCTTACCTGTGCGATAGCACAACAGATGTTTACGCTGCCGTAAAAGCACTTGAAGTTGGACAGACCGTTGATCTGGAAGGTTTCCTGTACTGGTATGAAGGTGTGAATCCACACATCACATCCGTAACGGTAAAATAATAAAACCTGAAACAGTATGCAAAAAGCCGCTTATCGGGAAAGATTTGATTCTCTCACCGATAAGCGGTTTTTGTATGTTCATCTGCGGAGACGCTTATCTGTCCTGCGCGCCAGAAATGTGCCGACACTCTGGAAGATCTGCACCAGGATAACCAGCAGAATAACTGCTACCAGCATGATCAGATATTTGTACCTGTAATATCCGTAGTTAATGGCAATCTTCCCCAGTCCGCCGCCACCGATGATTCCGCTCATGGCGGTATAGCCGAGGATGGTGGTAAGTGCAATCGTTGCATTGGAGATCAGAGAGGGAATGCTCTCCGGAATCATCACCTTCCAGACAATCTGTAATGTGGACGATCCCATGCTCTGTGCCATCTCAATCGTATTGGGATCCACCTCACGAAGGCTTGTCTCCACCAGTCTTGCCACGAAAGGGAAAGCTGCTATCGTCAGGGGCACGATGGAAGCCGTTGTTCCAACCGTGGTTCCGATGATCGCCCGTGTAAGCGGAAATACCAGAATCATCAGAATCAGAAAAGGAACCGAACGGAGAATGTTGATGATCACGTTCAGAACCGACATGATCCAGACGGGCAGCGGACGGATTCCCTTTTTGTCTCCTACCACCAGCAGTACCCCCAGAGGAAGTCCGATCAGAATCGCAAAGGCGGTAGATGCCAATGTTACATATACCGTCTCCCACACAGCGGTTCCGAACTGGGACTGAATGATGTCCCAGGCTTCCTCCCACTTTTCAGCCGAGAATAAATCACGAAACATAATCCGATACCTCCTCTACAATAATATCCGGTGTTTCCCGGAGGTAGTCAATCGCTCTGTTCTTCTGATCTTCTCCCCCCGCAATTCCCAGAATCATGGATCCGTATGCTTTGCCATGGATCGTTTTCGTGGATGCATATGCAATATTCGCCGTTATTCCCGCATCCAGAGCCATTCTGGCAATGATCGGCTTACCGGCGGCATCTGCGCCATTGAATACGACACGAATAAGTGTCTCCGACTCCGCATTGACCACCAGAGCATTCTCGTTTCCGTCCGGGTAAACAAGCTTTCTGGCTGCCTGTGACTTCGGATGCGCGAAGATCTCTCCCACATCTCCATGCTCTACCACTTCCCCCCGATCCAGAATAGCTACCTTCCGGCATACATTTTCCACAACACTCATCTGGTGTGTGATGATAATCACCGTAATTCCGAACCGACTGTTGATATCACGGATCAGCTCCAGAATGGAGTTCGTGGTTGTGGGATCCAGGGCGCTGGTTGCCTCGTCACACAGCAGAACCTTGGGATTTGTAGCCAGCGCTCTTGCAATGGCCACTCTCTGTTTCTGTCCGCCGGACAACTGTGCCGGATAAGCAAGTGCTTTATCCTGTAATCCCACCAGTTCCAGCAGTTCCATTGCTTTTTTCCTTGCTTCCGCCCTTTTCACGCCGGCCAGTTCCAGCGGGTAGCAGACATTTCGCAGACAGTTTCTCTGCATCAATAGATTGAATCCCTGGAAAATCATGGTGATATTTCTACGCATTTTACGCAGCTCTCTCTCAGAAAGCTGCGCCAGATCCTGACCATCCACTTTTACCGTACCCTCATCCGGGCGCTCCAACAGATTAATACATCGCACCAGCGTGCTTTTGCCGGCTCCACTCATTCCGATGATCCCATAGATCTCCCCATCGGGAATGGTGATGGAGACTTTTTTCAAAGCCTCCACTTCACCCTCTGCCGTATGAAATATTTTCGTTAGATTCTGTAATTCAATCATAGGACCTCCGAATCTTTATTTCAGTTTATCCAAACTCGACTGTTTTCCGCCATAGAGACCAAGCGGCTCCACATGGATTGCTGCAACACTGACCAGATGTGTGCCGTTCTCTGCATTGAAATCATCCAGATAAGGAACATGCTGGAAATAGTTGGCTAAAACAGTTCCGTCCTCAACGATATTATTCGGCACAACATAGTCATTGTATTCCTGAATATCCAACTTGATCCCCTTCGCAGATAAGATATCCTTTGCAATTGCCAGAATCTCTGCATGCGGTGTCGGGGAGGCTGCAACAGAGATGGTCTTTCCCTCCAGGGCAGCGTAATCAATAGAAGCATCATAGCCGTCTGTCGGATTGTCTACTACGCTGACAACCGCACCGTCATAAGTGGATGTAATATAGTCTGCCACCTGTTTGCTCTCCAGTGCTGCTTTCAGTGCCAGTACCAGAGCATTGTTCTCATTTCCCTGCTTAACAGCCAGGATGTTGGCATATGCGGAAGAGGAACCCTCCAGTGCCAGCGCATCGGATGTGGGATTCAATCCGGCATTGATCGCATAGTTGGAATTGATAATCGCATAATCAACGTCCTGCAGTACATTCGGAAGCTGGGCTGCTTCTACTTCGTTGAAGGTAATGTTGTGCTTATTCTCTTCGATATCCAGAATGGTAGCTGTAATTCCCGCGCCATCCTTCAATTTGATATATCCCTGATCCTCCAACAGGAGAAGCGCTCTCGCCTCGTTTGTGGTGTCATTGGGGATTGCTATGGTTATTTTGCCTGATTTCTTGCCGCATGCCGTGAAGCTGAAGGCCAGAGTCAGTGTTAATGCGGATGTAATAATTGTTTTCCATGCTCTCTGAATTGATTTTCTCATGTTTCTATACCTGTGTCTGCCGGAAAGATCTGTCATCACACGGAATCTCATGTCCGTTTCTCCGGCAAAGCTCCTTTCTCTTTTCCATATTTGTTGTCACTGCTGATGTTTCCTGTATCATATCCGAACCGTTTCCTCCGGGCTTCACATTCGTCCGTATCTGTAGTTGGCTCTTACCAGAGCTTCGAAAATATTCTGCATCGTTTCTCCTCCTATCCTATCAATCGGAATGCTCCTCCTGCTACGTGGCGCATCGATATGGTGATTTGCACCCCTATCGTTTGCCAACAGTCATGACTCCTGCAACAGAGAAATAAAAAACCGGGAACTACATGAGCTCCCGGTCTACTGTCAAAGGGTATCGATTATCCTCGCGGATTATCTTGCTTCCTTCCGAACGGAGAACTCATCACACTTTCTGTTGCAGCACATCATGATGTCCATGTTCATCATGCACATACCGGTCATCCTATTCATCATGGTATCAGCAATCGCAATCTGTCTCATGGCTTGTTCTCCTTCCCTTCAGATTTGTTTTATTCCCTATCTATTTAATAGGTTAATGAGATATTACATCATTCTACACGGAATGTCAACATCTTTTTTACATAAAAATCAGGTTATTCCTGTGCTTCTTTTCCTTCCATGCTGTGGAATACCGCTTCCGGAACAGGCTTCGAATACAAAAAGCCCTGAATCTGGTCACAATTGATGGATTTCAGATACTGCAGCTGGTCCTCTGTTTCGACGCCTTCCACGACCACGGTAATACCGATTTCCTTGGCCATGCGGACCATGTTCATCATGATCACATCTGCTTTCCGCGAGGTGCTGACGTCGTTAATGAAACTCATATCTACCTTCACAACATCGATCGGCATGTCTTTCAGAACATTCAGGGACGAATACCCGCTTCCAAAATCATCCATCACAATGGTAAAACCTTTCTCTTTTAGCTTCATGATGGCATCCAGCAGCTGCTTCTGATCCTTGGTATATGCGCTCTCGGTAATCTCCAGTTTCAGATGGTGCGGCTCCAGATGGTACTGATCCAGCAGGGCAACCAATTCCTCTCCCAGATTGGGCAGGAAAAGATTAATCCGGGACACATTCACGCTGATCGGCACCACCGTCTCTCCGTTATCAATACTGGATCGGATGGATTTGCAGGCCAGTTCCCACACATAACGGTCCAGCTTCGTGATCAGTCCGTTTCGCTCAAACAGCGGAATGAAGATGCCCGGCGAGATAATTCCCTTTGTCGCATGATTCCATCGAACCAGTGCTTCCGCAGTCGTGATATTGTCACTGTTGACATCATAGATCGGCTGCAGGAAAATACAGAATTCACCGTTTTTCAGCCCACTCTGCATATCATTGGTCAGCTGCTGCTCCTCCAGCATCTTCATACGAAGTTCATCGTCATAATAAGCAATCCGCTTCAGATAGTTTCCTTTGATCGTACGGATCACCATCTCCGCACGGTCACACATAAGATTAATGGAAACCGATCTGTCCGTGATCCTGTATACACCGTAATACAGAGTAATATCGTATTTCAGCTGCAATTCCTCAATATCGGGATCGTGCTGGAGACCGATATCCTCCATATTAATCGTCCCTTCCGGGAAGCAGCAGACGAAGTTGTCCCCCGCGATTCTTCCGTAGGTACCGATCCCCTGCAGTTTCTTCTTCAACTTCTGGGCAATGATATTCAGCACCATATCACCAACTTTGGTGCCGAACAGATCATTGATAATCTTAAACCGTTCCACATCCAGACGCATCAGAACATAATCCGTCTCCGGATTCATCTGGAGCATGTCCTGCGTATATTTACAGAAAGCTTCTCTGGTGTAGATTCCCGTCAGCGCATCTTTTTCAATCACATCCTTCATCTTCCGGATCAGCTTCTTGTCCATCTCCGCTTCCAGTATCTGCTCTTCCAGCTGTTCTTTCACAATGACATTACGGACTCTGTGCTGTACGATCTCGATATTGTATGGTTTGGAAATGAAGTCCTGTGCCCCCATCGCCAGCGCTTTGATCTCGTTCTCCTCCTGTCCGTACTGTGTGTTGACCACAATCGGAATATTGCTGTAGGCGGAAGAACGGCGCATGTAATCCATGAATTCAAAGCCGTCCATATGGGGCATATTCAGATCCAGAATGATGACGTTGATCTCATATTTTTTGACCAATTCCACAGCTTCCAGTCCATCGGCTGCTTCCAGCGTCATATATAAATCCTTGAAAATACCCTTCAGAATCGCCCGGTTCGTACGACTATCGTCTACAATCAACATCGTTTTCATCTTATCCATGGGTCAATCCCCCTTCATTGCATTCCAGATGCTGTCTCGCCTTTATATGGAATCCCTTCTCTCCAAAAAAAGAAGGGAGAAATCCGAAAATGGATTGTCTCCCTTACATTATACTATATTTATTCTTGAATTTCGATAATAATTTGTGCAAAAATCACAATTTCCGGCAATTATTTGCTCTCATTTACGTAAATATTCACACGACTCTGGATAATCTTTGCAACATCCTCCGGTGACTTGTCGCCCTCGAAATAGTTTGCAGCCTCTTCCGTAACGATGTTCATCCAGTTCTCATCCCTGTAATATACCTGATTGACGGATTCCAGCAGCGTCATAACCTGGTTGATTGTCTTATCGGTAGAGGGTTGAATCGTAATCTCCGTATCGCCGATCCAATAGGTGTCATCATAGTACTGCTTCTCACCGTTCTCATCTTCCCAATACGGTCTCTGTTTGGCTTCCTCAATCAACGAATCATAGGTACTTCTCAGGATTGGCCAGTTGTATGACTTAGCCTGGTACTCCGGCAACAGGAAATACCGGATAAATTCCCATGCACCTTCTTTGTTCTTACATTTGTTGGTGATAGAGAATGTATAATTGCTGCTGATTACCGATCCGATGTCGTTGGTTGTTGGGAATCCGATGAAACTTACTTCCTCACCGAAATCACCCTGCTGACAATACTCAAATGTTCTGAAATTGTTCAGATATCTGTAGGAGAGCAGCGTTCTGTTCTGTCTGTACTGGGTCTGTGATTCCATCCAGTAATTCTCATCCGCATATTTTTCATCCCAGTTGATCTCTTTCGGAAGCGTCTTACAGAATTTCAGGAGATCAACGAACTCCGCACTGTCAAAAGAGCAGGTTCCTTTCTCCCAGTCAATCAGCTGGTTGCCGCTGAATACCATGCAGTAATTCAGGAATTCATCCCTCGTGATATCTCCGAACAACTGTGCATCCGGTCCCATTCCGTTCAGAACACTCTGCATCTCAGAGATCGTCCATTGCATTCTGTTACCTACCAGACTGGTCTTGGCAACCGCCGTAATCAAATTGAAGGAAACGGGAATGCAGGTTAATTTCCCTTCATACTCATATGCTTCCAGTATGTTGGTCAGATAATCCTCTCTGTTGATGGTATCATCCTGATCTATCATTTTATACAGATCCGTCAGTAACCCTTTGGACTGATAGATCGCCATCGGAAGATCTGATGTTCCTACCAGAATATCCGGAACCTTACCGGCAATAATATCATTGTTGAGCTGTGTCGTTCCGGATGTATAAGTATCATTCTCAAAGCTGTCATATATAGAGTACTCTTTGATACTGATCCTGTAAGTGTCACTATGCTTATTGAAATCAATCAGGTGTTTTCTCACATTGTAATCCAAATAGTAGCATGCAAGTGTGAGAACCTCCTTCTCCTTCACATCCTCCGGATTTACCTTGGTCATGATGGAGAAACTATCCTTGTAATCCTCATCATTATAATAGCTGACCAGAAAACGATTCTCATCCAGAGAAACAACACTGTTCAGATTAGTAGCTGACAGATCGGAATCAATGTAATCCATTATCTCTGTCAGAGCTTCATCTCCGAAATTATACCCATACAGTTCCGTTGAACCGCTAAAATACAAATCATAGATACCGCTGCCCTGTGCGGACAGATTGCTGGCTTCTTTGGGAACGGACTGCTTCTCTGACAGTTTACCGGTTGCAACATCGTAGAGATAGTATTCCGCACCGCTCTCTCCCCACTTATACAGAATCAGATTGCCATCCTTGCCCCGGTAGGAACTGTTGCAGTCCTCCAGCGGTTTGTCTGTCTTCACGATTTTCCCGGATGTATCGATGCACATAATACCGTTTGTACAATGAACGAGTATCTGATCCCCGATTGTAAAAAGATTATTCAGATAGAAGTATTCGCCATCCACATTCTCCGATCCGTCGGACAGAAGCAGCGACCACTTCTCATTGCCCATGGAATCCATGCAGTACAGCGTATAAATCTCTTTGAAAGTATATTCCTCATTCTCTTTGACGGAATTGTCGTATACACAGGTGATATAATAGTAGTCACCGTTCTCACCCACAGTCATCTGTTGGATCCAGCTATCGACGTTATCAAGCACCTTGGTGAATTCCTGACGGTCTGTACCGTCCAGTTTGAAAGAAACAAAATGCTGGGTGATAACACCTTCACCACGCGGTGTTTCTTCTATCGCTGCATCCGGCACATCCTCCGTGGCATCTTCCTCTACTCCATATTCGATATCATCCTCCACCTCCAGAGGCATGACTCCCGCATCGCCTTCATCATACTCCGGGTACTCCGTATACTGGAAGTAGATTCTGTCTCCGGCTACGAAATATCTGTTGGGGTTATTTTTTCCCAGATCGAAGCTGACCTCACTCTCCTTATAGACATGGTTTTTGTCCATGACCGATTTCCCTGAAGTGGAATTGCTCTTCCCACAGGCTACGGTGGATACCACCATTACCAACAGCAGAAGGACTGTCAGTAATCTGCTACTCTTCTTTTTCATAATTTTCCTCCCTTTTATTCCTTTTCTTAGATATGAGTCGTTGGACTGCCCGCTTCCCTTTCTCCCAGAGGGTCCGGATTCCCTCCAGAATATCCTCCTTATGCCATTTTCGGTGCCGGTAGGCACTGATCAGGAACAGAACCAGGAAGACAATCGGTATTGCCATAAAAATGATTCTGAACACCAGCAGCTTTGCCAACGTATTCTCTTTTGCTCTTGCGACGTTTTCCCAGTACGGATAGGGAATCGAATCGGTTCTCATTACACGCGTACGGTACGTCTTCAACACATCAAACAGATGCATCACGGAGAATCTGGACGAATTCTCCACAATCGACATATCACTCTCGGAGATCCCGATATTGTCGATAATCTTCTGTTTGGCGTATCCTGTGATCGGGTTCGGCATAACGATCTCGTAACAGCTGATCCCCCGGCAGGAACCGTTCACGGTCAGTGACTCATAGGGCAGATAGATCACGGGTTGATCCAGACCTGCCTGTTGCACAAGCCTGCTCTTATCCCTTGCAATAACACCCACAACCGTATGCTGTGTGCCGCCGATCTCCACCTTCATACCTACAACATTCAGTGCGCCGAACAGATTCCACGCCGTCTCCTCATCGATTACACAGTAATCCTTCATGATATCATCCGGTCCGAAGAAGGTTCCGTAGGAGAATTGCAACGGATGGAACCGGAAAAAATCACCTGCAACTCCATATGCCGTAATGGATACGGAGGTTCTTGTGGTGGACGCAGTCACGTTTCCCGTGGCACAGTAGGCATCCGTAAACAACCTGGCATTCTCATTGGGCGGTACGATGGAATCCTGCTGTATCAGATCGTTCAGACGATGCCGGAAAAACAGAAGCGTATCTGCATCTATCATCGCATTGGGATCAATGAAACAACTGATCTGGGCATATCGCCCGCCATTCGCCCATCTCGCAGCCATCTGCTGATCCGGAAGCTTATTCTTATTCACTTTACTGACTATCGATAGAATCAGACAGAGCATCAGGCTGACGCATGCAACCGCAGCCATGATGATTTTCCTCCGACTGAACCGTGACAGAAATCTTCTCATATCAGTCCTAATCTGCAAGTCTTACCTGCTTACCTTCCTTAACGGGTTTCGTAGAAGTCGTAATAACATACTCATAACCGTACAGAGCGGCAGAGATTGCCGTCTGTGTATCATCCGATGCCAATACCTCCACATCCACACGGGTTGCAAAATATCTGTTTCCCAGAGGACTGCTCTTAGATTCCACGATCAGGATATACTTACCGTTACTATCCTCCCGGATCGCACTGTTAGGCACTACAAGATCATAATTGGAACTCTTCTGTCCTATGGACAGATTCAGAGACTGTCCGGGTGTTACGTCACTTCCGGTAATCTCACACTCTACCAGCTTACTGGAAGATGGATTGGACGGATCCGGTTTGATCGCGGTAACAACAGCACGAATATCGCCATAATACCAGGAATTGGAAACATCCGCAATATCTCCTACCGAGATTCTCTTGGCCTGCTCGGTGGTCACTGAAAATGACAGGGTGTAGCCTTTTCCCTCCGGCTGGATCACTGCGATTACGTCACCCGCAGTAGCCGTCTGACCGGCGATGTAATTCACACTTGAGAGCCTTCCGCTGATCGGACATTCCACATATGCCCCGATGGATTTGGATTTCAGATCGGAAACTACTTTTTTCTGCGCCTGAATCGCATCATACTGGGAACTCAGATTCAACTCTGTCTGGATCGATGCATAGAGTTTATCCCGTTTCATTTTGGCATCTTCCAATACTTTATTGGCCGCATCCATCTTCGTCTGCTCCGTAGCCAGCTGCAGTTTTAAGCTGTTTAACTTCTGAACATTGGCTATATTGGCTTCCTTATCCGCAAGTGCTTTCTCCGCCTGCGTCAAAGTGTTCCGGGCAGTTTTCAGACTGTCGGCTGCCGCAGATCTGTTGGTATTCGCATTGTTCATCCAGTTATAGTTGTTCTGAGCCGTATTTCGTTTGCTCTCTGCCGCTGCCAGATTGTCGATCAGAGTCTGATTGCTCTGATCCGCTTCCCAGGCCGCATACGCGGTATCATATTCACTCTGTGCCTCTGCAAGGGTATACCCCAGGGATTCATATGCATTTTTCGCATTGGCATATTCCGATTCTCTGGCCGCATATTCTGTTTCCCACGCGGATACATTGGCGGTAGCATCATTTACCGCTTTTTTCTCTGCACTGGTATCTACCGCGGTTGCTTCCAGAATGGTAATCTGGCTCTGCAGGCTGGTAATTACAGCCTGAATACTGTCAACCGTATTCTGGGCCGCATCCACCTTTGCGTTGGCATCATCCAGTTTTGCACGATATTGGGATACCGTGGTATTGTTTCCGCTCTGGACATGCTGATAGATCTCGGATGTCACCTCACTGGACAGAAGTGCCGTCTCGTACTCTTTTACCAGCCTATCCAGTTCTTTCTGGGCAGCTTCCAGTTCAGCACTTTCCTGATCCTCCAGGTAATAGAGGACATCTCCCTTCTGTACCGTGTCACCGCTGCGGAACGGAACCGACGCAATCACACGGGTTTCCTTCATCTCCACATTGTAAGGATCTCCTGCTTCCACCATACCGTTTCCACGGATTTTCGCCGTAATGGATCCGGACATCACATATTGGGTTGCCACCTCCGGCAAGGAATAATTCATAATTGTGTTGGAGAAGAATGTCAGAAGCAATAGAATCACCAGGAAGATGATTGCCACATTCTTGATCCAATCTTTTCTCTTAGATGTCTCTTTCTCTCTCATTGTTCTTAATCCCTTCTCCTTCTCTATCCCTTGACGCCGCCCTGGTACGCAATTCCTTCTACCAGATACTCTTCACCGTAGAAGAACACCAACAGGGACGGTATCATATATATCGTTGCGACTGCGAATGCCAGACCGACCTCGCCTTCGTTAATCTTAGACAGAAATACGGACAGCGGATGCTTCTCCGCATTGCTTAGCAATATCAGCGGCTGTTCTACCATGTTCCAATAATCTATGAAAATCAGAATCGCCACAGAACACATACAACCCTTACACAGCGGATAACAGATCTTCCGGAAAATCTGCCATTCCCCGGCACCGTCGATCTTCGCCGCTTCGATCAGTGACACCGGAATCCGCCTCATATACTTCGTCAGCAGATATACCGCAAAGGGTGAGAAGATACCCGGCAGCCAGATCGCCCAATATGTGTCCAAAATATGTAACCAGTTCGATACCAGGTAATTCGGAACCAGCGTTACCTGATACGGCATCAGCATCAGAATAATATACAAGAAAAAGATGATCTCTCTGATCTTTCCTCTGTATCTGGCAAACCCATAGGAGGCCAAAAGCGCCACCGCCAGCTGGAAAATGACGATCGGTACTACCAGAATCACGGAATTCCAGAACTTCAACAGATATTCCGGACTCTTAAACAACACGGTTATGTACTGATGAAAGGATACCATATCCGGCAGAAACTTCAGGTTTACCGTCTCGGATATGTACGTCTTGCCGCCGGAGGTCGTAGCATTGGAGAAGATCACTCCGTAGTTGGAGGAAATCTCCGACTGGGCCATAAAGGAATTACAGATCGTCAGTACAATCGGTGTCAGAAACAGGACCGCAAAGAAAATCAGGATTACAAATATAACCGTTCTTCCGATTGCCTTACGAAGCCTGCTGCCACGTTTTCTTTTTCGTTCTTTACTCACATGATAGATCTTCATCAGCCCTCCACATCCTTTCCGAAATGATTCTCAACAATGAACAGGATACCGATGATCACTACCATCACAATTGACATCAATATCGCCGCTGCGGACAGCTTCTGATAGTCCAGCGACAGGAATGTATTGTTCATGAAATGCTGGAGCATATAAATACTGTCGAAGGGATATTTACCCGTCAACAGATAGATCTCACGGAATACCTTGAAGGAGTTGATCAGCGACATGATCGTCACGAATAAAATCGTGGATGACAGATATCGGATCTTAATATGTATGAAAATCTTCCAGGCATTGGCACTTTCCAACCGGGCCACTTCAATAATATCACTCGGAATATTGGACAGAGCCGCCATAAACAGGATCATATTGTAGCCCAGGTTCTTCCATAGGAACAGGATCACGATTACGATCTGCGCCTGGGATGATTTCAGCCAGTCGACTCCCTGACCGCCCATTCCCTGCACAATCTCATTCACCACGCCATTGTCATGAAACAAAACCTGCCAGATCAATACAATGGAAGCAATGGGCACCATCAGCGGACTGAGGAAAAAGGAACGAAGCTGACTCTTAAACGGAATCCTGCATTCCAGCATCATTGCAAGCAGCAACGACAGAATCACTGCTGCCGGCACTGCAATCAGGGAAAACATCCCCGTATTGCGGGCTGCCACCCTGAACGCCGCATTGTTCAATACTTTCGAGAAATTATCCAGAAATACAAAATTGTGCGTAATCGGATTATCCACAACGGAATAATAGATTACCACGAAAAACGGTAGCACAAAAAAGAGCAGTACGCCAAGTAAACTGGGGGCAAGATACAGTACGGATCCAATCTTTTCCTTTAACGGACGATTCTTCCGATACTGTCTGCGCAGTACCCGCATCTGCTTCTTCTGTTCTCTGCTTATTTTCTCCCTGAACTGTTTCATCTGATCCCCAAATCCTTCCGGCTTCCGTCTCCCCAACGACGTTACCTCTATTATATACCATTCCGGCATTTTGCAATACTATATATACACAAATCTTCGATCCGAGTTCTCCACACAGGCGATTCCCCTACGATCTGTCCCATCGCAGGGGTACGCTTACCTAATATACGAAATAGAGAACACCATTTTATGGAACAATCTCAAAAAATTTTAAATTATTTGAATGGACTACATATTCTCACTGACATAGATCGACAATCTGCTCTGGATGACCTTCACTGCTTCTTCTACAGACTTGCCGCCACGAAAATATGCGTTGGCCTCTTCTGTCAGAATCTCAATCATCTTCTCATCATATGTTCCAGACGCAGTACAATTGTTCACAAGTTCCAGGAAAATATCACACTCTTCCTGCGTCACGGCACCAATCTCAACCTCAACGCCATTGACGCCCCAGGTATTGGTTACTTCCACCTCTTCCCCGTTCTCATTGGTATACGTCTCCGGAATCATGGCATTCTTCATATATTGATCCATCGCACTTCTCAGAACAGGGAATCCGAATATACCCATCTCCTCGTCTACATTCTGGAATTCCGGCAGAAGATAATAACGGACAAACTCCCACGCCACCTTGGGATCCTTACATTTGGAACTGATCGCTATCGGATCCCCTGCAGGAATCACCAGATTACCGCTTCCGGAGGAAATCGGAAGTCCGATAAACGTAACCGGTTCCCCGGACAATCTCATATACAACTGTATCTCCTGCAGAGAATAGAGATATGCATCCGTTACAAGTGCCTTGTTATTATAATACAGCATATCCTCTTCTTCGGAGTACTCTGATCCCTCGGCATCCGGAACGGCTTCGTTCACAAATTTCAGTACATCCATGAACTCCTGCGTGTCAAAAGAGCATTTCCCTGTCTCCCAGTCGATATAATGATCCAGATCATTGCATACAAGCATGGACAGCAGACCCTGCTTTTGGATATACGGACAGAAAACCTTATCCGGATATTCCTGTATCAGTTCCATCACATCCTGCGGTGTCCAGGATGTTCTGTCTCCGAGGACGGATTGTCTGCCTACATAGGACTGGATAATGAATCTCGGGAACACGGCATAGCACAGACCGTCATAGGAATACATCTTCAGGATATTCTCGTAATAATTCTCCGGATGAATCTCGGGATCCTGTTCCAGGAACGTGTTCAGATCCAGAAATACCCCCTTGGAAGCGTACTTTCTGCCCATATCCGTATCTCTGATCACATACATATCAGCGCCGTTACCGGATGCGATGGCATTGTTCATGTTCGCCTCTGCATCCTCATATTCCAACCCGTCCGAATCATATTCGATCAGCTTGATCTTATATTCGTTGTTTGCCCGGTTAAAGTCCACCACATGTCTTTTAATGTCCTCACTGAAGCTCATTCCGCCCAGCGTCAGGATCTTCTCCTTGACAATACTGTCTGCCGGCACTCTCTCGCAGTAGATGACTTCCGTCTTATCTAACGCATAATCCTCACTCACCAGAATGATATCTCCGTTCGCAAGCATCTGCACAAAACGGGTATCGGAAACCATCAGATCATTATCGATAAAGTTCAGATATTCTTTTCTGCTGCCATCCGCAAAACAATATCCGACAATACCATTCTCCGTGGGAATCAGAAGATCCGTCTCAACCCCGGTACCGATGTAGCTGCTTCCGTTCAGCATCGGGAAGTTATCACATACCGCCCCCAGTTTCTTCGCCTGCTTGTCGATCAGCTGTCCCTTCATCTTCCAACCGTCAGGACCCTGGTCAAAAAAGCAGACGACGATCTCACCGTTTCTGCCCACGCCCATACCATCTACGTAACTTGGGATATCAATAGAGAACTGTACCTCGCCCTTGTCATTGATTGCTGCAATCGATTCGCCCAAGGTGAGGTAATACACGCCGTCCTGATCCATAACCATTCCGTTCACGTAAAACGACTCCGCGTCGGATTTCTGCAGGATGCCATAATCTATCCGTCCGATCTCCTTCCCTGCCGGATCCAGTTTCCGGATATAGTACTCGGCATTCAGAAGATTCCCGTTCTCATCGTATTCCGTTTTCATGCAGGCCAGATGATAATTCCCATCCCCGTCCATACACATCGCCAGAATATCCGCATTATCCGCATCCACCGGCACTTCTTCGGAATTTCCGTTCCGGGGATCCATCCGGATGATCGAAACCTGACTATCTCCCTGCTCAGACCATTCCGTTTTGGTATAATACAGATTATCCCCATTGATCGTATAGTTGCCGCTATGGGTATAAGCCTGACTGTCTATAGAGATAATACTCGGGATATATGCATAATCCTCTTCTGCCGTGGATGTATCTTGTATCTGTTTTCCGCCGCCGCATCCGGTCAGTGACATACACATCACTGCCGTCAGAATTCCGGCAAACGCTTTTCTCATCCATCTCAATCTGTTTCTGTTCATGCCAATTTCCTTTCTGTTAAAACTCACACTATCATCCTACATTTACCATCTGACAGCGTCAATAGAACGATTCCTTAACATTTCTTAAGATTATCTTAAGTATATACCTTCCTGTTCCGATCATGACAAAATGCAAAAAAGAGGACTGCCCTCTGGGACAATCCTCTCATCATCTCATATCTCACCACACGAATCCCCTTATTCCGGATCCGCAGGATTCATTACGCCTGTACGAACGCTTTTACTTTCTCGTAGATTCCGTCAGCATCAAGACCGTACTTCTTCACAAGTGCGCCTGCGGAACCGGACTCACCGAACACATCGTTCATACCGATGCGAAGCATCCTGGTAGGACACTTCTCGCTGAGACACTCACTCACTGCTCCGCCCAATCCACCGATGATGGAATGCTCTTCCACGGTAACAATCTTACCGGTCTCTTTCGCTGCCTTGATCACAAGCTCCTCATCCAGCGGTTTCAGCGTATGGATATTGATTACCCGTGCACTGATGCCGTCTGCTGCAAGCTTCTCTGCTGCAAGCATCGCTTCACAAACCTCGATACCGGTTGCAATGATCGTAACATCGGAACCATCCATCATGGTAATTCCCTTACCGATCTCGAATTTGTATTCAGGGTTGTCATTGATTACCGGAACTGCTGCACGTCCGAAACGGATGTAAACAGGTCCCTGATATTCTACGGCAGCTCTGACTGCTGCCTTCGCCTCGATGTCATCGGAAGGACACATTACAACCATACCCGGAATGACTCTCATCAGAGCAAGGTCCTCGTTACACTGATGGCTGGCACCATCTTCTCCTACCGTAATACCGGCATGTGTTGCACCGATCTTCACATTCAGATGCGGATATCCCACAGAGTTACGCACCTGCTCAAAGGCACGTCCTGCTGCGAACATGGCAAAGCTGGATACGAAAGGAATCTTACCTGCTGTGGCAAGACCTGCCGCAATACCTACCATGTTGGCTTCTGCGATACCACAGTCAATATGTCTGTCAGGAAATGCTTTTTTGAAAATACCTGTCTTGGTTGCTCCTGCAAGGTCAGCATCAAGAACAACGAGGTCCGGATACTCTGCACCGATCTCTGCCAGGGCATTGCCGTAACTCTCTCTGGTTGCAATTTTCTTACTCATATCTACTGGCATAATGCTTCACCTGCTTTCTTAAGGTCTTCCATAGCGATCTCATACTGCTCATCGTTAGGAGCGGTACCATGCCAAGACGCCTGGTTCTCCATGAAGGATACACCCTTACCTTTCACGGTCTTGGTAATGATACATGTAGGCATTCCCTTGGTCTCACGGGCTTCCTTGAAGGCTGCGCGCAGAGAATCGAAATCATGTCCGTCACAGTTGATGACATGGAAGTTGAATGCCTCGAATTTCTTATCGATCGGATAAGGAGAACATACATCCTCGATCTTACCGTCAATCTGAAGTCCGTTATTATCTACAATGACAACCAGGTTGTCCAGTTTCCGGTGACCTGCGAACATGGCAGCCTCCCAAACCTGTCCCTCCTGAATCTCACCGTCACCGCATAAACAGTATGTACGGTAATCTTTGTTGTCCAGTTTGGCTGCAAGTGCCATACCGACAGCTGCTGAGATACCCTGTCCCAGGGATCCGCTGCTCATATCTACACCGGGAACATGCTGCAGACACGGATGTCCCTGGAGATAAGAACCAAGTTTACGCAGAGTCTTCAGATCCTCAACCGGGAAATAGCCTCTGTGTGCAAGGGTAGAATACAGACCGGGTGCTGTATGTCCCTTGGATAATACGAAACGGTCACGATTCGGTGCTTTCTGATCCTTGGGGTCGATGTTCATCTCCTCAAAGTAAAGATAAGTGAAAACATCTGCAGCAGACAGAGATCCACCAGGATGACCGGCTTTGGCACTGTGAACGGCTGTCACAATACCCTTACGAACTTCATTGGCTGTTTTCTGTAGCTCAAGATTGTTCATAATGCTTCCTCCATTAACGATATATTTGCAGAATTTAGTTGGCCAATCGCCGAACCAACTACATTCTACCACAACTTGCTCATATTTTCCAACCCGTTTTCATAAGTATAATAAAAAAAACCTCTCTCTGCCCTATGACTGCTCGTAAACGCAAACTGATCATCTATACGGCCATTGTTGTAATCTTCATATTACTGGAAATATTCTTCTGTCTGTCCGATTCCCGGAACCCCAAAGTATCCGATACCTTTCACAACCTGACTGCCCGTATTCTCCGGGAGGAACTGATGCGGGATTCCTTGAGTCTGCACTATTCCTTTGCCGATGCCGGAGTATATGGAATGGACGAAACCGCCGCAAGATTCCGGTTCGATCCCCTCCCCGGTCAGGATGAGGAGGCATCCGGTCTCCATACCTATCTGGAAGCCCTCTCTTCCATCCCCCCCGATTCCCTGTCCGAAACCGATAGGCAAACCTACGATCAACTGTACTCCTATCTGCAGCAGGCGGCTGCGTTGGAGAAATACCCCTTTCTCGGCGATCCTCTGTCCCCCGTATCCGGCATCCAGAATGAACTGCCGTTGCTCCTGAACGAATACACCCTCCGTGACCGGGAGGATATCGAATGCTATTTTCGCCTGCTGGAGGATATTCCGGATTATTTTGCCGGGCTCTGCCTCTATGAGAAAAACAAGCAGGAACAAGGTACCTTCATGTCCGACCGGGCCTGCGATCAGATTATCGCCTACTGTGAATCCGTCATCACCTCAGATGCACTGTGGCACAATGCTCATTTCCTGCAGACCGGTTTCAACGACCGGGTGCAGGTTCTTGTTGACACATCTGTCATAACAGAGGATGAAGCCTCTACATACACCTCCCGCAATACAGAGCTTCTGCTACACTCCCTGATGCCTGCCTATCATTCCCTGGCAGATTCCTTGTATCTTCTGAAGTGTGACGCCCCGGATGCAGGTCTGTGCCATGATCCGGACGGCAGGGAATACTACACGCTTCTCCTGCGTCAGAAAACCTGTTCCTCCAAATCTCCGGAAGAACTGCTAACCCAGTTAACAGACCGATATGACGAGATTGCTATTCGCATCAACACCCTGATGGAAGCATATGTCCGGGAGGTTTCCGCATCCCGGATGAGCGGTTCCTCCGTCTTCGCAGAGGACTTCTACGATCTTCTGATCAACGAACCGTCCATGACACTCCAATCCCCGGATGCGATGATCCAGAATCTTCAGGAGCAGATCGGTGCCTCCTATCCGGATCTACCGAATACCCCCATTTTTCCCGGCTCCGGCATGGAACTGAAAGAAGTAGTACCTCAACTGCAGAGTGTTCTCGCTCCTGCCCTGTATATTACAGCACCCGTAGATGATCTTGACACGAATGTCATATATGTAAATAACCCGGACAGCTGCTCCGACATCGCGCTCTACACAACGCTGGCTCATGAAGGATTTCCCGGACACCTGTATCAGACGGTTTACTCCGGTCTGTATGCCAGTCAGAAGAACGCAGACCCGATCCGTTGTCTTCTCTATTACGGTGGTTTCACGGAAGGATGGGCGATGTATTCGGAAGCAAATGCTTATACCTATGCGGCTTCCCTTCTGGATACCTCCGATATCTCACCCAAACTGGCACGGATCCTGACAGAACTGTACTGGAATGACAGGGAACTGCAATTGTGCCTCATGGCCATGCTGGATATCCAGATTCATTATCATGGTGCCACTTATCAGACAGTACAAGAGGAATTGTCTGTATTTGGCATTACTAACGTAGATGTCATAACCACGGTATACAACTACATCATTGATGATCCGGGCAATTATCCCATGTACTACATAGGCTATCTGGAACTGTTGTCGCTGCAGGATTGTGCCAAGGAACTCTGGCAGTCGGAATATACCGATCTCAGATTTCACGAATTCCTGCTGCAATATGGTCCAGATGAATTCGATCGTCTCCGAAATAAATTGACAAATGGGTGCTCTTTTGTATAATAAAATAAGAGATTTGCGGCGTAGTTGTACTGTTGTTCCATCAGAGAGGAGGAGCGATCATGGACGGTTTTGAGCAGAAGGAAGATGAGCCGGTAAATCAGCCGGAAGAAGAGATTTCCGAAGTGAATCAGCCGGATTCCTATTACCAGCCACAGGCCCAGCCCGAGCAGATCTATCATGCCGCACCGGGCGAGTATTACGAACCTCCGATAAACCGTACATACCCGGCTCCCTATCCGGAAGCACAATCACAGGGATATCCGCAACCACAGATGTATTCACAGCCGCAGGGGTATCCGCAACCACAGATGTATTCGCAACCGCAGGGGTATCCGCAACCACAGATGTATTCGCAACCGCAGGGGTATCCGCAACCGCAGATGTATGCACAGCCTCAGGGATATCCGCAACCGCAGGGGTATCCGCAACCGCAGATGTATGCACAGCCTCAGGGGTATCCGCAGCCACAGATGTATCCGCAACCGCAGGGGTATCCGCAACCGCAGATGTATGTACAGCCTCAGGGATATCCGCAGCCAGGCACCGGGATCGGAATCGGATCCTATTATGATCCGTCCCCTTCTGTCGGACGTAATGTGACCTGTATGGTGTTTGGTATTCTTGCATTTTTCATGGGGTTCGCGATCCGGGATGACGGAATTCTCTCTCCCACTGGGATCGCCCTGGAATTGCTGTTTCTAATTCTCAGTACCGTGTTCGGCATTCTGGGACTGACCTGCAAGACCCGTGGTAAGGGGATGAGCATTGCAGGTTTGATCTGCAGCGGATTCGGCGTCCTTTTCAGCATCTTAAGTTTTGCAAATGTCATTCAATGAGAATAGATACAGAGGACTTTCACAATGAAACCAAAAAAGCAAAACCGGCAGAATGATACACAACGGACAGACAATTCTGTTGCCCGCAGGGAACGTAATCTTTTCTCCCTCGTGTCCGGAATTGCAGGTCTACTGCTCGCAGTCCCTGCAGCAGTACCGCTTACTGTCTTCCTCGCATATCTGATGGGGAAGCATGTGGATACTCATAAAATGTGTGAACCGGCCAATCTTCTCTACCTGATTGCATCACTGGTGTTGGAGATATGCATGATAGTCGGCTTGTGCAGGGGCATTTCCGGTCTTCGAACCGGGCGCAGATCCCGGGGTATGAGTATCGCAGGGGTCATTCTCTCCACGCTTGGCATGATTCTCACCATTGTCATCATCTGTCTGTTATGGCAGACCGCGGAATTGACCGCGCAGTAATCTACGTGAACCAAAAAATATAATAAACGAAAGAGGTAACAGTATGGACGGATTTAATCAGAACAACAATCAACAGAATCAGGGATTCCAGCAGGGGCAGTTTGTGCAGCAGCCTTTCCAGCAGAATCAGAACGCACAGCAG
>JAEDCX010000018.1 GCA_016293925.1 Lachnospiraceae bacterium | reverse complement strand
ATTGCTCTCAGATGATGTATTGCTCTCAGATGATGTATTACCCTTCTCAACACAACTCAAAGTCGAATTTTCGAAAAAAGCCAACCCAAAATGAAACTATAGTTGAAATCAACGCTAACACTCAACTGTGTGTTGTGATATGATTGACATATACAACGAAAGGAGATCCGCAGGGAAGGAAGCGCACAATACGGTGGCTTCTGTGCGGATAGAGAGGGGCAAAATATGGCAGCGAACAGTACGGTATTCGCCACGAATCTTCAGGCGTTAAGAAAGCAGAGAGGAGTGACACAGGAGCAACTGGCTCATTACCTGGGAGTCAGTCCCCAGGCGGTTTCCAAATGGGAGAACGGAAGTTACCCGGAAGGGGATCTTCTGCCAAGGATTTCGGAATATTTCGGGGTTTCGATTTCGTATCTGTACGGGCAGGAGGCGGAAGCGGTATCCATCGAACAACAGATTCTTGATACCATGCAGGACATATTGGAAAAGCATCGACAGGAGGGGAAAGAGGGCAATGCCCATCCGGAGTATCTGGATCAGATGCTCGATATTGCATGGGCGTTTCAGATCGGCGCATGGCCGAATAACAGGACGTATTATGAGAGAGGGGTTCCGGATGAAAATACGCGGACCGCATCGGCTATTTATGATGATTCTGGGTTTAGTTTTTTCAATCTGAATAAGGAACGAGAATTCTATACAATCGTACGGGAACCGGAGGGAGGATTTGCGAAGTATCTCAAGGTGACCGAGGAACTGCGGGCGTTCTTCAGAATAATGGGGGAACCGGGAGCGCTGGAGGTTCTGTTCTATATGATGTCGCTGAAGCATACGGAGTATGTGACCTGTTCTACCATCGCAAATAGTACGGGGGTTACGGAAGCGCGTATTCAGGAACTGATTGAGGAAATTAAGATATTTGAGAACCATTGTAATTCCTGCTTTACCTGTGTGGATGTGGTACACAATGATACTGTGGAACAGGCTTACAGTATCAACGGAAGCATCTGTATGTTTATTTCACTGCTTCTGAATGCGGATGTGATCATCAGACCGCCGCATGGGTATCAGATGCAGGTTGGGATGCGGGGAAAAAGCTGGTTTGATAGGAACGAAGTAAAAGAGCATATGACGAGGGGGAAGGAAAATGGCAAAGTATAAGGAGAGTAAGGATAATCCCCTTCATCGGGAGTTCGGTACCTGGAGCAATACCCGGTATATTCTGAAAAAGTGCAGGGAATATTGCCCATCCGCCCTGGTGATAGCCGCCATCGGGATTGTATGTAATTCTGTGATGACGTATTTCTGGGGGATTCTGGGGAAATTGGTCATTGATCTGGTGCAGGGCGGAACAGAACAGGATACCGTCAGACAACTGATTCTGATTGTAGTAGCAGGTGGACTGGGGGCAGGGATCCTGCAGCTTGGTTCCATCTATGCAGGGTCCAAAGTCTGGTATCGATTGATTTACATCAGAATGCAGCTGATCAGGGAACGTGTCAGCAGGGCGCTGGGGATCCCCTATGAATCACTGGAGAAACCGGCGGTATTGGATATTCATGAGAGAGCGTCCCAGGCAACCGGCGGTAATGACAACGGCGTGGAAGGAATGATGCGCCTGCTGGAAAACATGGGCACCAGTCTGGTTACGTTGAGTGTGACGTTTGTATCGGTGCTGGTGCTTGATTTCAGGCTCGTATTCGTGTTGATTGCTCTTGGGTTGATCCAGTTTGCATATCATATCTACTGTATCCGGAAGGATAAGAAAAACGTCTGGGATAAACTGGGGAATACCTGGCGTCAGCTGAATTACATGGAACGGGTTACGCAGGACTTTGATTATGCGAAGGATATCAGGCTTTTTCATCTGAAGGACTTTCTGCTCTCCAAACAGCAGAAGCTTTTTGAAAAGCGGTGGGAAAAGTTTGATTATCACCAGAATCTGTGGTACAGCCATGCGGTTGTGTCCGCCATTCTCTTTATGATCGGCAAGGCCTGTATCTACGGGGTACTGTTCTATGCAGTGCTGAACAAGGACATGACGGTGGGTAATTTCACACTGTATTTTGCGCTGGCAGTTGCTTTTTCAAGCAGTCTGCAGGAATTCCTGCACCGGTTTGGGGATTACCGGAGAGCATCCCTGGAAGTAGATGATTTCCGGTCGTTTATGGAACTGGATCTGGGGGATCAGGCGGATGCGATTCCGATTCCGGATACGGAGGAATACCATATTGAGTTTCGGAATGTCAGTTACCGTTACCCGGAAGCGGAGAAAGATGCGCTCTCGCATTTGAATCTGCGTATTGCGTCCGGGGAGAAACTGGCGGTGGTTGGCTTGAACGGTGCCGGCAAAACCACCATGATTAAGCTGCTGCTCAGATTATACGATCCCACAGAGGGAAGTATTCTGTTAAACGGAGTGGATATCAGAACGTATCGCAGAGAGGAATACTACAGATTGTTTTCTCCGATTTTCCAGAATGTGGAGATGTTTGCGTTTCCCATTGCGGAGAATATCTCCATGCGGCCGTCTGCCGACACGGATGTGGATCGGGCCTATGAATGTGCTGTGGAAGCAGGCTTACAGGAGAGGATTGACAGTTTGGAGAAAGGAGTTCTCACGGAACTTCTGAAAGTGGTGGATGACAAAGGCGTGGATTTCTCCGGCGGAGAGAAACAGAAGCTGGCACTTGCCAGGGCGTTATATAAGAATGCTCCGATCGTTGTTCTGGATGAGCCGACGTCGGCGCTGGATGCGATTGCGGAGCAGCGGCTGTATCAGCGTTTTGACCGGATGATCGGAGACAAATCAGCGATCTATATTTCTCACCGGCTTGCATCCACGAGATTCTGTGACCGGGTTGCGATGTTTAAGGATGGGGAGATGATTGAGTACGGCACCCATGAAGCGCTGATGGAGGCGCAGGGAGAGTACGCCCGTATGTTTGAACTGCAGGCACAGTATTATCAGGAACAGAAGGAATGCGGACAGGAGGAGATGCAATGAAAACGGACAAGAAAATGAAATCAACGAAGAAGATTCTTCCTGTTATGAAAACCCTGTTCGGAACCGCCGGCAAAAAGTATCCTTTCTTTTTCGTACTGGAATTCTTCCGAATGGTAGTTGAAGTTCTGCAGCCCTTTGTGGGAATTATTCTCCTGCCGAAGATTGTGGATGAAATCTGTGGCGCAAGGAATCTAAGGGTACTGATTACCCTGGCTGTGATACTGATTGTCAGTGAATGCGTGCTTACGCTGCTTCTGGAAGGATTTCAGACAAAACTCCGGAAGTATCAGGAGAGGATGGATAATTATTTCTCCATGCAGATCGGAATCCATTCCATGGGACTGGATTTTCAGTTGACGGAGGACAAAGAGGCGTTGGATCAGCTGGATCGTGCCAAAACCGGTATGACCTGGTATTCGGGCGGCGCATACGGAATTGCGGAACAGGTTTTCATGTTCTTTGGAAATGTATTCAAGATTGCAGGATTTGTAACGATTATTGCGGTCAATGCACCCTGGATGCTGTTGATTCTGATGCTGTATGTTGTGGTGAGCGGAATAATCACCGCCAAGACCAACCGGATAGAACTCAAGGCGTATAACCGGTTGTCGAAGGTAAACCGGTTGTTCGGATATTTTGGCTGGAGCATTGTTGATTTCCGGTATGGTAAGGATATTCGTCTGTATGATGCCAAGGATATGATGCTGGAGCGTTGGGAGAAAAACACAGAGGAAAGTAACGCGGCGTGGAAATGGCAGGGAGATACCGGATACAAATACCGTAAATACGGGGTGCTGGCCCGCACATTGATGAGCATTGCGCAGTATCTGTATGTGGGACTGCTGGCGGTGCGTCGGTTGATCTCGATCGGTATCTTCACGCAGATTATCGAAACCGTAGGAGCACTGGATGCAACGCTGAATGGTTTGGTATGGAACGTCCAGGAACTTGTGAAGCGATGCAACTACGCGTATGAATATGTTCTGTTCATGAAATATCCGGAGGCAATGGAGAAGCATCAGGATCCGGTCAAGGAAGGACTCCATACCATTGAGTTCAGAGATGTATGTTTTGCATATCCGGGGACAGACAAACTGATTCTGGATCATGTCAACATCCGGATCAGGCCGGGGGAGAAACTCTCCGTGGTGGGACTGAACGGAGCGGGCAAGACAACTTTCATAAAACTGCTGTGTCGTCTGTATGATCCGACTTCCGGGGAAATCCTGTTGGACGGTAAAGACATACGGGAATATGAATATGATGCATACATGAAGCAGTTTGCACCGGTTTTCCAGGATTTCAAGTTATTCGGATTTACCATCGGGGAGAATATACTGTTCCAAGAGGAAACACTACGAAGCGGAGAAGAAACACAGAAGCTTGAGCGGCTTATGAAACTGGTGGAAATGGATGAATTTATCTCCAAACAGGAAAAGGGTATTGATACAACAGTATTTACCGTATTCGATGAGGAAGGAATCGAGCCATCCGGGGGAGAGCAGCAGAAGATTGCCATTGCAAGGGCGCTCTATAAAGACGCTCCGGTCATTATTCTGGATGAGCCCACGGCCGCGCTGGATCCCGTTGCGGAGTACGAGATTTACAGACAGTTCCATACTCTGGTTGGAGAGAAGACGGCGATCTATATCTCACACCGCCTCTCCAGCTGCAGATTCTGTGATACCATCGCGGTATTTGCGGATGGGAAGATACAGGAATACGGCAGCCATGATCAGCTTGCCAATATTCCGAACGGAATCTATGCCGGCATGTTCGAGGCACAGGCCCGGTATTACAGGTAAGCGGAGACAGAGAAACGGGGACAGATAAGCGGAAACAGAAAAATACCGTCCGGAAGGACGGTATTTTTGCGAGCAGATAACGGGAATCGAACCCGCCTCCTCAGCTTGGGAAGCTGATATTCTACCGATGAACTATATCTGCATTTCAATCTATGGAGCATTATAACACAGTCGTTTCTTTTTTTCCAGTAGATTTTTCATATTTCTGTAAAGAAAAGAACATTGTACAAAGAAATCTTCCTTGTGATAATATGATTGACAAGGATCCATGTCGAACAGCATGACGATAGGAGGAGTAGCGGATATGATAACACAGCAGTTAAGTGGGAATTGGGTAATGCGTAACCGGAAGGATACTCAGATAATACCGGCGACAGTTCCGGGCTCCGTGTACGGGGATCTGCTGAAGGCAGGTCAGATGGAGGATCCGTTCTGGAAAGACAACGAGATCGGTATCCCTGCAGACGGAGAACGGCACACAGCTGGACTGCTGGACCCGCAGGATCGGTCTTCGTACGATAACGATGGATCGCACCAAAGATCAGTGGGGAGAGCGCTTTGCAACCTGTGTAAACGGGGTAAACATCTTTGCGATGGGTGCGGATTACATTCCGGAAGATCATCTGCTTGGCCGCGTGACGGAGCAGACAACGCAAAAACTGCTGGAGAAAGCCGTGTTTGCCAACTTCAACTCCATTCGTGTGTGGGGCGGCGGGTATTATCCGGACGACTGGTTCTATGATCTGTGCGATGAGATGGGACTTGTTGTCTGGCAGGATTTCATGTTTGCCTGTGCGGTGTACGATCTGACACCGGAATTCGAGGAGAATATTACCGCGGTGATGTACATTATTGGGATGTGAGGTATGAGCATATGGAGAACAAATACAGAATAGATACCCTTGAGAATAAAGCGTTTCTGGATGCGATCAGAGAGAATCTGCTGGCGTTCGGACATCGTTTTCCGGCGCCTGACGGCTCTTCGTACTATCTGGGAGATGACGGAACGCCCTGGACAGACAGACCGCGGGAAACCTGGATTACCAGCCGCATGGCCCATGTGTACAGCATCGGATGTATGCTGGGATGGGAAGGAGCCGGTGAACTGGCGGATGCGGCTGTCCGGGGATTGCGGGGGGCATTGCACGACAAACAGAACGGAGGGTGGTATGCGGGAATCCGGACAGACGGAACCTGTCTTCCGACCAAACAGTGTTATGCCCATGCATTTGTTATTCTGGCTGCCACGTCGGCTATGCTGGCCGGGCGCAAAGGGGCCGGGGATCTGCTTCAGGATGCATTGGAGACGTATGACCGATATTTCTGGGAGGAGGAGAAGGGCCTTGCAAGGGATACCTGGAATACGGAATTCAGCGAAGTGGATCCTTATCGCGGAATCAATGCGAATATGCATACGGTAGAGGCTTTCCTGGCAGTATGGGATGCAACAAAAGAGGAAACCTACAGAGCGCGTGCGGGACGGATTATCGACCGTGTCATCACCTGGGCCCGGGAAAATGAATACCGTATACCGGAACATTATACGACTGACTGGGTACCGGATCTTACATGCAATCAGGATAAGAAGGATGATCCTTTCAAGCCCTACGGTGCCACGCCGGGGCACGGTATCGAATGGGCAAGACTGATCTGTCAATGGGCATGTGCTACGTACGGTACAGCGGGTGCCGGACAATACATTGCCGTAGCGGAACGATTGTATCGCAGAGCTGTTACGGATGCATGGAATGCGGATGGGGCTCCCGGAATAGTATATACCACAGACTGGACGGGACAGCCGATTGTGCATGACAGAATGCACTGGACATTGGCAGAGGCAATCAATACCTCGGCGGTTCTCTACCAGCTTACCGGTAAGGAGGAATATGCGGCAGACTATGCCATGTTCCTACGGTATCTGGATGAAACGGTGCTGGATCACGTGAACGGTTCCT
This sequence comes from Lachnospiraceae bacterium, assembly GCA_016293925.1. Classification (GTDB taxonomy): domain Bacteria; phylum Bacillota; class Clostridia; order Lachnospirales; family Lachnospiraceae; genus RGIG4034. Next base: position 27,453 of record JAEDCX010000018.1, on the reverse strand, counting down.
GGTTTCATCAGCTGGACCGGAACAATCAATTGCTGGGGACAGTATGGCCCGGCAAATCAGACCTCTATCACGCACTGCAGGCAACCCTGATCCCTTATCTGGAGGTGTCAGTATCCATTGCCGCAGCGGTTGCAGCATCGATAGCAAAGGAGTGAGTGAGAACATGGATGTAATCGCATTGGGTGAATTATTGATTGATTTTACGGAAAACGGAGTCAGTGGGAATGGGAATCCGATTCTGGAGGCGAATCCGGGAGGCGCGCCGTGTAATGTGCTGGCAATGCTGCAGAAGCTGGGACATAAGACTGCCTTTATCGGAAAGGTAGGAAAGGATTCCTTTGGGGATTACCTGCAGGAAACGGTTGCAGGACTCGGAATCGACACCGATAATCTGCTCCGGGATGAAGAGATTCCAACCACGCTGGCGTTCGTGCATACTGCACCGGACGGGGACAGAAGCTTCTCGTTCTACCGCAATCCCGGTGCGGACATGATGCTGAAGAAAACGGAGATTGCATATGACAGACTGAAGGATACGAGAATCTTTCATTTCGGGACTCTGTCCATGACGCATGAGGATGTACGCGAGGCGACAAAAGCAGCGGTTGCGTGTGCATCAGAGGGTGGCGCCTTGATTTCCTTTGATCCGAATTACCGTCCTCTCCTGTGGAAGGATGAGGGACTGGCAAGGGAGATGATGCGGTACGGATTCGAATGTTGTGATATCCTGAAAATAGCAGATGACGAGATTCTCTTCTATACCGGAGCAAATACGGTAGAAGAGGCCATCATGCAGTTCCGGCAGCGGCACCGGCCTACGCTGATGTGTGTCACATTGGGCAGGGAAGGCAGTATTGCATTCTACAAGGATCTGCGTGTACAGCGTAAGGCTGTGCTGCGGGAGGATACCATAGAGACTACCGGTGCGGGAGATACTTTTCTGGCGTGCGTACTGCACACGGTATTGGAGCAGGGAATCGACAATCTGACGGAGGCTGGAATCGATGATATGCTGCGTCTGGCAGGAACGGCAGCAGCCATTATCACCACCCGGAAGGGGGCACTCCGGGTGATGCCGACGAGAGAAGAGATTACGGCTGCGCTGACAGACAGGTAAAAACGAATCCGGACACAAACACGGTAATGCATGGAGCGTGGGAACGATCTGCCGCATATAGTATATAAAAATACCAGAAGGTGTTTCATGAGTCATTGTCAGTGTGAATCGCGGACAGATTTCGGTCCCAAGCCCTATGTAACCAATGTCATGCGGAAAGCGGAGGAGAATACGGATTATCGCAGGGCTCTTTGGACGGGGTGTCATGTACAGATGACGATTATGTGTATTCCGGTGGGCTCGGATATCGGATTGGAGATTCATCCGGATACGGATCAAATCATCCGGGTAGAACGGGGGATGGCACTGGTGAAGATGGGAGCATGTGAGAACCGGATGGAGTCCCAGATGAAGATTTTCGTGGGGGATGCAGTTTTTGTTCCGGCAGGAACCTGGCACAATGTCATTAATATTGGCAGAATGCCGCTGAAATTATCCACCGTATATGCTCCGCCCCATCATCCGGCAGGAACCGTCCATCATACCAGGAAGGACGCAGAGAAGGCACATTATTAGAGTAGGAACGGATTCGTAAGGATCCTGAGAATCATTCAGTCTTCGGATAACAGAGAGAGCAATCTGCATCCGGAGACTGTTTGATGTTGCAAAAGAGAATGTTGTCCTCTTTTCTTATGCTCTTTTGTCTGCTATAATAAATGATCGGGTAGCTGCGGATTACCGTATATTGCAAGGAAAGGGATTGGGGCATACATTATGGAAAGAGTATACAATTTCCTGAAAGAAGCAGGAACATATTATCTGGCAACCGTTGAGGGAGATCAGCCGCGGGTAAGACCGTTTGGGACGATTCTCCTGTATGAGGGAAGATTATACATCCAGACAGGAAAGAGTAAGAAGGTTTCCGGACAACTGGCGGCAAATCCAAAGGCAGAGATCTGTGCATACAAGGACGGTGAATGGCTTCGCGTCAGCGGGACGCTGGTTGAGGATGACAGACGGGAAGTGAAGACTGCCATGCTGGATGCGTATCCCAATCTGCGGGGTGCATACAGCGAGGATGATGGGAATACGCAGGTATGGTATCTGGAGCGAGCTACGGCAACGTTCTGCTCTTTTACCAGAGAACCGGAGACAACGACATTCTAAACCGGAGGCAGGGATGGCTGACAGAAGAGATTACTGCATACGGGAGATCGCGACAATCTATACGGATTTCCCGGAGAAATTCGGGATTCCCAGACAGAGCGGTCTGGTAGAGGGACTGAAGGGACGTATCGTATTCCAACCGGAATACCGTACTCCGGATGCCGTGCGGGGAATGGAAGAGTATAGCCATCTGTGGCTGGTGTGGGGCTTCTCCGAGGCAAAGCAGGATACATTCTGTGCCACTGTTGCGCCACCGCGCCTGGGAGGCCGGATTCGGAAGGGCGTTTTTGCCACACGATCTCCGTATCGGCCGAATTCGCTGGGGTTATCCAGTGTCAGGCTGGAACGGGTGGAGATAGAGGAGCATCTGGGACCTGTGATATATGTGGCAGGTGTGGACATGCTGAACGGAACCCCGATTTACGATATCAAGCCATATCTTCCGTATGTGGATTGTCACACACAGGCGCGGGGAAGCTTCTCCGATGTGGTGAAAGAGCATGTGCTGAAGGTGCATATATCGGAGGAACTTCTGCATATACTGCCGGAGGAACAGCGGAAAACGGTGGTGGAACTGTTGGAACAGGATCCCAGGACCGCGTTTATTCATGACGAGACGAGGGTGTGGGGGATCGCTTACAGAAGGTGGAACATCCGTTTTACCGTATCCGGAGAGGAACTGAATGTGGTGGAGATCACAGAACTGGATACAGAGGAGCAGGCGGACCGGACCTCCACGGTGCGGAATACGTGCCCGGAGACGGGGAAAGGATACGGGAAAGCATGAAAAACGAGAAAATGATGCGGGTAATGCGTACCAGCAAGACGCTGCAATAGATTATTAATATCGGATTGATTATCGGCTGGATTGCAGTTGCGTTCGGCGTGGCGATGTTTGTTGTTTACGGCATCAACGGTGGTTCCGCCGGAGCCTGGCTGGCCTGGTGCCCAATATAGAGACGAATCTGGAGATGGGGGCATTGAGCATTTCATTCCGCTGGGATATCGTGATTCTGGCAGTGATTGTATTCTGCATTGCCCTGGTATTCGATTACGGTGCCGAACTGGCGGAAGAACGTGCCGGAAGTGCAGAAGCCGGAAATGAGAATAGGATTCAATCCTGTGAGAATGGAGAAAAACAATGAAAACAATGAGAGAGGTAGCGGCCGGAATGAAGGCAGTCAGTGCCCGGATGGCCAATCAGTCATTAGAAAAGAGAAATCAGGCATTGGCGGCAATTGCCGATGCGCTGGAAGCCAATCAGGCGGCAATTTACGAAGCCAATGCAGCTGACCTGAAGAAGGCCATGGAGGATAATCTTCCGGATCCTGTGATCAAGAGACTGCGTTTCGACGAACATAAGTTAGCGGATGTAACGAAAGGACTGCGTGACTTAATCAAACTGCCGGATCCGCTGTATCGGGAAATGATGGTACGGGAACTGGATGAAGGGCTTGTGTTGCACAGAGTCAGCTGCGCGATCGGTGTGATCGGCGTCATTTTTGAGTCCAGACCGGATGCGCTGGTGCAGATCTCTGCCCTGTGTATCAAGAGTGGCAACTGTGCGATCCTAAAGGGCGGCAGTGAGGCCATGGAAACAAACCGCACGCTGTTCCGCACGATTGCTACGGCTGCAGAGGCGGCCGGACTGCCGGAAGGCTGTCTCTATCAGGCCGAAGAGAGAAGTCAGATCAACGAACTGCTGGAGTGCCATGAATATGTGGATCTGTTGATCCCGAGAGGATCCAACGGGTTTGTACAATACATTATGAATCATACGAAAATCCCTGTGATGGGGCATGCGGACGGGATCTGCCATGTCTATGTGGATCAGGATGCGGATGTGGAGAAGGCCATCCGGATTGTGGTGGATGCGAAGACCCAGTATGTATCTGTCTGCAATGCCACAGAGACCCTGTTGGTACACAGGGGGATTGCGGCGGCACTTCTGCCGAAGTTACACGCTGCACTGCGGGAAAAGCGGGTAGAAGTAAGAGGTACCGACGATGTGCGGGCACTGATCGACTGTGCCGAGGCGACGGAGGAAGATTTTGCAACCGAATATCTGGATTATATCATTTCGGTGAAGCTGGTGGACACTCTGCAGGAGGCAGTGGATCATATCAATCATTACGGATCCCACCACACCGATGCGATTGTGACGGAGAATGCAGAGAGCGCTGAGGAATTCATGCAATATGTGGATTCCGCAGGCGTATATTGGAACTGTTCCACGCGGTTTGCGGACGGATACCGGTACGGATTCGGTGCGGAAGTCGGCGTGGGAACCGGGAAGCTTCATGCGAGAGGACCTGTAGGGCTGGAAGGACTGGTTACCTACAAATACAAATTATACGGGAACGGACATATCGTGGATGATTATGCCACCGGAAGAAAACAATTCCACTTTGTAGATCAATAGCATACCGGCAGATGCATGCCGGTCGATTCGGAGGACAGAATGAGTGCAATTGCAACACTGAAGAAGGGCGAAGGCAGGATGTTAAAGGCCGGAGGCCTGTGGATATATGACAATGAGATAGAGAGTGTTCTGGGTGCATTTGAGGACGGCGATATTGTTCTGGTGCATGACTTCGACGGATTTCCCATGGGCAAGGGCTTTATCAACCGTCATTCCAAGATCCGGATCCGGATGTTGACGAGACATGAGGATGTGGAGATCGATCATGCTTTCTGGAAAATGCGTCTTAGAAATGCCTGGGAATATCGTAAGAAAACAGTCGATACCGCCAGCTGCCGGGTTGTGTTCGGTGAGGCAGATTTTCTGCCGGGCATGGTCATTGATAAATTTGAGGATGTGCTGGTGGTAGAGTCGCTGGCACTGGGAATCGATGTTCACAAAAAGGAAATTCTGGACATCCTGTGTGCAATCCTTCTGGAGGACGGAATCAGGATTCGCGGCATCTATGAGAGAAGCGACGCCAAGGTTCGTGAATTGGAAGGCATGGAGCGAAGTAAAGGATTCCTGAGTGCTCCTTTTGATACCAAGGTTGAAATATGTGAGAATGGCGTAAGGTATCATGTGGATGTGCAGGACGGACAGAAGACCGGTTTTTTCCTGGATCAGAAATATAACCGTCTGGCAGTTCAGAAGCTTTGTAAGGATGCCAAGGTCCTGGATTGTTTTACGCACACAGGATCCTTTGCGTTGAATGCGGGAGCTGCGGGGGCTGCAAGTGTGCTGGGCGTGGACGCCTCCGAACTGGCGATTGCACAGGCCCGGGAGAATGCGGAACTGAACGGATTGCGTGATACGGTTCGGTTCCGGTGCTGCGATGTGTTCGATCTGTTGCCTGAATTGGAGCATTCCGGGGAGAAGTTCGATGTGGTCATTCTGGATCCCCCTGCGTTTACCAAATCCAGGAATTCTGTCAAGAATGCAACAAAGGGATATCGCGAGATCAATATGCGAGGAATGAAGCTGGTAAAGGACGGCGGATTCCTGGCGACCTGCTCCTGTTCTCGTTTTATGGAGTATGAATTATTCACAAAGACGATTCATCAGGCGGCATGTGCTGCCCATAAACGTCTGCGTCAGGTGGAATTCCGGACACAGGCACCGGATCATCCGATTCTGTGGGCGGCGGATGAGAGCTACTATCTGAAATTCTATATCTTTCAGGTATGTGAGGAAAAGTAAAGTCAGAAAAACGCTGTAATTGCTTGATTTTAGAAAACTCCCTCCCGATACATGGCTAGTATATTCCGGGAGGGAGGTTTTTATGCGTATGCAGAGATTTATTCAACTACATGGAATTCGTTGTCATGACGGATCTGTTCCATTTCTTCTTCCGTATAATAATCTACCAGGAAGTAGAACTGAGGATTGCCTTCATAGAACAGATTTGTTCTGCTGGAAGAATGGGTGTCGGAATCCAGCTGGTTCACGATACTTTCATCCGAATTGGTCTCATAGGTATATTCGGTGGTAGTAATCTCAATCTGCTTACCGTAGGTGTATGTTTCGGAGTAATCAACATAGGGTTGATTGCCAATCCACTTATAACATTCCTCATACAGCAGCTGATCATTCTCATCATATATTCTTTTTCCGTCGGAATCCGTTATCGTGTGACGGATAGAATCGCCGTCATAAGTATATTCTTCGGAAGCACGCAACTGATCCTCGATATCATAGAGAAAAATGGAGGTAACGCGCCCTTCATTGTCATATTCCCACTGATAGTAGCCGGACCTGTCGATATCAGTGTAGATTCCGTCTGATGACTCGGTCTGGTAGGTTTGTTTACATATTTTATCTGTTCCCGTAATATATTCAAAACTCTGCAGGTGTCTTACCGCAGTATAGTCGGTATACTCAATAGAGAGCAGTTTACCGGTTTCGGAGTAACTATATTGTATCGGATACTCCGTACCGAGATAGTAGGTTGTAAGACTTACGATATTTCCCTTATCATCATACTCCAAGATGTTTGTTTTTTCTCCGGCAGAATCAAAGATGTTCAGTATGTTTGATACCCGTTGGAATCCGAGTTCACCACTTTGAAATTTTAATTTTTTGAGTTCATGATCCCTCACGGAACATGTGCAGTAAGGACTGCCGTTCTTGACAATGGAGAGGGTATATTTGTCCGTGTCGACGGTGACGGAGAAAGCGAGAGTGTCGTCGCGTTCAAAATCAAAATGTTCGGGAACCAGGTAGCCATATCCAAGCTCGCCCAGCTTAGCCCCCTCTGAATAAACACCCTTCATATAGGTTGTGGGTATTTTCACCGGAGAAAAGGTATCCAGAAGGTCAGCCCATGCCCCCTGGGTTCCAACCGGGAATCCATTTATATCAAAAGTGATATTCCAGACAATATCCTCTTTACCATAGTAGCAGGTGATACTCCGGAGCGTTTTGTCAGGATCAATGGTTATCCCATCGATATCTGTAGGATGTGCTACCTTCGGACCGCTTTGGGTACCGCCATAATTCTGCCTTGATTGCTGTTTATTCGTATAGAAGATGTCACTCGTTTCTGCCGGACGACTGTTATCGTCGGAAGAAGAGCATCCTGTCAGGAGCATAAGATTCGCACTGAGGAAAAGAGCAATCAGCCCCCTGAAAAGCCTTGTTTTCATATGAAGTCCTCCTTTGTAGGTTTGTACACTGCTCAGGAAGTATTCAATATATATACGATATATATTGTATACTGTCAATAGGCTATCGCCTAAATGAAAAGGGTAGGGTATCTTAAAAGCAGAGGGACATGCGAAACAGGCAGCGGATCGGGAATTCTGGATGAACCCACCAGCGCACTGGATCCCATGGCGGAACAGGATATCTACACCCGTTTCAATGAGATGGTAACCGGGAAAACTGCGGTATTTATCTCTCACAGGATGAGCAGCTGCCGTTTCTGTGATGAGATTGTGGTCTTCGATGATGGGCAGATCGTGGAGAACGGTACCCATGAGGAACTGGTGGCGCATGCCGGCGGGGTATATCAACGTATGTGGGAAGCACAGGCACAGTATTATGTGTCATGATAGATGGTACGGAATGGTTTTTTTTATTTTTTGCAATCTATTTTTTCCCCAATGCGCATACTATGACAGTAGAACGTAAGGAGGAATCATTCATGAATCCATTTCTGGAACACGCAAGACCTGCCGATCAGATTTTCATGGATTGGCAAAAGATTTACCCCAAGCCATACTGTAAAGAAGAAACAGATGCATATACCAAAGTAAGAATTATCTTGATGAACGGTACAGAGTTTGAAGCAAACTGGTTCAGCCATCAGTTCCACAGACACTGTCCGGACAATGACCTAAGAAGACAGATTGCAATACTGCGCCGTGTGGAACAGCAACAGCAGAAGCGGATTGCCTGTCTGAAACCGGACAACGAGAGCATTCTGGAGCATACCATCGGGTATGAGCAGCTGGCAGTGGATCTGACCGCAATTCTGGCACAGAGAGATCCGGATCCCTATGTGGTGCAGGTAATGAATCTGGCACTGCTGGAGGATTTCGATCATCTGTACCGGTATGCGAATCTGCTGGATTTCGAGCGGGGAATCCGGGCAGAGAATTTGGTGGGATGCTATACGGAGATTATGCCGGGACGACCCACCATCAGCGAGCACAGACATCCGATGGACAGTGTGCGGTATTATGTGGACTTCTCCGCGGCAGCACCCATCACCAAACTGGATACGGCCATTATTACGGCAGCGGAACAGCAGACCATGAATTATTATATGAATCAGTGCGGATTCTACGAGAGTGATCTGGGACGACAATTGTATCAGGAGATCGCCATGATCGAGGAACAGCATGTGACACAGTACGGGGCGCTTCTGGATACGACGCTTTCGTGGCTGGAGAATCTGCTGCTGCATGAGTATACGGAGTGCTACCTGTACTATTCCTGCATGATGGATGAGACGGACTGCTATGTACGCAAGATCTGGGAACAGCATTTCGAACAGGAGTTAAGCCATCTGCACACCGCGGCAAGATTGCTGGAGAAATACGAGGGCAAGGTATGGCAGCAGGTAATTCCCTGCGGAGAGTTCCCGGAACTGCTGTGTTTCACACCGCAAAAAGAGTATGTCCGACAGGTACTGGCAGGTACCGTAAACAATACCGCGCTACGGGAGGATCCGCAGTTCCCGGTGTGCGGACTTCCTATGAATGCGGATTTCTTCCGGTATCAGGCGACGGTGAACCCGGATGTATCCATGGTTCCCAGTCATAATGTGATCACAAGATCCATCTGTTCCTGCGGGAAGGACTACCGGTATGAGAATGCACCAAATCCGGTGGAAGGATTACGAAACCGCCGTTGTGATAATACAGAGGTTGGCAGGAGACCATAGAATACCGGGTTCCGCGACAAGGACCGACAGGGGACGATAGAAAAAGATTGACCTTCGTTGCAATTCCATGGATAATAGAATGTGTGATTTTCCATGGAATTGAGAGGTCATCATTGATGGGGAAGAGAAAGGGAACGATTCCGGACGCCATGACGGAGAGAAAACCGTTGCGGCAAAGAATATTTGAGATTATTCAAATCGGCAGCCGAGAGGACCTGCCGAGTTATCTGTGTGATATTTTTATCGTGGCAGTTATTCTGGTGAATATCGTGATTACGTTTCTGCTGACCTTCGGCGGAGTACAGCGTATGCGGGATGTGCTGGAGACGATAGAACTAATAACGATAGTTATTTTTGCAGTGGAGTATGTCCTGCGGGTCTGGACGGCAGAGTATCTGTACCCGTCGGAGCGAAAGGGCATGGCGGTTGTCCGGTATCTGGTTTCCTTCTACGGGATCATTGATCTTCTGACGATATTGTCCTATGTGATGCCAATGCTGTTTTTCAGCGGAGCGGTGGCGTTCCGGATGTTCCGGGTGGTAAGGATACTGCATCTGTTCAAGATCAATTCCCATTATGATGCGTTCCATGTGATTGCGGAGGTTCTGAAAGACAAGAAAAATCAGCTGATCTCCTCCGTGTGCCTGATTCTGATTCTGCTGCTGGCGTCTTCCCTGTGTATGTATGATCTGGAGCATGAGGCGCAGCCGGATCAGTTCACCAATGCCTTTTCGGGAATCTGGTGGGCAGTATCCACCCTGTTGACCGTCGGGTACGGAGATATTTATCCCATAACGGTGGGGGGACGCATCATGGCCATTGTGATTGCGTTTCTGGGAGTTGGCGTGGTGGCGATTCCGACCGGTATTATTTCTGCCGGATTCGTAGAATATTATACCCGTTTCAAATCCGGCGCGGAGGCGTGGCGGGAGGCGGATTTCGTTGATCTGCCGATCCCGGAGGGACATCCGTTCGTCGGGCAGACACTGGAGCAACTGTCGCTCCCACAGGGATTGTACGTAGCGGTTGTGGTGCGTGGCGAGGATGTATACACTCCCTATCCGGATCTGGTGGCAGAGGCAGGAGACGACCTGCTGCTGGGAACCATAGGAGAATGGAGAATGGATGGGACCATTTCGGAGGTAACACTGGGAGCGAAGCATCCGTGGATTCATCTTCGGATCAAGGATCTGGACATCTCTAGACAGCAGTTTGTGGTGATGATCAAGCGGGAGGAGCGGAATCTGCGGCCCTCTGCGGACATGCTTCTGGAAGAAGGGGATGTGGTTCTGCTGCTGGCGCGCAAAAAGCCGCACAGAAACTAGGGCAGGATAGAAATATACGATTTTAGGGTAGTTCCGGATATGTTATTCCGGACGGGGTTGTGACATACTGTAAGGCGAAGCGGGACTCTGCAGAGTGATCTGCGGAGTTTCTTACTGTGCGGAGGAACATGATGGAGAAGAAATACGAGAAAACAAAAATACAGTGGCTGTGGGAGAATATGAAGGGATACCGGGGCAAGTATCTGATTGGCCTGGGAGGAACAGTTGCCTATAACATATTGCAGCTGACAGTTCCCTTTATCACGTCCCTTATCGTGGATATGTTCTTGACAGGGGAGAATGCTGCAGAGAATCTGGCAACCCGGAGAGGTGTTTTTTTCGGACTGGTGATTGCCATGGTTCTCATTACACTGCTTCGGACAGGGATTGTGTACGGAACCTGCATCCTGTTTGAGCAGGTTTCCCAGTCAGTACTGTACAGAATAAGGAATTACCTGTTCCGCAAGGTGCAGCGGCAGGATATGAGATTCTATGATACCTACAGAACGGGCGATCTGATGACCCGTCTGACGGGTGATCTGGATGCGGTACGGCATATGATTGCATGGGTTGTTCGAACGATTTTGGAGTCGTTAGCCCTTGTTTCGGCAACGATGGTGTACTTTTTTATCATGGACTGGAGACTGGCATTGTCTATGCTGGTGATTGCACCGATGATCTTTGTAGTGATTATTCTGTTCAAACGGCGCGTCGGTCCCCGGCACAAAGCGCTTCGGGAGAAGATGGCGAATCTGAATACGGCTGCGCAGGAGAATATCTCCGGAAACCGGGTGGTAAAGGCATTTGCAAGGGAAGATTATGAGATCCATAAGTTTCACGAATGCAATGAAGCATATGCCAGAATGAATGAGAAAACCTCGCTGACCTGGCTGCGGTATTTTCCATACATGGAGACGTTTGCAAACCTGATGCCGGTGGTGCTGATGGCTGTTGGGGGCGTTTTTCTGATCCGTCATGAGATTACCATGGGAGAATATGCGGCGTTCTCCGGACTGGTTTGGGCGGTTGCAAATCCGATGCGGAATCTGGGCTCCATTATGAATGAATTCCAGCGTTTCTCTGCCGCATCCGACAAGATTATGGAGATCTATTATTCCGAGCCGACGATAGTGGACGCCGCGAATCCGGTAGATATGGGGGAGCGGTTGCGGGGGAAGGTAGAGTTTCGCAATGTCAGTTTCCGATATGAAGGGGAAGACAGAAATGTCCTGGATGGAATCAGTTTCGTAGCGAATCCAGGGGAGACGATTGCGATTATGGGTGAGACGGGATGCGGAAAGTCATCCCTGATCCAGATGATTCCCCGGTTTTACGATCCGGTGGAAGGAGCTGTTCTGGTGGATGATGTGGATGTGCGCAGGATGCGCCTGTATCAGCTGCGCCATAATATCGGTCTTGCAACCCAGGATGTGTTGCTGTATTCGGATACCATTGATGGTAACATTGCGTTCGGGGATGGGAATCTGACGCCGGAAGAGGTGAAGCAGTTTGCCAGATATTCCGCAGCGGATGAGTTCATCTCGAAGATGCCGGATGGGTATGATACGATTGTGGGAGAGCGGGGCGTTGGTCTGTCGGGCGGACAGAAGCAGAGGATTTCCCTGGCAAGAGCATTGGCGATCAGACCATCCATTCTGATCCTGGATGATACCACCTCCGCGGTGGATATGGAAACAGAGAAACTGATTCAGGAGAGTCTGCGGAATCTGGACTTCCCCTGTACGAAGATTATTATCGCCCAGCGTATCTCGACCACGAAGCGCGCGGACAGAATTCTGGTGATGGAGAACGGCAGGATTACTGAGTCGGGTACGCACGAGGAACTGATTGCAAAGAGAGGATATTATTACAACGTGGTTCAGTTACAGACCGGAGAGGAGGTATAGAAGATGGCAAGAAGAAATACATACAAGGAAGATGAAGTCCTGGAAACTCCTTTTGACGTGCACCATCTGATACGTGCCACCGTGTATGTGAAAAAATATGCGAAACGGATGCTGGTTGCTTTTCTGCTGAGCGCACTGGGGGGGATTGCCAGTCTGTTCACACCGATGATCACCAGACAGGCACTGGATGTTGCCATTCCAAACGAAGATATGAAGATGCTGTTTACACTGGTTGGCATTCTGGTAGGATGCTGCATTATTACGGTTATCTTCACGACAATTCGTTCCCGTATCATGATCCGGGTGGGACAGGGAATTGTTTTCGACATCAGAAAGGATCTGTTCGAGCATCTGCAGAAGCTACCTTTCCAGTATTATGACGACAGACCGCATGGCAAGATTCTGGTCCGGGTGGTCAATTATGTAAACTCCGTATCGGATATGCTGTCCAACTCATTAATCAATCTGATTCTGGAAGCGCTGAATCTGATTTTCATCGTGATCTTCATGTTCATGGTGGATGTGAAACTGTCACTGGTGGTGCTGGCTGGGGTTCCGGTCCTGATGGTATTCATGTTCTGGATCAAGAACAGACAGAGAAAGGCATGGCAGCAGGTGTCTAACAAGAACTCAAATCTGAATGCATACCTGCAGGAAAATATCGTTGGTGCCAGAGTGACACAGATTTTTGCAAGGGAAGCGGAAAATGCGGAGATTTTCGAAGGTTTGTCGGACCGCGCCCGGAAGGCATGGATGAAGGCCGTAAAGTATTCGAACCTGGTATGGCCGGGAATTGACAATATCTCTGTTGTGATCCGGGCATGTATCTTTATCTTCGGGCTGATTGTGTTCGGTCAGGGACATGAGACGGTGGGGACCATTCTTGCCATATCGTCGTACGCGTCACGCTTCTGGCAACCGATTATGAGTCTCGGGAATATCTTTAACAATTTTATCAACAATATTGCATATCTGGAGCGTATCTTTGAGACCCTGGATGAACCCGTGGTGGTGGAGGACGCCGAAGATGCTGTTGCGATGCCGCCAATCAGAGGGAAGGTTACTTTCGATCATGTAACCTTCGGGTATGAAGAAGGACAGACGGTTCTGTCAGATGTTTCTTTCACGGTTCAGCCGGGAGAGAGCGTTGCATTGGTTGGACCCACCGGCGCGGGGAAGAGTACCATTGTGAATCTGATCTCCAGATTCTACAACATCAACAGCGGAAGAGTATTGATCGATGATCAGGATATTGCAGGGGTTACGTTGAAGTCCCTGCGTTCCCAGATGGGCATCATGTTACAGGACAGCTTTATTTTCTCCGGGACGATTGAAGATAATATCCGTTATGGAAAACTGGATGCCACAGAGGAGGAGATTGTCAGGGTGAGTGCCACGGTCTGCGCAGATGAGTTCATCAGAAAGATGGCGGACGGTTACCAGACAGAGGTAAAGGAGAGAGGTTCCCTGCTGTCACAGGGACAGAAGCAGTTGATCTCTTTTGCGAGGACACTGTTGTCCGATCCTGCGATCCTGATACTGGATGAGGCTACCTCCAGTATCGATGTGCAGACGGAACGTGCCCTGCAGCAGGGACTGAATGCAATGCTGGAAGGAAGAACATCTTTCATCATTGCCCATCGTTTATCTACGATTAAGAATTGCGATAAGATCATGTATATTGACAAGGGCGGCATCATGGAATGCGGAACGCACGAAGAACTGCTGGCAAAGAGGGGATATTATTACCGGCTGTATACTGCCCAGATGGAGGATATCGCATAACGGTTTCGAAACCGGTATTTATTGATGTTTTCTCCAGGCCGACGGATAGAAGAGGATCAGCATGGGGAACAGTTCCAGACGACCGGCCAGCATGTTGAACATGAGGACGAATTTGGAGAACACACCGAAGATGGAGAAGTTCTGTGTAGGACCTACCAGATCAAAGCCGGGACCGATATTGTTCAGTGTCGCAACGGTAGCTGTAAAATTCGTGGTGAATCCGTAATTGTCAATACTTAGAAGCAGCGTGGAAAAGAGCACGATGACACAGTAAACCGCCAGAAAAACATTGGCAGAACGAACGACTTCATGAGGAATACTGTGACCGTCCATTTTGATCTTTTTGATCGCGCGCGGATGAATCAGCATGGATAATTCCTTACGGATTGTTTTCGTGTAGATGGCAAAACGGGATACCTTCATTCCGCCGCCGGTACTGCCGGCACAGGCGCCAAGGAACATCAGGATCAGCAGAATGGTCTTGGACAGCTGCGGCCAGAGATCGAAATCCGTGGTACTGAATCCGGTTGTGGTGATGATGGAACCGACTTGAAAACCGGAATGAAGCAGGGCATCCCCATAGGTTGGGTACATATGGCGGATGTTGGCGCTGATCAGGAGAATGGAGCCGATGATGATCACAAAATACCAGCGTATCTCCTCGATGGAAAATGCACTTTTGAACTTCCGATGTAACAGGTAGAAGTAGAAAGTATAGTTCACACCGCTCAGAATCATGAAAACAGTGACCACGATCTGGACATAGGTACTGCACTCTCCGAGACTGGAATTGCGGATGCCGAATCCACCGGTTCCGACGGTACCGAAGCTGGTGGTCAGGGATTCAAACAGAGACATTCCGCCGCAGCATAACAGGATGGTTTCCGCGATGGTAATGCCAAGATAGATGATGTACAGAATCTTGGCGGTGTCCTTCACACGAGGAACCAGTTTGCCTACCGATGGACCAGGACTCTCTGCTTTCATAAGGTTCATGGAGGAACCGCCCATCAAAGGCAGGATTGCCATGATGAAAACGAACACGCCCATACCGCCGATCCAGTGGGTAAAACTCCGCCAGAAGAGTCCGGAATGGGAGAGGCACTCCACATCGGACAGGATGCTGGCACCGGTGGTGGTCAGGCCGGAGATAGTCTCAAAAAGAGCATCCACATAGTTCGGGATGTCGCCGTTAATTACGAATGGGATGGCACCGGCAATACTCATGATGATCCAGCCCAGCGCAACGGACATAAATCCTTCCCGGGTATAGAGACTCGTATCCTTCGGTTTCCGAAAGGAGAACAGATATCCGACGGCATAGCATCCGACAGATACAACGGGAAAGGCGTAAAAGCATTCCTCCCGGTAGATCAGACTTACCAGAAAGGGAAGTAACAGGAAGATTCCCTCGAATCGCAGAATCCAGCCGATGATATATCGAATGATCGAATAGTTCATAACTAAGCCTCCAGAATCTCGTTGATGTCACCGATCCGGTGATTGGCCGCGATAACGACGACGGAATCTCCGATCTGCATGCAATCATTACCGCCGGGGATAATGACTTTGCCCCGATGGTAGATACAGGCAATCAGGATATTCTTACGAATCCGGAGCTGATGCAGCGGAATTCCCACAACGGGAGAGGATTCATGGATGATAAACTCCAGAGCCTCTGCCTTGCCATCCTCCAGACGATACAGATTCTCCACGTTGCTGCCCATGGAATTGCTCATGGAACGGACGTATTTGGTAATCAGAGCGGCGGTGGTCAGACGCGGATACACGATGCTGTCCAGATTCAGATTATTGATTACCTCAGTGAATTTGATACGATTGATCTTGGTCATGGTCTTGGCATTGGAGATCCCCTTTGCATACAACGAGAGGAGAATATTCTCTTCATCAAGACCGGTGAGGGCAGCAAAGCCTTCCGCGTTGGGAAGACCTTCCTGCAGCAGGAGATTCTGGTCCGTGCCGTCGCCGTGGACAATGACTGCATTGGGAAGCTTATCGCTCAACTCCTCACAGCGCTCCCGGTTTACTTCAATAATGGTGGTGTGGATGCCGGTGGCAATCAGTTTCTCCGCAAGGTAGTAGGCGATGGTTCCTCCACCGATAATCATGGCATTGGATACCCGTCCGGTGCCGATTCCAAGCTTTTTGAAGAAAGAAGTGGCTTCTGCCGGATCGGCGGCAATCGCCGCAATATCCCCTTCTTCAAATACGAATTCCCCGTTCGGGATGATTACCTGATCGTTCCGTTTGACCATGGCAACCAGGATGTTATGGTGGAATGTTCTGATATTCATCACTTTCTCATGAATGAGCGGTGAATTCTTGCCGATTCTGAAGTGAAGCAGTTCCACATGTCCGTTTGCAAAAGAATCAATCTCCAGGGCGGAAGGAAACTGGAACAGCCTTGCAATCTCATTGGCCGCAGCGGATTCGGGATTGATAATCATGGCCAATCCGAATTCCTTCTGCAGGAATTCCAGTTCTTTGTGATAGATTGGATTACGGACACGGGCAATGGCATTGCAGTGTCCTGCTTTTTTGGCAAGAACGCAGCACAGCAGATTCTGCTCGTCAGAACCGGTGACTGCCACCAGCAGATCCGCCTTATCAATGCCTGCCTCCATCAGGGTCTGATGGCTGATTCCGTTACCGACCACACCCATGGCGTCCAGACTCTCGGTAAGCTCCTGAACCCGCTCGGCGCGTTCATCAACAACAACGATATTATGATTCTCACCACTTAACTGTTCGACCAACGTATAGCCGACCTTTCCACATCCGACAACGATGATATACATGGTGTCCTCCATTCTATGTACGAATACTCTGCTCCTATTATATATGACAGATGGGTTTGGGGCAATTCTCTTTTGACATAATTCCCGATATTGTTTCCCGGAGAAGCTGTGCACAGGGCGGTGAATGCTTCTGTGGACGGAGGTTTTTGAAATATGTGGAGGGAATTGTACTTTCCAGTTCCACAAATTGGGAAAATGGTGTATGATGGAAAACGGAGGATGTGGGGATATGAATAGTTTGGAAGAGATTACCATCCGCTCGAATGTGGAAGCGTATATGGAGCAGAAGCGCCGGGAGATGGAGCGTGCGCTGGAAATATGTCCCGAGGATCTGCAGGAGCATTATGCATACAGCGAGATCGACTATGAGCAGCATGTCGCGATGTGGGCACCGGTCTATGCCAGAATGATGGATTATATGCCGGGGAAAGTCAGAGAATTCCTGGATCTGGGGTGCGGAGAAGGCAAGGGATTACACTATTTGTTCGAGAAGTATCCGGATATTTATGTTACTGCAATCGATACGAGCCGGGAGATGCTGGAGAAGTTGGAAACCAGATATAACAATCAGAACGTGGAGGTGATCCGTGCTGATTATTTCAAACGGCTGTTTCCGAAAGAAGCATATGATGTGGTAAACATTGTGGGGTCGCTGCACCACGCGGATGCAAATCGGAAGAAGCGTTTTTTTGAGAAGATATATAAGATATTGAAGCCGGGCGGCAGATATATCGAGAGTGATATTTATGCATGCTGCGATGCAGAGGAAGAATTGCTGCGGACAACCTATATCCGGCTAAAGGAGAAATGGAAGAGTACCCATAGGGAGATGCATTTCGACACCCCGCTGACCGTACGGAAAGAAGCGTATCTGCTTCGGACAGCCGGTTTCAGGGAGGTACAGATTTATCCGGCGTTTGAGGGGGCTGCAACGATTGTGGCAATCAAGAATGAGTAGCCGGCAGAGAATAAGGCATGAATGTAGAATAGTGCATGAAAGTAGAATGGTGCATGAAAGCATAGGAATAACAATGGCAGGCATAGGTTTTGGAACTTATGCTTGCTTTTTTGTCTCTTTTGTAATAGTATATATAATACAAATAATACATATGGAACAGACAGTAGGAAAGGAGATCGTCTGAAATGGTTATTTCGCTGGATGAACTGTCGGATATCCCGATCTATCAACAGATCCGGGATCAGATCGTGATCGGAATATCCGAAGGAGGATTGCAACCGGGAGAACAGCTGCCTACCGTGCGCAATCTTGCTGATGAGATCGGTATTAATGTGATGACGGTGAACAAAGCATATCAGCTGCTGAAGCAGCAGGGATATATCATAACGGACAGACGGAACGGAGCCAGGGTGAGAACCCGGATACAGAGAGCGGAGCTTGGTGGGGATTCCGTGGCGATGCTGCGCAGGGTCATCTCGGAGGCGAAACTGTCCGGAATGGGCAGGGAGGCGTTCCTGAAACTATGTGAAGAATATTATGGAGAGGAGAGATCCGAATGGTTCTGAATATTATAATGGCGGTCAGTATGATACCGGTCGTCTGGATTGTTTACTACATGGAACGACAGGAGGGAACACCGAAAAACGGCTGTCTGTTTGCGGTGAAGATCTCCAAAGAGAAACTGGAGACCGAGGAGGTCAAGGCAATCCGGGAGCGATACCGGCATCGGGTGAATTCCTTTCTGGGGCTGCTGATTGTGGGACCGGTTGTTCCTTTTCTGATTCCTTATACTTCAGTCCAGATTACGGTATGGATGCTCTGGCTCTGCAGCATATGCTTCGGAATGATGATTCCGTTTGCTATGGGGAACCGGGAGTTACAAACCCTGAAGCAGAAACAGGGCTGGGAACAGGCCGAGGCAGAAGGTGAAGCAGGAACACGATGCCGGTATGTGGAATTGACCGATCCCGGCAGGGTGAGAAGAGTACATGGCTGGCAGTTTCTGATTCCGATTCTGATGGCGGCAGGGTGTATTGTGGTGCCCATTCTGTATGATTACCAAGGAATGACAGAGGTTGTTCTTATTATGGAGATTGTCTACGCAAGTATGGTACTCCTGTTTATGGGGCTTGCGTTCTGGGTGGACAGAACCCGGATGGAGGTCATTTCCGAGGACAGTACCGTGAATGTGAATTACGGAAGAGGTCAGAGAAAGATCTGGCGGGATTTCTGGCTCACGCTGGAGGGACTGACGGTGCTCGCCCAGATCTGTATACTGTTCTTGCCGATTCTCACGGAGGACGTATCGGGAGTGAGCCTGTGGGTTACGATATTCTATTCGTTGCTTACGGTAGTGGCTGCGTTGAGAATGTACAACCGCTTCCGGAAGATCCGGGATATCTACAACGTCAGAGTCCGGCACAGCGTTGTACCGGGGGATGACAGTAACTGGTATCTCGGTTTGATATACAACAATCCCAACGATAAGAAAACATTGGTGCCCAAGCGGAGCGGCACCGGATCCACGATCAATGTGGCCACTACAGGAGGCAAAGTTTGGGCAGGCCTGGGGGCAATCGCAATTCTATCGATTCCGATCCTCTGCATCTGGTGCATGGTTCTGGAGTTCACGCCCATTCAGTTGAAATACGAGAACGGGGAACTGATCGCACGACATACCGGTGAGAAGTACCGGATTGAGGCGGAGCAGATGGAAGCGGTAGAGATTCTCACAGAACTGCCCCGGATGTCGAAAAGCGTAGGAACAGCAATGGACAACATCTACATAGGCAGCTTCAATGAATCCGGAGCCGGCAAGGTGCATGTTTTTCTGAATCCGAAGAATACGCAGTTTATCCGGTTTACCTACCGGGGAAAGGAATATATCTTCAGCGGAAGGACGGATGAGGAAACTCTTGCGGTTATGGATGCGCTGGGACTGTGAATCCCCTTGCGGTTATGGATGTGCCGGGGCGATAAATCCCCTGCCTCTTTGCATCGTTGAGAAGTGTCCGGGAAAGTCTGTTTTTTTTCACGATCAGGTGTTATAATGGATAACATGGTTGTCTGTGCCTGCGGGCATGGATTCCGGTTATCCATTTTGTATGTATATAGATAAGGAGTATATGAGTATGATGAATATCGGAGCCGCTATGAAAGCGAAAAAAGCATGGGAAACATTTTCCGGCAATCACCCGAAACTGCAGCCGTTCCTGGGCGCAGCAGCAGGGCAGATTGAAGAGAACAGTATTATTGAAGTGGCAATCACGAATGCTGCAGGCGAGAAGATTACCACCAATATGAGAATCACAGCTTCTGACATGGAACTGTTCAGACAGCTGAAGGAGATGATGTAATGGGCGAGAAACTAACCAGGGAAGATGTGAAGAAAATCGAGGCAGAGATTGAGGAACGCAAACTTGTGGTTCGGAAGCAGGCATTGGAGGATGTGAAAGAAGCAAGGGCACAGGGTGATCTGTCGGAGAATTTTGAATATTATGCCGCGAAAAAATTCAAGAACAAGAATGAGAGCCGTATCCGTTACCTGGAACGTATGCTGAAGAACGCCACTATTGTGGAGGATTCTTCCAAGGAGGACGAAGTCGGAATCAATAATACGGTTGTGGTACAGTTTGAGGAAGACGGCACGGAAGAAACATACAAATTGGTTACCAGTGTACGGAGCAATTCCTTAAACGGGTTGGTCAGTATAGAATCACCGATCGGCAGGGCAATTCGCGGCCATAAGGTCGGGGATCGTGTACATGTGCAGGTGAATGATTCCTTTGGGTATGATATTGTAATCAAGAGTATTGATAAGAGTACCGATGATGCCAATGATAAGATCAGAAGCTATTAGTGCGGCACAAAGGATTCGGTAACGGGAGTTATGTAATGTACTATGTAATTGGAGTGACAGGAATAACCTGTATTTGTTTGTTTATTTCAGTTTTAACAAAACCCAGCGTCCGGATCGGTAAGGTTACGGTAGACCTGTACTGGGTAATCGCATTGCTGGGGGCGTTTGTGCTGCTGATATCGCATGCGATACCTGTACAGGACGCAGTGTCCGGAATCACCGCCGATACCGCAATGAATCCGCTGAAGATTCTGACGTTGTTCTTATCCATGTCCCTGCTGTCTATCTTTCTGGATGAGGTGGGTTTTTTCGGATATCTGGCAAACAGGACGCTGCAGTGCGCCGGGGCGGGACAGAGGACGTTGTTTCTCAGTCTGTATATTGTTGTTTCCGTCCTGACGGTATTTACATCCAACGATATTATTATCCTGACGTTTACCCCATTTATCTGTTACTTTTCCAGAAATGCAGGGATCGATCCCGTTCCCTATCTGTTCTGTGAGTTTGTGGCAGCCAATACCTGGTCGATGATGTTTCTCATCGGCAATCCGACCAATATATATCTTGCAACCACGGAGGAGATTGATTTTCTGGAATATGTAAGGGTTATGTGGATTCCGACCATAGCCGGTGGAGTCGTGTCTTTCCTGATGCTCTATCTTTTGTTTCGTAGAAAATTAAAACAGCCCTTAACAATAAAAACGCAGGCAGTGAGCATATCCGATAAAGGGCTGCTGGCCATCGGATTGGTTCATTTGACTGTCTGTACGGTATTGCTGGTTCTATCCTCTTACATCGGATTTGACATGTGGCTGATCACATTATGTTTTGCAGTAAGTCTGTTTGTGGTTGCGTCTCTGTATTGTTTTGTTCGCAGGAGACCGGGCACAGAGGTTATTCACTGTCTTCGAAGAGTGCCCTGGCAGCTGGTTCCGTTTGTGCTGTCTATGTTTATTCTGGTACTGGCACTGGAGAAGTATGGGGTAACAGAGAAAATGGCGATGGTTATGGGAACTTCCCACACAACATACATATACGGAATAGCATCCTATCTATCCGCAAATCTGATCAATAATATACCTATGAGTGTGCTGTTTGGCTCTGTGACGGGCAATCTGTCCGGCGCATTGCAGACTGCAGGAATCTATGCGGCCGTGGTGGGATCGAATCTGGGAGCTGTTCTGACCCCGATTGGTGCCCTGGCTGGAATCATGTGGTCATCAATCCTGAAAAAGCAGCAGGTCAGCTTCTCTTTTGCAAGATATGTGCTCTATGGCTTCTGTGTCAGCGTTCCGGCACTATTGGCTACACTGGCAGTGCTGGATTGCATGCTTTAGGGGAATGTACACAGAATTGCGGGAAACGGTAAACAATCAGTGAGAAACCAGGGAGGAGATAATACATGGGCGTCGGAAAAAGAACATACGGTAGACAGTATCGGTGGATCAGGGTACGTATCTGCGTAGCGAGTTTCATGCTTGCCCTGCTGGGGAATCTTCATGCAGGAAAACCCATGGATTATGTATGTGCAGAGACGCCTCGGACGATTCGCTTCGGAATCTGTGACGGGCTTGGTCTTTTTGAGGTGGATGAACAGGGCAGAATCTCCGGATACGGATACGAATACCTGATGGAGTTGTCCAAATATTCCGGATGGAATTATGAATTCATTACAAGGGATCCGGAGACAGGGGAGAAACTGACGGTACGCAATATTCTTACCCTGCTGGCAGAGGGGGAACTGGATATGATCGGACCGCTCTGTCACGTGGCGAATCTGGAAGACCATATTCATTTTTCTGCCTATGAGATGGGCGTCAGTTACGGAATTCTGACGACCAGAGACGATACACACTACATAAATAATTCCCCTTCCACGTTTCATGGCATGCGGATCGGTGTGCTGCGGGGCAGTAATCGGAATCTCGTTCTGTATGATTATTTTCAGAATCGTCATGTAGAGGATGTAACGTATGTAGAATGTGAGGGCGTCACAGATCTGGAAAAAGCACTGGCCGAAGGGGATATTGATGCGGCATATACGGATAATATGTGGAGCTATCAGTATGATCGCGAGCTGCTTCGTATTGAACCGAGCGAATTCTATCTTGCCTTTACCGCGGACAGTAGCGGGATGGAGGAAGAGGTAGCCGCGGCACAGAAACAGATGCTGGAGGAGGAACCTTACTATCTGTATGACCTGCAGAAGAAATATTACAGAGTGGAACAGGAGGAGATACGGTTCACGGCAAAAGAACAGGAGTATCTTGATTCCCAACCGGAGATTCATGTGGCTGTTCCGCTGGAACTTCCGCCATATATCTATAGAGATTCCAAAACTGGTGAAATAACAGGCGTTTTTGTTGATATTCTGGACGATATCCGTGATAAGACCGGATTGCGATTCCGTCTGGAGAAACAGAATGGTCTGAATGACATGGTTGCAGGAATTAACTCCGGAGAAGGTTGCCCGGATATGTATCTGGATCTTCCGTCAGACCGTAATTGGGCAAGTAAATTCAATGTCAGATTAACATCAGATATATTATATCTGGATATGAGTATGATTACCGGAATGGATTACCGGGATACAAGAGTGGATGAGGATCTGACAATCGCTGTGTTGGAGTACGGTTATCTTAGCAAGCTGATTGAGGAAGCGTATCCCCAAGCCGAACTGCTCCTTTGTGAGGATTACATTGATTGCATGGAAGCGGTCAGGAAGAAAAAGGCAGATATCACATATGTTCCGCAGGGGTTTTCCGAACTGGTACATAATAAGGCCAAATATCGGAAACTGAAATCGTTTGATACCAATGAATTCGGTTATTCCATCGGATTCGGGATCAGTGATGCCTGCGAAAATGAATTGTATTCGATTATCAACAAAGCGATTGACAGCATCGGGGAGGAACAGATCCGGAAGTACATAATGGACAGGAGCTTTCAATATGATTCTTCGGAAGGAATTGTAGATTTTCTGTACAGAAACTATGTGGTTGTTGCGATTGTCAGTTCTCTTTTCCTGTTGATGATATTCTGCCTGATTATCGTGCTGTACCGTTCCTACAAAAGAGCAGAGAAAGTCCATCGGGCGGATGCCGAGCAGTTCAATCTTGCGCTCTCCAATACCAAAATCCGCGTATGGGATTATGATATCAAAAGGCATGCGGTGCGGTTGCGCCTCTTCGGTAAGGACGAACATACCGTAACCGTGAAGAACATACCGGAGCGGCAGATTGAAAACGGTGTGATTCATGAGGAGAGCATTGAGGCATATCGGAAGCTCTACCATGCATTGGATGAGGGAGAGAAAATTGCCAGCGGAGAAGTACAGATGAAGGATCGGAACGGTGAGTTTCACTGGATCCGGATCACATATACCGTGACGGATATTCTGAACAATAAGCATCATGCAATCGGAGTAACGGAGAATATCGATGAGCAGAAGAAGGCAGAATTGAGCTACCGGTCTGAACAGATTCTGCGTCAGAATATGGCGAGAGAATCCGTATATCATTTTGCAGTCAATCTGACCCGGAACCGTGTGGAGGAAGCCGTGCGGAATCAAAACGGTGAATTGGTTACACTGGAACTTTACAGTATGGCTGACGTGGTGGATTTCATCAGTGGGAATATTACATCGGATTCTGAATTGCGGAAGATCCGTGAGATGCTGGATATCCCCGGGTTGCTGCACAGTCATGAAGACGGTCTGGATCATCTGAAGCAAAAATATTATTTCCTCCGGGAAGACGGAGATCCGGAGTGGCACGAGATGGTACTCCGGATGGTCGAGAATCCGTTCTCGGGGGATCTGGTTGTTTATCTTTTCGTGCAGAATATCAATCAGGAACAGAGGGCTGAATTGTTGCGGGAGAACGTGGACCGCATGATGAAAAAAGCAATGGATGAGTCTTTTGCGTTGCTGATGTTCGTGGATCTGGACAAAGCGGAATACCATATTGTGAACAATTCCATTGATCCGTCTATTCCCATGGAAGGATCCATGCAGACCATCGACAAATGCCTCAGGAGAGTAATGCTTCCGGAGAATTGGAACATACTGGATGATCTGAATTACCCGGAGAAAATCAAGCAGCGGCTACAGGAGATGGGAATGACCGTGGAGGAGGTTCGGATCAGACCGGAAGGACGGGAGGAATACGAGTGGTATGAATTGACATCCAGATCGGAGATGAATGTGTTAACCGGTCGAATGGGGTGTACGGTTCTGCTCCGCAATATCCAATCCAATAAGGAGGCCGAGAGGCAGCTGGAGAATGCGCTGGAACAGGCAAAGCAGGCCGCCAGAGCCAAACAGGAATTCCTGGCAAACATGTCCCATGAGATCAGAACCCCGCTGAACGGAATCCGTGGGATTCTGGATATCATGGGAGACGATCCGGCATGGAGCGGTAATTCCTATCTGGAGAAGGCCTCCGTTTCGGCGGATCATCTGATCGGTCTGGTGAACGACATATTGGATATGTCCAAGATTGACAGCGGCAGGATTGAATTGAGACGGGAATTCCTCCCTTACCATGAGATCGGCAGATACCTGATGGCAGTAATGAAACCGTTGGCCGATGAGAAGAATATTGAACTGATCGTACAGGATGTGCAACTGCCTTATGAGGGGTTTGTGACGGATTCCGGAAGATTGCAGCAGATTTATGTAAATCTGATTTCCAACGCGGTCAAGTATACCAATCCCGGAGGAAGGGTGGCCATATCCAACACCTGCGAGAAGATTGCGGAGCACCGTGTCAAAGTTGTTTCGGTGGTGGCGGATAACGGTATCGGTATGAGTAGGGAATTCCTGCGGAGGGCATTCGAACCGTTTGAACAGATGGATACCTCATACAACCGAAAGGGAACCGGACTCGGTCTCTCCATCACCAGGCGACTTGTGGAATTGATGGGCGGAACCATATCAATCGAGAGTGAGCTTGGCGTCGGAACGACGGTGACAATTACGTTGGAGCTGGAAGCGATGAACGAGCAGGAGTGGAGTGAGGAGAATGCAATTCCCATGCAGCAGGATCAGGCGACGATAGATGTTTCCGGAAAAAGAGTACTTGTGGTGGAAGATCACCCGATCAATATGGAGATCGCGGTAACGCAGCTTGCGGCACTGGGATTTGAGGTGGACCGGGCAGAGAACGGTCGTGAGGCGGTAGAGATTTTCGGAGCATCGGACCCCGGATATTATCAGGTTATCTTTATGGATATCATGATGCCTGTGATGGATGGACTGGAAGCAACGAAAACAATCCGTTCCATGGGACGGGCGGATGCGAAATCCGTTACCATTGTAGCAATGACAGCCAATGCCTTTGCGGAGGATATTCACAAATCCCTGGAGAGCGGCATGGATTATCATCTGTCAAAACCATTTGATAAAGAAAAATTAAGGGAAATTGTCAGTCGGATCTGTGGAAAAGCATAGCGGCTGTAAGGAAAACGTGTATGAATAAGAAGAAATGTCCGATTATGGAGAAATGCGGAGGCTGCCAATATCTTGGAATTCCATACGAGGAACAGTTGCGGCAAAAACAGCAGAAGCTCCAGAAACTGTTGGGGAATATGGTAACGCTGGAACCGATTATCGGTATGGAGAATCCGTACTACTACCGGAATAAGGTGACTGCTACCTTTGGCAGAACCAAGGATGGCACCGTCTATGCAGGTATCTATGAGGAGAAATCCCACAGACTCCTGAAACGATCCGGGTGTTTTCTGGAAAATGAGCTGGCGGGACAGATCATAGACGAATTGACGAAGATGGTGAAATCCTTCAAATGGACGGTATACAACGAAAAATCGGGGTACGGTCTCATACGGCACGCCATGATACGGATCGCCAGACAGACGGGAGAAGTTATGGTGATTCTGGTTACAACCTCCAATATTCTGCCCGGGGCCAGGAATTTTGCCAGAGCACTGAAGAGTCGATTCCCGGAGATCACTACCATCGTACAGAACGTGAATGATCGTCAGACTACTATGGTTCTGGGACAGCGGGATATTGTGCTCTACGGAAAGGGTTATATTGAGGATATTCTCTGTGGGTGTAGATTCCGATTGTCTCCCCAGAGCTTCTATCAGATCAATCCGGTGCAGACGGAATTGCTGTATCGAAAGGCGCTGGAATATGCAGGACTGGAGCCAATCCGGAATGCCCCGGCGGATTCATCCTCCCGTCCCGGGGATCCATCCGATTCTCCAGCAGTACGTAACCATGACGGGAAAAGAGCAGTCCGCGTCCTGGATACCTACTGTGGAATCGGCACCATCGGAATCTGCGCGGCAAAATATGCCGGAAATGTGATCGGGGCGGAATTGAACCGGGAAGCCGTGAAGGATGCGAAACGGAATGCAGAACGCAACGGGCTTACCAACATCCGGTTTGTGAATGCGGATGCCACCCAATTCATGACGCAGATGGCAGAAGAGAAGGAGCCGGTGGATGTTCTTTTCATGGATCCGCCCCGGAGCGGCAGCACGGAAGAATTCCTGCGTGCTGCGATCCGGCTGAGTCCGGAGAGAATCGTCTATGTGTCCTGCGGACCGGACACCCTGGCAAGGGACTTAAAGTTTGTTCTTCGAAACAGCTGCTATGTTGTGAAGCGGGCTGTCGGAGTGGATATGTTTCCTGGAACGAGCCACGTGGAGTGTGTTGTCTTGATGTCAAGGGTGGAGAAGTAGAAGGATTGCAAAT
>JAEDCX010000017.1 GCA_016293925.1 Lachnospiraceae bacterium | reverse complement strand
AGAGTTCCGGAATTCGGACATGGAATGATAGTAGGACAGGATTTCAATGTGTTATTTGATTCTGCCACTTGACATAACATCAGTAAAAGTATAAAATTGAAGTGTTGTAAAATTGCATTGGAACGGATGAAGTTTCATGGATATAATCGGATTGTTTCCAACGATTATAGATATTGTACAATGAAAACATAATAAGGAGGTTCACCTGTACATGTGGCCATATGGTATCATTTCGATCGTGGCTACCCTTGTCATTGTTGCACCGGTCAGCTGGTTTCTGGCTATCAATTACCGTAAACGGGCCGTTGAGAGCAAGATCGGCAGTGCAGAAGAGAAGGCAAGAGAGATTATTGATGAAGCTCTGAAGACTGCAGAAACGAAGAAGCGTGAGGGATTGCTGGAGATTAAAGAAGAGTCCATCAAAGCGAAGAATGATCTCGATAAGGAGATCAAAGAGCGCAGAGCGGAAGCACAGCGCTATGAGAGACGTATTCAGCAGAAGGAAGAGAACATCGATAAGAAAGCGGACGCGATCGAACGAAAAGAACAGAGTTTGGCAGCAAAAGAAGAAAACCTCAATCGTCAGAGAGAGGAAATTGCTAAACTGAACGAAGAACGAGTGCAGGAACTTGAACGAATCTCTGGATTAACCTCCGAACAGGCAAAAGAACACTTATTAAGAATTGTTGAAGAAGAAATTAAGTACGAAAAGGCAATGATGATCAAGGATCTTGAGGCGAAGGCGAAAGAAGAAGCCGACAAGAAAGCCAAAGATCTGGTTGTCACTGCAATCCAGAAATGTGCAGCAGATCATGTTTCAGAGACGACGATATCTGTTGTGCAGCTTCCGAGTGATGAGATGAAGGGACGCATCATTGGTAGAGAGGGACGGAATATCCGAACTCTTGAGACCATGACGGGTGTGGATCTGATTATTGATGATACTCCGGAAGCAGTCATCTTATCCTCCTTTGATCCGATCAGACGTGAGGTTGCAAGAATTGCTCTTGAGAAGCTGATCGTCGATGGAAGAATCCATCCGGCCAGAATTGAAGAGATGGTCGAGAAGGCACAGAAGGAAGTGGATGTGATGATCAAGGAAGCCGGTGAGAACGCAGCGCTTGATTGTGGTGTGCACGGTCTCCATCCGGAACTGATCAAACTTCTCGGTAAGATGAAGTTCAGAACAAGTTATGGACAGAATGCATTGAAACATTCCATGGAAGTATCCATTTTATCAGGGCTTCTGGCTGCTGAGATGGGACTGGATGTCAGAATGGCCAAGCGTGCCGGTTTGTTACATGATATCGGTAAATCAGTTGACCATGAGATGGAAGGGACACACATTCAGCTGGGTGTGGAACTGTGTAAGAAGTATAAGGAATCACAGACCGTTATCAATGCAGTTGAGTCACATCATGGTGATGTTGAGCCAACGTCTCTGATTTCATGCATCGTTCAGGCGGCGGATACGATATCCGCAGCCAGACCGGGTGCCAGAAGAGAGACACTGGAAACATATACAAGCAGATTAACTCAGTTAGAAGAATTAACCAACAATTTCAAAGGTGTAGACAAATCATTTGCTATTCAGGCAGGCCGAGAGGTTCGCGTAATGGTAGTTCCGGAACAGATTACAGATGCTGACATGATTCTGTTGGCAAGAGATATCTCGAAGAAGATTGAATCCGAATTAGAGTATCCCGGACAGATCAAAGTCAATGTAATCCGTGAATCACGTGTTATCGATTATGCAAAATAATTAATAGTAAGAGCTAAATCATCTTTGGTTTAGCTCTTTTATTAACGTAAGAGGGAACACAGGAAACAGGGCCGAAAAGCCCTATAGGGTCGAGAAGGCACATTCAAAGGGAGAAATCGGATGAGCAGGGAGAAAAAAGGCAGTATAAGTGACAGGAATAATATGCTTGAGTTGATTCAGCTCGGAACCGACTGCGGAATTCTGGTGATCCGGGCGCATTCCGGCAATGGATTCCGCAATGCAATTGTGGAATATGCGAACGAGAATTTCATGAAAATGAATCATTTGGGGGACGGCAACATTGTGGGTACTGATTTTCTCAGCGGTCCCGGTCAGGTGATTCCGGGGGATGAGTTGATGCGTCTGAACCGGGAATTGGAGAATGCGATCAAAGAAGACCGGAAGCTGCTTCGGATGAATCTGCGGATTCAGCCGGAGGGAAAGACCTTATTGATTCAGATTACCTGTAGGGTGATTCCGGAAGAGGACAGTATGCTGATTCAGATTGTAGAGACAGACAGAACCGAGTTACATCAACTGCAAAATGAAATCAAGGTGAAGAATCAGAGATTGCGTTTGGCGGAACAATTGATTGAAAAGTATGCGGGGAGATCCTTTCACAGGGATGGGATCTGCATATGGGAATATTATCTGTCGGACAGAAGCATGGTTGTGAAGCTGGGGGGCGGTTCCGGATTCCAGCGGGACGCGGTGATTCAAAATGTGCCGGAGAGTATTGTGGAACAAAAGCTTGTTCATCCCGATCAGAAGGAGGACTACCTGAGGTTATATTCCGATATCGCTGCCGGGAAACAGAAGACGGAAGGCAGATTTCTGGTCAAGGGGACCGGCAGGAAGGATGCGGATCACGGATGCGTCTGTGGGAACGTGGAGGAATCGTATCACTGGAGCCGGATCAGCTATCACACCATCTTTGATGAGGACGGCACTCCGATAGGTGCGGTTGGCATGACGGAAGAGGCTGCAGAGGAGAATCTGTTCTCTGCGGATACCGTGGACCGGCAGGGAGCGGCGGAAGCGCAGAGAGACCGGTTGACGGATTTTTATGTCGGAAAAACCTTTGACACCCTTGCGGAACGAAAGGTTCTGCAGCAGGATAAGAACGCGCTGATTCTGATTAACATGGATAACTTCCGATATGTGTCCGATGACTTCGGAAACGGATTCGCAGACAGCGTGTTACAGGCCCAAACCATGCGGATACAGGCAGTTTTCACGGAGGAAGAGAAGATCATTCTCGGAAGAGTGGGCAAGGATGAATTTGCGGTGCTGATTTCGGATTATGAGTCCAGGGAGGCAATTATCTATCAGACAGATTCCCTTCTCAGAAGCCTCCATGTGTGCTTTGAGTATGAAGGAAGGTCTTTTGAATCATCCTGCTCCATCGGGGTAGCGTTTGCGAATTCAGAGGAAACATACGGGGATATGATGAGACACTCCAGAAGTGCGCTTTCCCTGGCCAAGAATGCCGGTAAGGATACCTATCGTATCTATGAAGAGGAGATGAATTGAATGGAACGATTTGAACGTTTGTCCAGAGATCTGGTGCAGAAGGGTGCGATTATTGACTATTACAAGGATACTGTCAAGGTGCCGAACGGCAATGTGGTGCAATGGGATTTCATTCAGCATAAGGGTGCTGCGGCGGTGATTCCGGTCACAGATGAGGGGAAAATACTGATGGTAAGGCAGTATCGAAATGCCCTGGACCGGGAAACGCTGGAGATTCCTGCCGGGGGGCTGAACGGCGCAGAAGAACCCACCCGGGATGCGGCAATCCGCGAACTGGAGGAGGAAACCGGTTATCGGAGCACAGAGGTGGAACTTCTGATCACGATTCGGACCACGGTGGCGTTCTGCAACGAGAAGATTGATATTTATGTTGCGAGAAATCTTCAGAAATCCCATCAGAATCTGGATGAGGATGAATATATCGATGTGTATGAGTATAGCATGGATGAACTTCTGGATATGATCTACACCGGTAAGATTGAGGATGGCAAGACCGTCTCGGGATTGCTGGCATATGATACCAAATTCAGAAGACCGTGATGGAATGAGAAAGCATCATCAAACATATATTGGAGAGACTGGTAATGGAGATGCGTATGAAAAAGAGCCCATTTTCTTACTTTTCTCTCTTTTATATTGCCTTTCTGGGAACAGGGGGGCTTCTTGCGGTTGCCATATTTCTGCTGCAACAGATTGGTATTCCACCGGAGAGATGTGTCGGTGACTGGCCAAGAATGTATGAATACCTGTGTGAGCAGGGGATGGTTGAATGGAGACAGGGTCGGCTTCTGGGCTATCTGGTTGTGTTCCGGGGCGGACTGGCTCTGTGTCTGGCATGGGCGGCCGGACGGTGCAGGGGACCGGGGATTCGGTCTGCATCCAAACTGCTACTGGGGATTATAGAGGGCTGCGGCGTCGTCAGGTGGTTCATTACAGCGGGAGGGAAAGGGATTCTGCTGCATATCCTGATTCAGTTTCCGCATATGATTGCCTATATTCCGATGGGTGCAGCGCTTCTGAATCGTCGGTTCCGACGTGGTGCGTTGCTCTGGGGAATCGGCGTATTGACGGAATGTTATGTTAATTCTTTTCTATTACAACTGTTTTTTACCCATCTGAAAAGATGACCATTCAACATATGGTAGACATAAAAAAGTGGCTTCCGATATGTTGTGTAGGGAGCGGAGAATATAGATTTTGTGGCATTTTCCGACATTTTTTCGATTGCTTTTCGGGGGTGTTCTGTATATAATGTAAACTGATAAGGTGACATAATGCATGGGATCAATGTGTCTTCGTGTTATGCGGGGTGAGGTTTACAATAATGATGCAAAAGGTAGTGGAAGGTTTTATTCAGTATATTCATGATGTAAAAAAAGCATCTGTGAATACGGAACTCTCATATAAGAGAGATTTGGGGAAAGTGTGCGATTATCTGACTGCTCATGGTGTAACCAGCTTTGCGGATGTCAGGGAAGCACATCTGGAAGGATATATGTCCTACCTTGAGGAAAATCATTTTTCCGCTGCCACGATATCCAGAAATGTTGCCTCGGTCAAAGCACTTTATCATTATATGTTGAGAGAAGGAATTGTGACGGAAGACGTATCGGCAGTATTACGATCCCCGAAGATCGAGAAGAAGCTGCCGGAGATAATGTCGACCCAGGAGGTTGTGCGGCTGCTGGAGCAGCCCTCCGGAGATTCCCTGAAGGAGATCCGGGATAAGGCGATGCTGGAGCTGCTGTACGCAACGGGAATCAGGGTTACGGAACTGATCTCCCTGAAGATTACGGACGTAAATATCGGCATGAATTTCATCATGTGCAGAGACGGCAATAAGGAACGGGTTGTTCCCTTTGGCAATGTGGCGAAACAGGCCATGGTTCGCTATATCGATCAGGCAAGAGAGGCCATGATGGAGGGGGAACTGTCGGATGTCCTGTTTGTGAACTGTTCCGGACAACCCATGAGCAGACAGGGATTTTGGAAACTAATCAAACATTATGCGAAAAAAGCAGGGATAGAGGCGGATATTACTCCCCATACCCTGAGACATTCTTTTGCGGCACATCTGGTGGAAAATGGAGCGGATCTGAGAAGCGTTCAGGAGATGCTGGGACACAGTGATATCTCCACAACACAGATCTATGCCAACCTGAATCACAAGAGGCTTCGGGAGGTATATGCCAAGACCCATCCGAGAGGATAGGGCAAAGAAACATACAGATGTGATAAGGATTCATAAAGTAAGGCGGTGTTCCTGAAGAACGCCGCCCTTTTTGTGTTGTTTTTTGATTTGGTACAGAAAGATTGCTGATGAGAAATCTGTCGGAAATCCGGTTACTTTTATTCGTACTCCGCAATGTCGTAGATCAGCCGTTCGCTGTCTTCCCAGCCCAGACAGGGATCAGTAATGGATTTGCCATAGATTCCTTCGGAGACTTTCTGGCACCCTTCTTCAATGTAGCTTTCGATCATAACGCCCTTGACCAGATTGTGAATATCGGGATTCAACTTCCGGGAGTGCATTACTTCCTTCACAATACGAATCTGCTGTTTGAACTGCTTGTTGGAGTTATTGTGATTGGAATCAATAATGCAGGCAGGATTCAGCAGATCCCGCTCGGAATACATCTCCATCAGACGGTTCAGATCTTCATAGTGGTAATTGGCAGTACTGTTTCCGTGCTTGCTGACGGCACCGCGTAACACCGTATGGGCAAGAGGATTGCCGGGTGTGGATACCTCATAGCCACGATAGATGAAAGAATGGGGCTGCTGGGCTGCATATACGGAGTTCAGCATAACGGAGAAATCTCCGCTGGTCGGATTCTTCATTCCGCTGGCCACGTCGAAACCGCTGACGGTCAGTCTGTGCTGCTGATCCTCCACACTCCGTGCACCAATGGCAACATAGGAGAGAATATCCTCCACATAGCCCCAGTTCTCGGGGTAGAGCATCTCGTCGGCAGGAGTCAGTCCGCTTTCTTCAATTGCCCTCAGATGCATTTTGCGCATGGCAATCAGTCCCAGCAGGAAATCTTCTTTCTGGCTGTTGGGATCCGGCTGGTGAACAATGCCCTTATAGCCGTCACCGGTCGTTCTTGGCTTGTTGGTATAGATTCTGGGAACCAGAACAAGCTTATCTTTGACCTTCTCGTTGACTCTGGCCAGCCTGCTGATGTAGTCACAAACAGAATCTTCCTTGTCTGCAGAGCAGGGACCGATGATGACCAGAAATTTATGGGACTCTCCACGGATAATGGCCGCGATTTCTTCGTCCCTTTCTTTTTTCAATGCCTGCAACCGGGGAGAGAGGGGATACTGGGCACGGATCTCCTCGGGAGTCGGCAATTTCATGATATAATTGAAACTCATATGTACTTCCTATCTGCCTTTCGGCTTTTTTTATCCTGCTTATTATAGCGCATGAATGGATGCAAGGCAAGATAATAAAGTATACATGTGAGGATGCTGTAACCGGTCAGAATCATGCGGTATGCCGTGATTCCGTAACGGGGAACGAAAAGCATGGTACACAGAATCCGGATGGATAATGCTGCCAGATTGCACAGAAACGGTGACATGGTCTCGCCAAGGCCGTGAAGAATGCTCAGCAGAGTGATTCCGGTGTACAGGAAGGGACATAGGATGCTGAGGGAACGGATGTAAATTCCTGCGGAAGGACTGTGAAAAAAGCCGGTGCCGATGAGGGGACCGAACAGAATACAGATAAACATACACAGAATGCCGTAGATTAGGGAATAAGCCAGGGCGCGGCGGACGAGAGGCGCGATGGATACGTCAGGCTTCTTGTTCATGTCAGACACCTTGGGCAGGAGCAGGGTTGCTGCGGAGGAAGGAACGGCGGAGGGAAACAGGATGACCGGCATTGCCATGCCCGTGAGGACTCCGTAGGTTGCCAGGGCACTGTCGGCGGACAGACCGTTTTGCTTCAGAACAACCGGTAAGAGAATGGTCTCTGCCGCATTCATCATACTTAAGAAGATCCGGTTCAGCGTCAGGGGGGTCAGCATACGGAACAGATCCGTATACAAACAGGAGACGGTACCGGTAATATATCGCTTCCATGTCCGGAAGCCTACCGTCAGACGGGGGAGAAACAGGATGACAAACAGACTGGCAAACAGCTCTCCGGAAATAATACCGGACATGGCACCGGTCAGGGTAAGCTGTCCGGCATGCCCGGCAGCATAAGCTGCCATCAGACAGACCGTCAGGACTCTGACAGTCTGTTCGATCAGCTGGGAGAGGGCAGGAACCATTGTTTTCTGTCTGCCGTAATAGAACCCGTTGATGCAGGTATGCAGACTGCTGAAGGGAAAAGAGAAACCGAGCACATAGAGAATGGGAGCGGTTTTTGGCGCATGGAGAACGGAACCGGCAATGATATGCCGGAACCGGATCACCAGAATGCCGGCAAGCAGGGCAGACAGAACAGATACGGCGGTGGCCGTAAGGAACATTCTGTGTGCCCTGCCATATTCTCCACGGGCATAATTTTCAGCGGTGAATTTGGAAATGACGGTCTGGTAGGAGGCTGCTGTCAGTGCATATACCACGGACATAACTGGCATGGTAAGCTGATAGATTCCGATGTCCGCGTCCGAAAACGTCCTGGACAGAAAAATACGAAAGTAGAAACCGATGAATCTCGTGATGATTCCGGCTGCGGTCAGTATGATGGTGCCGGTCAGAAATGGATGTTTGCGCATAAAATGTTTTTTTAGAATTCTATGCGTGAAACCGTCAGGATATTATGAAAATTACGGATTGATACTTTATAAAACCGTCAGATTAGTATATGATAGAAGGAGATTTCCGGAGGTTTCTGCCACATTGGAACGGATCTGCCGGCGGAGACGGAAAGGGTGACTTGGATGAAAAAAGTAGTGGTTGGATTATCCGGCGGAGTGGATTCCGCCGTTACGGCATATCTGTTACAGGAACAGGGATATGAGGTGACCGGAGTGACCATGTGGGTCCGTCAGAGCGGTGAGATACAGGATGATGAGGCGGTGATGGATGCCGGGCGCATTGCGGAGCATCTGGGGATTCGTCATATGATTCTGGATTACCGGGAACGATTTCGGGATCAGGTGATCCGGTATTTCACGGAGGAGTATCTGCAGGGCAGAACACCGAATCCCTGCAATATGTGCAACCGGATGATTAAGTGGGATGCATTGCTTACCGCTGCCAATGAGATACAGGCAGACCGGGTTGCTACCGGGCATTATGCGAAGATTAGGCAGCTGCCGAACGGAAGATATACCGTTTCGCATGCAGAAACGGACAAAAAGGATCAGACCTATGCGTTGTATAATCTGACGCAGGAACAGCTTCGCAGAACCATGATGCCCTTAGGCGATTATGAGAAAGAAGAGGTTCGCGCCATTGCGATGCGGGCAGGACTGCCGGTTGCTTCTAAAAAGGACAGCCAGGACATATGCTTTACAGAGGGACGTGATTATGCCGCATTGATTGCAAAGGAAGCCGGAGATCGAATCCCGGTGGGCGGAGATTTCGTGGACAGGGAAGGCAGGGTTCTGGGACAGCACGAAGGGATCATCCATTATACCATCGGGCAGAGAAGGGGACTGGGACTTGCCATGGGAGAGCATGTATACGTTACGGCAATCGATCCGGTGAAACGGCAGGTTCACATTGGCAGTGATGCAGATCTCTACACCACACAATTCCGGGTGCGGGATTACAATCCCATGGGCTTGGAACAACTGACGGAACCGGTGCGGTGTCTTGGGAAAATCCGATACGCCCATAAAGGGACGATGTGTACGATTTATCCTGCGGAAGACGGAATGGTCGGGTGCACCTTTGAGGAGCCGGTAC
Source organism: Lachnospiraceae bacterium (assembly GCA_016293925.1). Lineage (GTDB taxonomy): Bacteria > Bacillota > Clostridia > Lachnospirales > Lachnospiraceae > RGIG4034. The sequence goes on along the minus strand of JAEDCX010000017.1, from coordinate 25,359 downwards.
GGGCGATCACGCCGGGACAGGCTGCCGTATTCTACGCGGACGGATGTATTCTGGGCGGAGGATTGATTCAATAAGGGAACGGGAGTTACGGAATGACATTTCATACTTACAATTTTCTGATCTTTTTCCTGCCTGCGGCTGCATTCCTGTACTGGATTGCAAACAGGCTGGACCGCACGGAAGAGAAAAGAATATTGCGAGCATATCTAGCCCTTCTTTCGGTAGGATTCACCGTATCGGCAGGATGGATCTGCACACTGACCATCCTGACCGGTATTGCTGTGAATTACTGCCTGGGAAAGAAGGCGTACAAAAAGCTTGTGTTATTGCTGGGCATTGCCCTGAATGCTGCGGTGCTTGTCTGTTTCAAAATTCTGTCCGGCGGCGTGTATGCACCATTGGGACTGTCTTTCTATACCTTTTCGCAGCTTGCCTATCTGATAGACCGGTATCGGGGGGAGAGAGAGCTTCCTTTCCTGGATTATGCGCTGTCGATCCTGTTTTTCGCGAAACTGGCGGAAGGACCCATTGTGAATCCCCACCGGTTCGTGCAGAACAATCAGAATCGTTCCGGGTTCTCTGCGGAAGCCCGCTATTGTCAGATGAATGACGGTTTCCTCCGGCTGACGATGGGACTTGTCAAAAAAGTATTTCTGGCGGATCTGATCGCTTCCCTGGCGAATACCGGATTTGCTATGTCACGGCTTACCATCTGGGAGGCGTGGATTACCAGTATTGCCTATTCCATGCAGCTGTATTTTGACTTCAGCGGCTACTGTGACATTGCCATCGGCCTGGGGAAACTGTTCGGAATCCATCTGCCGGAAAACTTCAACAGTCCCTATCAGGCGGTCAATATCCGGGATTTCTGGAAACGCTGGCACATGACGCTGACCGGGTTTCTCACAAAATATATCTACATCCCGCTGGGCGGCAACCGGAGGGGGCGTGTGAGAACCTGTGTGAATATCATGGCGGTATTTCTTGTAAGCGGACTGTGGCATGGCTTCGGATGGACCTTTCTGATCTGGGGAACTTTGCACGGACTTGCCATGGTACTGGATGAACTGACCAAGGGAATCAGCAGTAAACTGCCGAAACCGATCGGGATCGCGCTGACCTTTGTATTCGTGAATGTGTGCTGGATTTTCTTCCGGGCGGACAGCCTGGAACAGGCGCAGGTGGTTTTACGGGGGCTGATTGATTTCTCCAGTGCCAATGTGCTGATCAGTCCGGAATTCACCCGGCGGATTGCAAAGCATTTTCCGATGACAGATACACTGGCGGTTGCAATTCTGTTTGTCGGATGTATCGTGGCTTTTCTGATGCCCAATGCAACACGTATCATGCGCAGTCGGAAACGGTCTGTTCCCGTGCTGATACTGACGGCTGTGGTTTTCATGCTGTGTGTCTACATGATCTCTACGGTAGACGTTACTTCGTCTCTGTATTTTAATTTCTAGGAGGTGGATATGAGAGAAAAAACGTATTTCCGCGTCCTGTTGGCTCTGGTGGCGGGGATGCTGACCTTTACCGCACTGATCAATTACCGGCTGGATGCCTATGGAATTTTCCGCTCGGATTATGAGAAACAGGTTCTGGAGCCGAACAAGAATTACGTGAAGACCAAATATGTGCTGGACAACAAAGAAAAATATCAGTCCTTTCTTTTCGGATCTTCCAAGGTAGGTCACATTGAAACCGACTTCATAGAAGAAACCTCCCTGTACAATATGTGCTATTCGGAGGGCATTCCGGCGGACTGGCTGGACACCATTCAGACATTTCTGAAAAACGGAGTACAGATCGATATGGTGCTTCTGGGGCTGGATGAGTTTTCCTTTACCATAGATCCGGAATCCCATGCCCACGATCTGCTGCGGCTTCGATACAGTCAGTTGGACTGGTTTCAGAAAATGAAATATTATATCTTGAAAAATCCCTTTGATGTGTACAATTTCCGGACCGTTCAGAGCATGATCCGGCAGGATCCGTACTATCTGATGCTGGATGATCTGTGGAATACGGGGATCACCTACGGCAACGACGAATATGTCGAAGCGAACTGGGAAACGATCAAGAACAGTCCGGCCTATAACAAACCCATTGATTTTTACCAGAAGGACAGAGTGGACGAAACCATCGAAGACATCCGACAGATTCTGAACCTGTGTCGGGAGAATAAGATCGAAGTGATACTATTCTTTAATCCGGTGCATCATGCCACCTATGCCCTTCATGAGGATATCACCAATAAGGCCAAGGAACAGTTGATGGAGATTACTTCTTACTGGGATTTCTCCGGATATAACAGTATCACCACCGATAACTTCTACTGGTATGAAACCAGCCATTTCAGGCACAATGTAGGGCGGATGATGCTGGAGCGCATCTTTGCGCTGGACTGCGGTGTACCGATTCCGGATGATTTCGGCGTATATGTGGAGCAGATTGAATATTGAGAAGCGTTACAGCAATTTGTATTCTGCAATCCGACCCTCGAAGAGAGAGTAATATTTGTATCCGTTTTGTTTCAGCATCTCTGTCACTCGGTCGAATCCAAAGGCGATGGTGCGATCGTCATGGGAATCGGAACCGATGGTAATGATCTCGCCTCCCAGCTCGCGATAGCGGCGGATAATGTCCTCGCAGGGATTGGGCTGGGACATGCCGTTTGCCAGGGAACCGGTGTTGACCTCAATGCCCTTTTCCTGTTCGATCAGACCGGAGAGGATCTCGTCGATGAGGTCCGTATAGTCCGCGTAGGAATAGTTGGCACCTTTGGACGGGCAGTAGCGCACCGCATAATCCAGATGACCGTATACGTCATAGTAGCTGTAGCACCGGATATTTTCCAGCTCAGAACGGAAATATTCCTCCAACGCTTCCCGTTCGCTGCGGCCTGCAAAGAAAGCCGGATCGTAAGGATCCCTGCCGTTGCACAGATGGGAAGAGCCGATGATGAAATCGAACTCATGGGCCTTGGTTAACATAATGTTTTTGCAGACTACGGAGGGCATCAGTCCCAGTTCGATCCCGAAGAGAATATGGATGTCGTTCTCGTACCGGGCACGCAGGGACAGCAACTCGTACAGGTAGGAATCGGTGTTGACCTCAAAATACCCTGCAGGTGTGTCCGGAGTCACCGGGAAATCGTAATCCATATGTTCCGTAAAGGTGATATATTTCAGTCCTTTCGCAATGGCGGCCTGTACCATTTTCTCCATGGGGCAGTCGGAATCCCCCGAAAAAGAAGAGTGTAAATGCTGGTCTGCAATAATTGCCATGGTGTCTGGCTCCTTTCTGAATATCATTTTGCCAAGTTTCTGTAGCTATCATATCATAAAACTGTAAAAAAATCATAAATTCACAATATTTTCTATTTTGCTCTTGTATTTTACGCAGGAATTAGTTAAAATAATCGTGCTGATAAAAATTTGACAATCAAGGACATGCATCCGATGATTTGAGAGCATGAATTGATTGATATCAAAGTAATTATTTTTTTAGGAGGAACTAAAAATGGCAGTAAGAGTAGCAATTAACGGATTCGGCCGTATCGGTCGTCTTGCATTCAGACAGATGTTCGGTGCAGAAGGGTACGAAGTAGTAGCAATCAACGACTTAACAAGTCCTAAGATGTTAGCACACTTGTTGAAGTACGATTCTTCACAGGGTAAATACGCTCTTGCAGATACCGTATCTGCTGGTGAGGATTCTATCACAGTTGATGGCAAGACTCTGAAGATTTACAAAGAGCCGGATGCAAATAACTGTCCTTGGGGAGAGTTGAAGATCGACGTTGTTCTTGAGTGTTCCGGTTTCTATACAAGCAAAGAGAAGGCTCAGGCTCATATCAATGCCGGTGCTCGTAAGGTTGTTATTTCCGCTCCTGCAGGCAATGACCTTCCTACCATCGTTTACAATGTAAACCACAAGACATTAAAGGCTTCAGATACCATCATTTCTGCGGCTTCCTGTACAACAAACTGCTTAGCACCTATGGCTAAGGCTCTGAACGATCTGGCTGGTATCAAGTCCGGTATCATGAGCACTATCCATGCTTACACAGGTGATCAGATGATCCTTGACGGTCCTCAGAGAAAGGGTGACCTCAGAAGATCCCGTGCAGGTGCAGTAAACATCGTTCCGAACAGCACAGGTGCTGCAAAGGCTATCGGTCTTGTTATTCCTGAGTTGAACGGCAAACTGATCGGATCCGCTCAGCGTGTTCCTACCCCTACAGGTTCTACAACAATCTTAGTTGCAACTGTAGAGAAGTCTGTAACCAAAGAAGAGATCAACGCAGCTATGAAAGCAGCAGCTACAGAGTCCTTCGGCTACAATGAGGATGAGATCGTTTCTTCCGATATCGTAGGAAGCACATACGGTTCTATCTTCGATGCAACACAGACAATGGTTGGCGCTGACAACTTAGTTCAGGTTGTTTCCTGGTATGACAATGAGAACTCTTACACATCTCAGATGGTAAGAACCATTAAGTACTTCTCAGAGTTACAGTAATTCGGTCGTAAGAACTGAATCATTTCATTTAGACCTAGATGGGTCCGGTCTGTTGGACCGGACCCGTTTTCATGAAAAAATAACGGAGGTTCCAAAATGGCACTGAATAAGAAAACAGTTGATGATTTTAACGCAAAAGGAAAACGTGTACTGGTAAGATGCGACTTCAACGTTCCGCTGAAGAATGGCGAGATTACAGATGAGACCCGTATCGTAGCTGCACTTCCCACAATTAAGAAGTTATTAAACGACGGTGGTAAGGTCATTCTCTGCTCCCACCTTGGTAAGGTAAAGGAAGGACCCAACGAGAAGGAATCCCTTGCACCGGTTGCAAAGAGACTGTCCGAGAAACTGGGCAAGGAAGTTGTTTTTGTTTCTGATTACTCTGTCACAGGCGAGGCAGCAACCAAAGCGGTTGCCGATATGAAAGAGGGAGATGTTGTTTTACTGCAGAATACCCGTTTCCGTATGGAAGAAGAAACCAAGCCGGCGAAAGCAGGGGAGAAGTTTGCAGAAGAATTGGCAGATCTCTGTGATGACTATGTATGCGACGCATTCGGTTCTTCTCACAGAGCACATGCTTCTGTATCCGTTGTAACCAAATATGTTCGTGCAAAGGGCGGCAACTGTGCAGTTGGCTACTTAATGCAGAAAGAGATCGATTTCTTGGGAAATGCGGTTGAGAATCCGGTAAGACCTTTCGTAGCAATCCTGGGCGGTGCAAAGGTTGCTGACAAACTGAATGTAATCAATAACCTTCTGGAGAAATGCGATACTTTGATCATCGGTGGCGGTATGGCATTTACCTTCTTAAAAGCAAAAGGATATGAGATCGGTAAATCTCTTGTAGATGATGAGAAGATTGACTACTGCAAAGAGATGATGGATAAGGCTGAAGCAAAGGGCAAGAAGTTACTGCTTCCTATCGATACTACAATCGCTGCAGGTTTCCCGGATCCGATCGACGGACCGATTGATGTTACTGTTGTTGACGCTGACAAGATTCCTGCAGATATGGAAGGCCTTGATATCGGAACCAAGACAGCTGAGCTTTACGCAGATGCTGTGAAATCAGCTAAGACGGTTGTTTGGAACGGACCCATGGGTGTGTTCGAGAATCCTACGCTTGCAAAAGGAACCATCGCTGTTGCAAAGGCACTTGCTGAGACAGATGCAACAACCATCATCGGTGGTGGTGATTCCGCTGCGGCAGTAAACCAGTTAGGATTTGCGGACAAGATGAGTCACATCTCCACAGGTGGCGGTGCTTCCCTTGAGTTCTTAGAGGGAAAAGAACTTCCCGGCGTTGTTGCTGCAGATGACAAATAAGTATATTTAGGAGATAATGGAAATGGCAAGAAGAAAAATTATTGCTGGTAACTGGAAGATGAATATGACTCCCAGCCAGGCAGTTGCACTGTGTACGGAATTGAAGGATCTTGTAAAGAACGATGAGGTAGATGTTGTTTACTGTGTACCTGCAATCGATATCGTTCCTGTAGTTGAGGCTGTAAAAGGTACAAACGTTGCAGTTGGTGCAGAGAACATGTATTTCGAGGAGAAGGGTGCTTACACTGGCGAGATTTCCGCAGCGATGCTGGTAGATGCTGGCGTGAAGTATGTGATCATCGGACATTCCGAGAGACGTGATTATTTCAAAGAGGATGACGCTCTTCTGAACAAGAAAGTGAAGAAGGCTTTTGAAGCAGGTCTTACACCGATTCTCTGCTGTGGAGAAACATTGGAGCAGAGAGAGATGGGCGTAACCATGGATTGGATCCGTTTACAGATCAAATCTGACCTTGCAGGTATTACTGCAGATCAGGTGAAGTCCATGGTAATTGCTTACGAGCCTATCTGGGCAATCGGTACAGGCAAGACTGCTACCACAGAGCAGGCAGAAGAGGTATGTAAGGGCATCCGTGAGTGCATCGCCGAGATCTATGATGCAGCAACCGCTGATGCAGTTCGTATCCAGTACGGCGGATCTGTGAACGCAGCAACCGCTCCTGAGTTATTCGCTCAGCCCGACATCGACGGCGGACTGGTAGGCGGTGCTTCTCTGAAGGCTGACTTCGGTAAGATCGTCAACTACAAATAAGTCGTATTTGATGGGATGTTTGCCCCGGCGGCAGGGAAACCTGCTACCGGGGTTATTTGATTCAGAAGAATCAGAGGATAGAAACGTACAAAAAAGGTGACAAAATGGGAAACCGGTTTGGATGGAAGAGACACGGAGATGAAAACAGTATAGACGTAAAGGCGCGGAAAGCGATAGCAGAAGCGGAGAAACAGGAAACGACAGCATACGGGAGGATTCCGGAAGAAGAACGGTGCGTAGCATCGGAAGATATGAAAAATGCGCCGGAGCACAACGAGGAACGACTGGATACGGAACAGGGCATCCGGATTGTGGGCGGCAGCCGGGAAACTTATTGTATGATTCTGGAAACCTATGTAACAGAGTGCAGTAAGAAACTGGAACGACTGATGCAGATTACGAATCGTACCGGAACAGAGTATTGTACCGTTGTTCATGCGTTTCGCGGTTCCAGCAGTACGATCGGGGCAGACTATATTGCAGATCTGTCGGAACGGCTGGAAGAGGCTTCCCGCCAAGCGGATACAGAATATCTGGACACCAATACACCGGTTCTGTATCAGAAAATGACGGAGCTGTTCGGTGTTATTCGGAGCTATATAGGAGAGAATTCATGAAACGATGTGTGATTGTATGTGCCGGAGATCTGGCTCCGGGGATTCTTGCGGAGTATACTCCGGAGGATTTTTACATTGCTGCTGACGGCGGATACCGGTATCTGAAGGAAGCAGATCGGATTCCGGATCTGTTTATCGGAGATATGGATTCCCTGGATCCCTCCCTGCGTTCCGATGTCGCAACACTGGGGGAAGACAGATGCCATATTCTGCCGGTGCAGAAGGATGACACGGATTGTCTGGCGGCGATCCGGGTTGCTCTTCAGTGTGGTATGACAGAGATTCATATCCTGGGCGGTACGGGCGGAACCCGCTCGGATCATACCATGGCCAATTATCAATGCCTGTATTTTATCCGCAAAATGGGCGGCAGAGGCGTGCTTCGGGATCTGACCCGGGATATCTATGTTCTGGAGAATGAAAGCATGATGATTCACGGAGAATACCGGAAAGGGATGTCATTGTTTTCCTTTGGAGACAGGATCGGCAATGTGACACTGCAGGGGTTCCGGTATCCGTTAACAAAGGGAGTGCTGGAGAACTGTTTCCCCCTGGGTGTCAGCAATGATATCGTGGAAGAAACGTGCCGTATTGATGTACAGGACGGCTGTGCACTCGTTTTCCTGGAACGGTAGTTTCTGCCACGATAGCTTGTAATGTAGCTTTTAGATAACGTCTTTGAATTGTGCCGTATACAGATCGTAATAGGCACCCTTTTTCTGCATGAGTTCCCCGGTATTGCTCCTGTCATAGAAATCCGAGCTGCCCTCCGATAATGACGTTGTCTACAATTCTTCTCGTGATCTGCGGAAAGATCATGTCAAGGGTGACTGCAATCAGCAGGGTACTGAACCGGGGATGCCGTGTCAATCATTTGGGATAAGGTTGATAGAAAATGCTAAATTCTGATCAAATCATTCGGAAAATTCCTCATTCGCCGGTTGAAACCTGTGCGAGATTTCTGTATAATATTGTGCGTATATGGCAGAGAGTTGTTTTTGTTGATAAAGGAGATACTACATATGAGTAACAAGATTAAGTTTCATCTTCCCGGACTGCGATACAATTTCCCGCTTAACATGACACTTGTGGGCATGATGAAGCAACATCCGGAATGGTTTCGGCAGGATGTGGTGATCGGTTCGTTTTTCGGTGAATTCCCGACCTCAAGATGGAATGGCGGACGGTTCTCCGGTGGGGATCAGTGTGATGCCGAATTTGTCCGCAGAGTGGTCAGCACCGTCAATGCTGCCGGGATTCCTATCCGCTATACCTACACCAATCCGCTGATCAATGAGTATGATCTGGAGGATGATTACTGTAATTTCTGTATGCAGGTGGCCGATAACGGGATGAACGAGGTACTGGTGTTCTCACCGGTTTTGGAGGCATATATCAGGGAGAAATATCCCAGTTTCAAGATCAACAGCTCCACCTGCAAAGAGATCCGGGATCCGGACGCATTGAATGAGGAACTGAATCGGGATTACGCACTTGTGGTTCTGGATTACAATCTGAATAATCAGTTTGATCTTCTGGAGAAGATTGAAAAAAAGGACAAGATAGAACTTCTGGTAAATGCGTGCTGTATTCCCAACTGTCCGAGGCGGGGTGCCCATTACAGAGAGATCGGGAAACAGCAGGCGATTGCACTGAAAAACAGAACCTGTCCTGCCAATCACCAGATTCCTGTACCGGAGTGGCACTGCGAATACGGTGAGCAGAACAATATCTACACGATCCAGGAGTATCCCACCTTCATCTCACCCGAGGCGATTTATGAGAAGTACGTTCCGATGGGATATACGAATTTCAAACTGGAGGGGCGGACGGCCAATCTGTTTAACCTGATTGAGACCTACAGCCTGTACCTCGTAAAGCCGGAGTATCAGGGGCTTGCACGACTTGAATTTGAACGTCAGCTCTGGCAGCATAAGGTCATCAGCATCAACAAGCCGAGACCGGGGCGGTTTACAAGATAATCATTTCTAAATGGATATGATATTACGATATGTTGAAAAGGAGAAAAGAAAATGAGTAAGAAGACAACAGTCTTAATGATTCTCGACGGATACGGAATCAATTCCAAGGCAGAGGGAAATGCGATTGCAAAAGCGAAGACACCTGTCATGGATAAACTGATGGCAGAGTATCCCTGCGTGAAGGGCAATGCCAGCGGTATGGCGGTGGGCCTTCCGGAAGGACAGATGGGGAATTCTGAGGTAGGACATCTGAATATGGGTGCCGGCAGAATCGTATATCAGGAACTGACGAGAATCACCAAAGAGATTCAGGACGGAACCTTTTTTGAGAATGAGGCACTGCTGGCTGCAGTTGAGAACTGCAGGAAGAATGATTCCGCACTGCATATGTATGGACTGGTTTCCGATGGCGGTGTACACAGCCATATCTCACACATATACGGTCTTCTTGAGCTTGCCAAACGGTCAGGTCTTGAGAAGGTATATGTTCACTGCTTCCTGGATGGTAGAGATACCCCTCCCGCAAGCGGCAAGGACTTTGTTCTGCAGTTAGAGCAGAAGATGGCAGAACTGGGCGTGGGTGAAGTGGCTACCGTTACCGGACGTTACTATGCGATGGATCGTGATAATAACTATGACCGTGTGCAGAAAGCATACGTTGCACTGACCAAGGGTGAGGGACTGACTGCAGAGAGCGCAGCTGCCGGAATCCAGGCATCCTATGACAGAGAGGAAACGGATGAGTTTGTGAAACCTACCGTTGTGATGAAGAACGGGAAACCGGTTGCAACCATTCAGGCCAATGATTCCGTTGTGTTCTTTAACTTCAGACCGGACCGGGCAAGAGAGATTACCAGAGCGTTCTGTGATGATGATTTCAAGGGCTTCGACAGAGGGGAGAGGATTCCACTGACCTATGTATGCTTCTCTGAGTATGATCCCACCATTCCGAATAAACTGGTAGCATTCAAGAAGATTTCTGTTACCAATACATTCGGTGAGTGGCTTGCTGCCAATCATATGAAGCAGGCAAGAATTGCAGAGACAGAGAAATATGCCCATGTTACCTTCTTCTTTAACGGTGGTGTAGAGGCTCCGAATGAGGGAGAGGATCGCATTCTTGTGAATTCCCCCAAGGATGTTGCAACCTATGATCTCAAGCCGCAGATGAGTGCATATGAAGTATGTGACAGACTGGTGGAGAGCATTGAATCCGGCAAATATGATGTGATTATCATTAATTTTGCGAATCCCGACATGGTTGGTCATACGGGCGTTATTGATGCAGCCGTAAAGGCCATTGAGGCAGTGGATGAGTGCGTCGGCAGGGCATATGATGCCGTGATGAAAACCGGATCCACACTGTTCATCTGTGCGGATCACGGAAATGCGGAGATGATGATCGATTACGAGACGAAGGCTCCGTTTACCGCCCATACTACCAATCCGGTTCCCTTTATTCTGGTGAACTATGATCCTGCTTATACATTGCGGGAGGGCGGATGTCTGGCAGATATTATTCCTACGCTGATTGAGACAATGGGCATGGAGAAACCTGCCGAGATGACGGGAGAGTCTCTTCTGATCCGGAAATAATTGTCTGCAATCGAATAACGAGAATGACACACCCTGCATGGTATGAAACCTGCAGGGTGTATTTTGTGAAGGAACTGTGGCAGTGCGTATGAGAGTTTCGTATGGCGGATCGGATACGGTATAAAATACAGGAAAATGAAAACCATAAGATACAAAGAGATGTATTAGACGGTTATTGCTGTCCGGGAAGCGAGGTTGTATGAGCAAAGGGAAAAGAAGATGCAGGGGAATTCTGACGGTGGGAGCAGCGGTTGCGGGAATCTATTATGTGCTGGCAAAGTTCTTCTACCATATTGCTTTTTTTCGAGAAAGAAAATATCCCAGTGCCATGGCGAAGGAGAAGGTCAAGCAGGTAACACAGTCAACGGAACGGGAACGACGGGAGGCGGAGTATGCGAATCAAAACCGGGAATGGTTCCGGAAGGCGGGATTTGAGGAGGTGCGGATCCGATCCTTTGACGGTCTTGGATTGCGGGGGCGGTATCTTGCCAATCCGAACCCACGCAGAATCGTGATCTGTGTCCACGGATATCGCGGAAGCTGTGAGCATGATTTCTGCGGACTGGCACAATTCTACTATGAAAACGATTGCAGTCTTGTGATGGTGGATCAGAGAAGTCACGGACTGAGTGAAGGAAATGTGATCTCCTATGGGGTGCTGGAACGCTATGATGTGCTGTCCTGGGCCAGGTGGACGTCCGACAGAATCAGCAGTGAACTGCCCATATACATTACCGGAATCTCGATGGGAAGCTCTTCCGTATTGATGGCGTGTAACCTTCCTCTGCCGCAGAATGTACACGGCATCATCGCGGACTGCGGGTTTACGTCTCCGCGGGATATTATCCATTGCACCGGAAAACGTCTGGTTCCGATACCGGTGGGACCGATTCTGTGGGGAATGGAGCGTATGATCCGAAAAAGGGCCGGCTTCTCCATGGATGACTGCAGTACACTGGAGACGCTCAAAAACAATCCCTATCCGATTCTGTTCATACATGGGGAGGAGGATACCTTTGTCCCTACCCGGATGAGCAGACGGAATTTCGCCGTGTGTCCGTCGCCGAAACGGCTGGTGATCATTGCAGGCGCCGGACATGGGGCATCCTATGTGACGAATCAGAGCGTCTATGAGAGAGAAGTACTGGATTTCTTCCGGGACTATGATGGAATGGGAAATGGCAGGTATATCCCGTGAGGATTCTGTCAATAATCTCATTGTACCATCAAAATGGAAGGAGAGAGTGCGACATGGTATTAAAAGAAAAAGAGAAAGCAGCAATTATGGATTTACAAACCCAGGAAAAATCCTGTGTGGAAAAGTATGCAAAATATGCCAAACAGGCAAAGGATCCGGAATTACAGAGATTATTCACGGAGTTGTCCGCCAAGGAACAGAAACATTATGATTCCCTGCAACAGGTATTGGACGGTACGGTTCCCGATGTGGATGTCAATGACAATTCCGGGGCAAACTATGATCCGAAGGCAACCTATGATTCCCTGATTCCTTCCGAAGACAAGAAATCGGATTGTTTTCTGGCTACAGACTGCATCGCAACCGAGAAGCTGGTATCGTCAGAGTACAACACGGATGTCTTTGTCTTTGGGAATTCAAAACTCCGCAAGCTGCTTGCCGATATTCAGGTAGAGGAACAGAATCATGCGGAGATGCTATATAAGTACAAGACCGTAAACGGTATGGCATAGTGATTGTCCCGGGAAATCATTCCGGATTCCCGTAACGGCATGAAGGAAGCAGAATAGAATACAGGGAAAGTGTGAATACTCCTATCAGGATGATTGTCCTGGATAGGAGTATTGATTTTATGGAGAAAAAAGAATGCATTAAGATGTTACATGCCAGACAGATTCTGGATTCCAGAGGAAATCCGACGGTGGAGATTACGGTAACGCTGGAGGATGGAACCAATGCGGATGCGAGGGTGCCGTCAGGAGCCAGTACCGGAAAATATGAAGCATTGGAACTGCGGGATCACGATTCGGAGAGCTATGGAGGAAAGGGCGTCAAACAGGCAGTGGCTAATGTGAATCAGGAACTGAATGCTCTTCTGAAGGGGGAAAATGTAAAACAGCAGGAACTGCTGGACCGTAAGATGATCAATCTGGACGGGACACCGGACAAGAGCAGACTGGGGGCAAACAGTATCCTGGCAGTATCCATGGGTTGTGCATTTGCGGCGGCAAAAGGACTGGATCTTCCACTGTATCGTTACCTTGGCGGGGTGGATGCGAAACGTATGCCTGTTCCCATGAGTAATGTACTGAACGGGGGAGCCCATACCGATACCGGACTTGATTTTCAGGAATTCATGATTATGCCGGTGGGGGCAGGAAACTATTCGGACGGACTCAGGATGATCTGCGGGATCTATCATACGCTGAAACAGATTCTGAAAGAGAAGGGTATGGCGACTGCAGTGGGGGATGAAGGCGGGTTTGCGCCGGAGGTAAATGACGCTGTGGAAGCACTGGAACTGCTGGATGAGGCGGTTCGTCGTACCGGGCTGACGCCGGGCAGGGAAATTGTCTACGCCATGGATGCTGCGGCCAGTGAATTGTATCGGGAAGACAGCCATACCTATTGTTTCCCGGGAGAGAGCAGAATGACGGGAACAAGTGTTGTCCGCACAACGGAAGAGATGATTCTGTATTATGAAGCCCTTGTCAGCCGTTTTGCACTGGTTTCCATTGAGGACGGTCTTGCGGAAGAGGATTGGGACGGCTGGGTGGAACTGACGAAACGTCTTGGAGGAAGCGTCCAGCTGGTGGGAGATGATCTATTCACAACGAATCCCACGAGACTGCGTACCGGGATTGCGAAGCGAGCAGCCAATGCAATTCTGATCAAACTGAATCAGATCGGCACGGTTTCAGAGACCATGGAAACGATCCGGATTGCCAGGGAAGCAGGCTACGGGGTGATCGTGTCCCATCGAAGCGGTGAGACAGAGGACACGTTTATTGCGGATCTTGCTGTTGCGGTCAATGCAGGGCAGATTAAGACGGGAGCCCCCTGCAGAAGTGACAGAACGGCGAAATATAACAGACTGTTACGCATTGAAGAAGAACTTGGAATCTGCGCGCAATACAGTTGCCCTTTTTCAAAAAAAGATATTGAAAATTGCAAATGAGTGTGATAATATGTACCTACGTGTGAATTTAGGAGGTACCATAGCGTGACAACAGCAAAGACGATTCTGGCGATTGTTTTTATTCTGATTTCAATCGTTATTACCATAATTGTATTAATGCAGGAAGGCAAGTCTGCGGGACTTGGAGCCATCAGCGGTGCGGCTGAGACATATTGGGGCAAGAACAAGGGACGTTCCATGGAAGGGACACTGAATAAGATTTCAACGGTTCTGGTGGTTTTGTTCATGGTACTTGCGCTGGTGTTGAATATTCCAAGTTTATAGAAGAGATTGAAAAGCACTCTTGCCACAGAGTGCTTTTTTACTTTGCGCATGCTGGTCTGGGAATGGCAGGAGAGGAGGAACATGGATGACTGCGGAACAATTGAATCAGCGTAAAAAGATCATATTAGAGCTGTTGGACGACGCATTCTATGTTCCGATGAAGGAGAAAGAACTGGCCGTATTCCTACAGGTTTCCAGGGAAGACCGGAATGATCTGAAGATATGTCTGGATGAGCTTGTCCGGGAAGGAAAGATCACAATCTCTGCAAAAGGGAAGATTACCAAAGACGAGAAACGGTTGATCGGTACATTTATCAGCAACCGCAGGGGCTTCGGATTCGTCCATGTGGAGGGCATGGAGGATGACCTGTTTGTCCCGGAGGACGAGACGCACGGAGCGTTCCACAATGATCTTGTGGAGGTTGTCCTGGTTCCGGGCAGATCCGGAAGGAGGGCGGTTCCCGGACGGGGACGCAGACAGGAAGCGACGGTGAAGAGGATCCTGGAGCATGGGATTGAGCATGTGGTGGGAACCTATGAGAAGTCGAAAACCTATGGTTTTGTGATTCCGGACAATACGAAGATTGATTGTGATATTTTCATACCGAATGAACGCTCCAAGGGCGCGATGGATGGGCATAAGGTGGTAGTGGAGATCACCGATTACGGTTCTGCCGGGAAGAATCCGGAGGGAAAGGTTGTAGAGATTCTGGGACACAGGAATGATCCCGGAGTTGACATTTTGTCCATCGTAAAAGCATATGATATACCATATGAGTTTCCGGAGAAAGTCATGAATCAGGCAGCGCGTGTTCCGGAGGAGATTCTGGAGGCGGACTGCAACGGACGGGAGGATCTGCGGGGTATTTCCATGGTTACGATTGATGGGGAGGACGCCAAGGATCTGGATGATGCGGTTCATGTACGGCGATTCGACGACGGGACCTATGAACTGGGGGTGCATATTGCTGATGTGAGCAATTATGTGCAGGAGAATTCTGCCCTGGACTGGGAGGCCAAAGAAAGGGGGACCAGCGTCTATCTGACAGATCGTGTGATTCCCATGCTGCCCCATCGGCTTTCCAACGGAATCTGTTCCCTGAATCAGGGCGTGGACAGACTGGCGCTCAGCTGTATCATGACCATTGACCAGAAGGGAAAGTGTACGGATTACCGTATCGTGGAATCTGTGATTTGTGTGGACAGAAGGATGACATACACCAACGTGGCGAAGATCATTGAGGATCATGATCCGGATCTGATGCAGGAGTATGAACCGCTGGTGCCGATGTTTTTCCTGATGAAAGAGCTGTCTGCTATTTTACGGAAGAACCGCCACAAACGGGGATCCATTGATTTCGATTTCCCGGAAACCAGAATTCTGCTGGATGAGAAGGGCAGGCCGACGGACATCAGACCCTATGAGCGCAACAGTGCAACGATGCTGATTGAAGATTTCATGCTGGCTGCCAATGAGACGGTGGCACAGCATTTCTACTGGCTGGAACTGCCTTTCGTGTACAGAACCCACGAGGCTCCGGACATGGAGAAGATCCAGAAACTATCCACTTTTCTCTACAATATGGGGTATCATATCCATGTGAAGGGAGAAGAGGTGCATCCGAAGGAGATTCAGAAACTGATCGGTTCCATCGAAGGAACGCCGGAGGAGGCCATGATTCTGCGCCTTACGCTGCGCAGTATGAAGCAGGCGAAATATACCACGGAATGTACCGGGCATTTCGGACTGGCATGTGATTATTATTGTCATTTTACCTCTCCGATCCGACGATATCCGGATCTGCAGATCCATCGGATCATCAAGGAATATCTCCGGGGACGCATGAAGGAGAACCGGATTGCGCACTATGACAGCATTCTTCCCCAGGTGGCGGAGCATTCCTCCAGAACGGAACGGCGTGCCGAGGAAGCGGAGCGGGAGACGGAGAAACTGAAAAAAGCACAGTATATGAGCGAACGCATCGGGGAAACCTATACCGGCGTCATATCGGGAGTCACTGCCTGGGGCATCTATGTGGAACTTCCCAACACCGTGGAAGGCATGGTGGCGCTGAATAAGATGGAGGGCGATTACTATCTGTTTGATGAGACGCTCCATGAGGTACGGGGTAAAACCACCGGACAGGTGTGGAAACTGGGACAGACGGTGACGGTTCAGGTAAAGGATGTGGATTTCCTGACCAGAAGCATTGATTTTGCATTGGTACGGGATGAGGAGTAGCATATGGCACGAGAAGCAATGAAATTGATTGCCAACAACAAAAAGGCATATCATGATTATTTCATAGAGGAGAAATACGAGGCCGGAATCGAACTGAAGGGGACGGAGGTCAAATCCATGCGAATGGGAAAGGCATCCATCAAGGAAGCCTTTATCCGGATCGAACAGGGAGAGATGTATATCTACGGAATGCATGTGTCCCCCTATGAGAAAGGGAATATTTTCAACAAGGACCCGCTCCGTATCCGGAAACTTCTGCTTCATAAGTACGAGATCCGGAAACTGGTGGGGAAGATCAGCGAACAGGGATACACAATTGTTCCTTTGGAATTGTATTTTAAAGAAGGACGTGCTAAAATAGAGATCGGGCTTGCCAAGGGTAAGAAACTCTACGACAAGCGCGAGGACATTGCCAAGAAGGACCTGAGACGGGAACATGAGCGGGAGTTCAAGATCAGGAACCTCTAGGACAGATATGGGCCAGTTAAGGTTTCGACGGGGATTTTGAAACTGGTGAAGCAAGCCGATGCGAATCGTAAATCGCAACCTAAAATTAAACGCTGAAGATAATTTAGCATACGCTGCCTAATGGCAGCCGTTCTACCGGTAACACCTACATTACCGGATAGAGCGTCGACTCTGTAGGAAACGACACACAGTAAGCTTTGCCTGTGTGGGCGTATTATGAAGCTACCGAGTACCGTTGGTCGTTTATTCCTGACGGTATGAGGGAATGGGGTGAACCGTAAGAGTAAACTAAGCTTGTAGAAGAACAGTGGATGGGTTTTCGGACACGGGTTCGACTCCCGTCTGGTCCACTTGTGGAAAGACAATCGGAACCGGATTGTCTTTTTTTCATGAAATCAAATCAAGGAGTGAACACATGAGAAAACAGAAGAAAATGTCAGCCGGAGGATTTCTGGCACTGACGGTGATTCTTACGATGCTTCTGTGCGGATGCGGCAAGACCGGTCAGTGGCAGGACAAACAGGAGGAGAAGGACACTGCGGCAGAAACGGATTCCGAACAAGGGAAGGCAGATCAGACAGAGCAGGAGCAGGAGCGTGAGAAGGAGCTTGAGACGGAGGGACAGGTGCAGGAGCCGGTACAGGCGGACAAGATCATCGCCCTCACCTTTGACGATGGTCCGTCGGTTACCACCACCAAGGTTCTGGATATTCTGGAGGAGTATGATATTGTGGCAACTTTTTTCCTGATCGGACAGAATATTCCCGGTAATGAGAAGATCTTGGACAGACAGGTCGCCATGGGGTGCGAGCTCTGCAATCATTCCTATTCCTATGACAGTATGGATCAGATGACGCCGGAAGAGATTCAGAAGAGCATTGCGGATACCACAGCGCTCATTGAAGAGACTGCCGGACAGACGCCGATGTTTTTCCGCCCGCCGAATATCGCGATCAGCAATACCATGTATGAGAATATTGATCTTCCTTTTATCTGCGGATTCCTGTGCAATGACTGGGTTCCCACGGAAACGGCGAAGCAAAGATGCGCTTCCGTTCTGAAACAGGCGAAGGACGGTGGGATTATTTTGCTGCACGATTTCTATGGGAATGACAAAACGGTTGAGGCGCTGCCGGCGATCATAGAGGGCTTGCAGGCCGATGGGTACGAATTTGTTACCCTGAGCGAGCTGTTTGAACGAAAGGGCGTGGATCCGGACGTGGAGTATAAGATCTGGACGGTTGTGGAGTAATTCATAATTTCGATACAAAATGTTAACAATTATAGTTCAAAGATTTTAGATAAAATCATTGACAGATATGGTATCCTGTGTATAATCAAGAATAGTTAAAAGTATTTCGTTTTTTGACAGATACTTTGACGAATCATACTATCTTTATATACGAAAGGAATTGATGTGATGTTTGATGAGATTAAGGAAGTAATTGTTGACACATTGAATTGTGATGCAGACAAAGTTGTTATGGAGGCAAATCTGTTCGATGACCTTGGTGCAGATTCTCTGGATGCAGTGGAATTGAATCTTGCTCTGGAAGAGAAGTTCGGCATCTCAATTGATGAGGATACAATGGCAAATATCAAGACAGTAGCTGATATTGTAAAGTATATCGAAGAAAACAAATAATGCATATGAATACGGAGCAAGGCTTCACGGCCTTGCTCTATCTGAATGTGGAGAATGAAATATGAGTACCCTTTTTCAAACTGTAAAAGGTAAAATCCCAAATATAAAGATTCTGAACAGACACAGTGGCAAGGATGAGACGGAGGATACGGTTCGGCTGATCAAGATGTCACGTCTGGAGAAAGAGAGTGGTTCTGATGCCACAGCGAATGCGGACGGTCAGGTACAGACTGTGGAGTGTCCCAATTGCCATGCCGCATATCCGAAGAAGAAGTTAAGGGATGCATTGTATGTATGCCCGGACTGCGGATATCATTATCCGATGCCGCCGGAGAAAAGAGTACGTTCTCTGGTGGATGAGGGAAGTTTTAAGATTTTCCGTTATCAGTTGCCGGAGATCGATCCGCTTCAGTTCGAAGGATATTGTGAGAAAAAGCAGGGGCTTCGCGAGAAAACCAAGGCAGAGGAAGCAGTCCTGACCGGCGTTGGTACCATCGACGGAAGAAAGGCTGTGATCGCCGTGATGAACAGTAAGTTCCTGATGGGCAGCATGGGAATCGCGGTAGGAGAACTGGTGACGCTGGCCATTGAGTATGCTGACAAGAATAAGCTTCCGCTTGTGATTTTCGCGGCCAGTGGCGGAGCCAGAATGCAGGAGGGAATTCTGTCCCTGATGCAGATGGCCAAAACAAGTGCTGCAATGGAACGGTTCCGGGAAAGAGGCGGTCTCTATATTGCAGTGTTAACGCACCCGACAACCGGTGGCGTCAGTGCAAGTTTTGCAGGTCTGGGAGATATAACGCTTGCAGAACCCGGAGCATTGATCGGATTTGCGGGACCGCGTGTTATTGAGCAGACCATTGGACAGAAACTTCCGGAAGGTTTCCAGAGAGCAGAATATCTGGAGACACACGGATTTGTGGATCAGGTAGTACCACGGAATCAGATGCGTCAGGTAATCAGTCAGATTTTGATGTTGCATGAGGTGTAAATATGGATTCAATTGATGAGAGAATAGATCAGGTGCTTGCGTCAGGAGAGAAGATCTCACCGATGGATAAGGTTCTTCTTGCAAGACACTTGAGCAGACCTAAGATAAATGAGTATATCGATGCTCTGTTTACCGATTTCTTTGAACAGAAAGGGGACAGACTCGGCAAAGAGGATGCCAGTATTTTCGGCGGAATTGCTCTTTTCCACGGGATGCCCGTAACGGTTCTGGGACACCGGAAGGGAAGCGACCTGAACGAGAGCGTCAAATATAACTTCGGCATGCCGGGACCGGAAGGATATCGGAAGGCACTGCGAATGATGGAGCAGGCCGAGAAATTCGGACGTCCGATCATTACCTTTATTGATACGCCGGGGGCATATCCGGGAATTGAAGCTGAAATGTATGGGCAGAGCCAGGCGATTGCTGAGAATCTGGCGGTTATGAGCAGACTGAAGGTGCCGGTCATCTCTATTGTGACCGGAGAGGGAAGCAGCGGCGGTGCATTGGCAATTGGTGTGGCTAACAGGGTGTTTATGCTGGAAAATGCCGTATATTCCATCTTGTCACCGGAAGGATTTGCTTCGATTCTGTGGCAGGATTCCTCCAAAAAAGAGCAGGCAAGTAAACTGATGAAGCTTACCGCAGAGGATCTGTTCGGATTTGGCGTGATTGACGGAATCGTCAATGAGCCTGCCGGCGGTGTGCACAGAAATCCCAAGGCAGTGTATGATGCCCTGGATCGTCTGCTTACGCAGGAGTTGAAGACACTCAAGGGTAAGAGCAGCTCCGAACTTGCTAAGAGTAGATATCAGAAATTCCGTAAGATGGATGATCTCTATCTTCGGACAGACAAATAAGGAACTTTGAGGGAATGGAGATACACATGAGAGGATTACATATTGTGGCCACAGGTCACTATGCCCCCAAACGCGTCATCACCAATGATGATTTGAGTAAGATCGTGGAAACTTCGGATGAGTGGATCACGGAGCGTACCGGTATGAAGCGGAGACACTATTGTACCGAGGAGGAGGGGAATGTATCCATGGCATCGGCGGCAGCGAGAATCGCCCTGGACAGAGCCGGAATTGACCTGTCCGAGATCGGTTCTCTGGTGGTCGCTACTTTTTCCGGGGATTATTTTGTGCCGTCTACAGCCTGTCTGGTGCAACGGGAACTGGGGCTTCCGGATGAAATGATCTGCTATGATCTGAATGCTGCCTGTTCCGGATTTCTCTTCGGATTGGAAACGGTACGTGGTCTGCTGTTGCAGAGTGAGAAGAGATATGCGCTTCTGATCGGTTCGGAAGTAATATCCAGAAAATTGAATATGTCAGACAGGGGAACCTGTATTCTGTTCGGTGACGGTGCCGGAGCAGTGGTATTGGAACTGGACGAGAACAGAGGATATACCAGTGTGATGGGTTGCCGCGGTGACGATCGGTTAATCTATTGTAATGCATCGGAGGATTCGGACAAAAAGGTGCATATGGAAGGACAGGAAACCTACAAATTCGCGGTTATGAAGGTGCCGAAACTGATCAAAGAGGTCGTTGCAAAGGCAGGACTGAACATGGATCAGATCGACAGATTTGTGTGCCATCAGGCCAACGCCAGAATCATCGAATCTGTTGCCAAGGTTCTCAAACAGCCCATGGATAAGTTTTATATGAATATTCAGGAATACGGTAATACATCCGCTGCCAGCGTAGCCATTGCGCTGAGTGAGTTATGGGAGTCCGGAATGTGTAAAGAGGGCGACAAAATTGTGCTTGCCGGATTCGGCGCAGGGAAAACCTGGGGTGCAGTGGTACTGGATTACTAGAGGAAGGGAATACGAATATGAGATTACAGGATTTGTTGCATACGAAATACCCAATCATACAGGGAGGCATGGCCAATATCGCAACCGGCGAATTTGCAGCAGCCGTTTCCAATGCGGGAGCACTTGGTCTGATCGGCGTCGGCGGATGGGATCATAATCGCGTACGGGACGAGATCCACAGATGCAAGGAACTGACCGACAAGCCGTTCGGTGTGAACGTGATGCTGATGAACCCTGATGTGGCTGCGATTGCGGAGGTGCTCTGCGAGGAGAAAATCCCTGTGATTACCACAGGAGCGGGAAGTCCGGGTAAATATATTGCAAAATGGAAAGAAAATGGAAGCATTGTCATTCCGGTTGTTGCCAGTGTGGCACTGGCTAAAATGATGGTACGTGCCGGTGCGGATGCCGTGATTGCGGAAGGTGGCGAGAGCGGCGGACATGTGGGAGATATGACGACCATGACGCTGGTACCGCAGGTCATTGCAGGAGTGGATGTCCCGGTCATCGCTGCCGGCGGTATTGCAAGCGGAAAACAGATGGCTGCGGCATACGCGCTGGGGGCATGCGGGGTACAGATCGGTACCTGTCTCCTTGTCAGTGAGGAATGTCCGGTTCATGAGAACTATAAGCTGGCGCTCATCAAGGCGAAAGACAACGGAACCACAGTTACGGGACGCTCCCAGGGGGCTCCGGTCCGGATCCTGAAGAACCAGATGGCCAAAGAGTATCTGAAACTGGAAGCAGAGGGTGCGGATAAGATGACACTGGAGAATATTACGCTGGGAAGTCTGCGCCGTGCGGTTCTGGAAGGGGACGTGGATACCGGTTCTGTGATGGCAGGTCAGGTATGCGGACAGTTGACACAGATCAGACCGGTTGCAGAGATTCTGGAGGAACTCTACAACGGAGCAAAGGCGGAATTGCAGAAACTTGCCACATTAGATATCTAGAATATACCGGAGGATGACATATGAGTAATCGAGTAGCAGTTGTGACGGGCGGAAGCCGTGGAATCGGAAGAACCATCTGTACAGAACTGGCCAAATGCGGTTTTGACATTGTGACGTGTTATACAAGGGGCGCGCAGGCCGCGGAAGAGACCGTTTCCTGTTGCAGAGAA
Source organism: Lachnospiraceae bacterium (assembly GCA_016293925.1). Lineage (GTDB taxonomy): Bacteria > Bacillota > Clostridia > Lachnospirales > Lachnospiraceae > RGIG4034. Next base: position 2,802 of record JAEDCX010000017.1, on the reverse strand, counting down.
CTGGGTGTGGAAGCGTATGCCTATCAGTGTGATGTATCCAAAGAAGAGGATGTGACTGGTTTTTTTGCCAGGATCAAAGAGCAGTTTGGCAGGGTTGACGTGCTCGTGAACAATGCCGGAATCACCAGGGATGATCTGATGCTGAAAATGAGCGAGGAAGCCTTTGCGCAGGTGATTGATACCAACCTGAAGGGCGCGTTCCTGTGCAGCCGTGAGGCATCCAAGATGATGCTGAAGAGTAAATACGGCAGAATCATCAGTATTTCCAGCGTGGTTGGAATCAACGGAAATGCAGGACAGGTGAATTATTCCGCCAGCAAGGCAGGCTTGATCGGAATGACCAAATCCATCGCCAAGGAATTGGGGGGTAAGGGGATTACGGCCAACGCTGTGGCACCGGGCTTCATCCAGACGGATATGACGGCGGTATTATCTGATGATGTGAAAAAAGCACTGCTTTCCAATATCCCCAGAAAAGCCCTTGGCAATCCGGAGGATGTTGCCCATGCAGTTTGTTTCCTGGCATCTGAAGCAGCCGGATATATCACCGGCCAGGTGCTGGCTGTGGACGGTGGAATGAGTATGTAAATCCGGAAGATACCGGAGCGGATAAACTATAGGGAAGAGGAATCAGAACATGAAGAGAAGAGTTGTTATCACCGGAATGGGTACCGTGAATCCCCTTGCAAACAATGTGGCGGACAGCTGGAAGAAAGTACAGGAAGGTGCCTGTGGAATCGGACCGATCACCCGGTTTGATACAACAGATTTTATCATCAAGCTTGCCGGTGAAGTGAAGAATCTTGAGATCGAAGAACTTCTGGGTAAAAAGGAATCCAAACATATGGATCGCTATACCCAGCTTGCCATGATCGCGGCAATGGAAGCAATGAAAGACAGCGCGCTGGATATGGAGAAGGAAGATGCATCCAGATGCGGTTGTATCGTTTCTGCCGGGATCGGTGGTCTGTCTACCATAGAGTCAGAGAACAGAAAGGGTATGGAGAGAGGATTTAACAAGGTATCTCCATTCTTTATCCCCATGGTAATCAGCAATATGGCTGCGGGACAGATTGCCATTGCGTATGGTCTGAAGGGAATGTGCTCCTGCGTGGTAACGGCATGTGCCAGCAGCAATAACGCAATCGGTGATGCGTTCCGGCATATTCGCGACGGATATGCGGAAGTCATGGTATGTGGTGGCGCGGAAGGATGTATTACACCTCTCGGAATGGGTGGATTCGCATCTGCAAAGGCTCTGAATACCACGGATGATCCCACAAGAGCATCGATTCCGTTTGACAAGGAGCGCGCCGGATTTGTGATGGGCGAAGGTGCAGGCATTCTCGTGCTGGAAGAATATGAACATGCTGTTGCAAGAGGGGCTAAGATCTACGCAGAGGTGGTAGGATATGGTGCTACCTGTGATGCTTATCATATTACTGCGCCGCATCCGGAAGGAGACGGTGGTGCTGCCTGTATGCGTCAGGCACTCTCGGATGCCGGTATGGCTCCGGAGGATATCGACTATATCAACGCCCACGGAACCAGCACCCATATGAATGATGCATGCGAGACCAAGGCCATCCGGAAAGCGTTCGGCGCCCATGCGGATCAGCTGATGGTAAGTTCCACCAAATCCATGACAGGTCATTTGCTGGGTGGTGCAGGTGCAGTGGAGGCAATCTTCACAACCCTTGCGGTTCAGAATGATTTCGTTCCGGCAACCATCAACTATCAGGTTCCGGATGAAGAGTGTGATCTGGACATCGTGCCGAATGAAGGAAGACATGCAACCGTTCGCGCAGCCCTGTCCAATGCCCTGGGCTTCGGAGGACACAATGCAAGCATTCTGATCAGAAAAGCATAGAGAGCATACAAAGAGGAGACAGATATGGAACTGAATTCAAATCAGATCGAAGAGATTCTGCCACACAGATATCCATTTCTGATGGTAGATAAAATTACGGATTATGAGCCCGGAAAATGGGCAAAGGGAATCAAATGTATCTCGGCCAATGAGATGCAGTTTATGGGACATTTCCCGGGAAAACATGTGATGCCCGGTGTGCTTCTTGTCGAGGCGCTGGCACAGGTTGGTGCAATTGCGTTGCTTACCATGGAAGAGAATAAGGGCAAGGTTGTCTTTTTCGGCGGTATCAAAAACGCACGATTCAGACAGCAGGTCGTTCCGGGTGATGTGGTAGAGATGGAATGTGAACTGGAGAAAATGGTTGGGCCTGTCGGCTTCGGGAAAGCAACTGCCAAGGTAAACGGCAAGGTAGCTGTTGCCGCAGAGATTTCTTTTGCAGTAGGACAGTAACGGATGGATGCAGGCGTTGATACGGAAATGACATTGGATATACAATGGGAAAGGGCGAAGGAGATGCTGGAACAGACATTTTCTGATATCTATATTAAGTTCAAAGTACATTTTTATCAGGAAATCTTTCGCAAGATCCATGCAAGAGAAACCTCCCTGTCAGCAGTTGAGATTTTCTGCGTGGAGATCATACATGCAATGAAAGAACCGACGGTCAATGAATTTGCCAAGAGTATTCAGGTCTCTTCGCCGAACGCAGCGTATAAGGTCAACAGTCTGATTCGCAAAGGATACATTGAGAAGGTTCAGTCGGAGACGGATAAAAGAGAATATCATCTGCGGGTTACGAAGAAATATTATGATTATTATAACCTGAATCAGAATTATCTGTCAGAAGTGACCAGACGGGCGGAAGAGCATTTTACGACCGCAGAGATTGAGAAATTCGATGAGATGCTGAACGAGATTTCCAAGGCACT
>JAEDCX010000084.1 GCA_016293925.1 Lachnospiraceae bacterium | reverse complement strand
ATATAAGATATGCACCACCGAATCCCTCCTGCTTTACGGTTATTCCCTGCATTTTTCGGATTCAAGCCGTAATCGGCAGGCTGATCCTAAGGTTCCTTCCTGCGTTTCTTGGAATATAACCGTAAACATTTGCCCAGCATTTAAATTTCCGGATCATGTAAGTGTATACGTAATATAATTTGGAACACGATTAACGAAAGATTGAAATTATTTGACCATGTTTATGAAATGACAAAAGAATTGTCTATAAATATGTACGCATCAGGAATCATTCTTACTTGTTGATGAGAGTTCCGAAGGGCTCGGGAAGTCTCACACAGTAGAAATTATTCGACCTTGTCGAGCAAGGCGGTACGGAAAAAAGATATGAGTTTCGTAGCATGCGAATATAATAATCTATGGACTTATTTTCCTTTCTTACATTAATTTCTACTATGTGTAGATTGATAATCTGTTGCGTCTTTTATATTAGAATAGGTCAAAATAAGTCCAATAAATTACTCTTTTTTAAATTCAAGTAAACATTCAAGTAAATTACGAGAAATGCTCCAAACAGCCTTACGGGAATACGAATCGCAGATCCGGTACTTCAATATTGACCAGAAGAAAAATATGTGGGTCCTTGGATGGCTTTTCTGCGGAAATTGACCCAATCGGAGCCGGTTGGTGGTAGTTTTTGGGTCTTTGGCTGGTATTTCCGGGCTGATTGTCCCAATTTGGGATGGATGATGACTGGTTTTTGGGTCTATAGATCTATTTTCAGGGAGAATTGACCCAATCGAAACTGGTTTGTGGTGGTTTTTGGGTCTTTGGCTGGGTTTTCTGGGAGAATTGACCCAATCGGGGACGTGGAGACCGGGTGGTGGAAATTCCAGAACCTTCTTGCAGAAGATTCAAAATACATGACCTTGTCGAAACAGCAGTCATCATTCCACTCCGTTACGGAAATGTTTGGCAACCTCTCCCTTTCCCCATCATGATTCCTGACAGTGTGTTGCCGGTGCTCCCGTGAACACTTGTCAGATCCACCGCTTCTATGGTATAATTGCAGGAAAATAATATCATGGAGGTTAGTCATGTATTCTTTAGACGAAGTACGTAATGTGGATCCCCAGATCGCACAGGCGATAGAGGATGAGCAGGCAAGACAGAACAGCCATATTGAGCTGATTGCCTCAGAGAACTGGGTAAGCAAGGCAGTGATGGCTGCAATGGGAAGCCCACTTACCAACAAATATGCAGAGGGATATCCGGGCAAGAGATACTATGGCGGATGCGACTGTGTGGATGTTGTAGAGAATCTTGCAATCGAGCGTGCCAAGAAATTGTTTGGCTGTGATTACGCCAATGTTCAGCCCCATTCCGGTGCGCAGGCAAACATGGCAGTACAGTTTGCCGTTCTGAATCCGGGCGATACCCTGATGGGTATGAATCTGGATCACGGCGGACACCTGACCCACGGAAGTCCGGTAAATATGTCCGGTAAATGGTTTCATATTGTTCCGTATGGTGTCAATGATGAGGGATTTATTGATTATGACGAACTCCGCAGAATTGCGTTGGAATGCAAACCCAAGATGATTATCGCAGGGGCTAGTGCATATGCCAGAACAATAGATTTCAAGAAATTCCGTGAGGTTGCAGATGAGGTTGGTGCCGTTCTCATGGTGGACATGGCTCACATCGCCGGGCTTGTTGCAGCAGGACTGCATCCTTCACCGATCCCCTATGCTGATGTGGTAACCACCACAACCCACAAGACCCTTCGCGGCCCCCGCGGCGGTCTGATTCTTGCCAACCAGGCGGCTGCCGAGAAATATAATTTCAACAAAGCAATCTTCCCGGGTATTCAGGGCGGACCGCTGATGCATGTGATTGCCGCCAAAGCAGTGTGCTTCGAAGAGGCACTGAAGCCGGAATTCAAGACCTATCAGCAGGGCATCATTGACAATGCGCAGGCTCTGTGCAAGGGACTGATCTCCCGCGGCATCAAGATCGTATCCGGCGGTACGGACAATCATTTGATGCTGATGGATCTGACCACTTTCGATCTGACCGGCAAAGAAGTAGAGAAATGGCTGGATGCAGCACATATCACCGCCAACAAGAATACCATTCCGAACGATCCGAAATCCGCATTTACCACAAGCGGTATCCGTCTCGGAACTCCGGCGGTTACATCCCGCGGCATGAACACAGAGGATATGGACAGAATCGCAGAAGCAATCTCCCTGGTTGTGAAAGAGCGTGAAGACGGAATTCCGAAAGCCCGTGCCATTGTCGATACATTAACTGCCAAGTATCCTCTGATCTAGAGGTTGCATAGCCTTATACAGACAGACTGGCACAGCATCGACCGACATGATCATTCGACCGATATAATCATCTGACCGATACGATCATTTGATCGGAACAATCATACAACATACAAATGCGCTGCCGGACGTATCACATTCCGCAGTAAGCCAGAGTGCTTACGAACGAAAGGGTACCGTCTGCAGCGCATTTTGCGTAATACAATATCAATTGTCGCTCCGCCTATAGCAGGTGTCCGAAAAATCCGACGAAGAAAGGCACGAAAAAATTCATGGCAAACCCTATGATCCCCAGAATCATACCCGCAAGTCCCTTTTTATCCTCCAGCCTGCTACGGGCACCAAACACGATCGCCAGAATACCTGTAACACTGGACACCGGCAGGAACCATGCGACGAGACTGAAGACAACCGCTATGATCCCCAATACCATCGCCGTAACCGCCATTCCGCTCGGTCTCTGTGCGGAAGCGGCAGGTGTTTCATACGGATTGCCCGGCATTCCCATACTCCCGTTCGGATACACGCCGTGCTTCTTCCGATATGCATACGGATCCGCCTCCGGGGTTCCGGGTTCCGGACGATCATAATAGACCTGTCCGGTCTGCGGATAGAAATAGACAGGCTGTCCGAAGCCATTCAGAATCACATTGCCCTGCTCATCAATCATCTGATTGAGTTCATTTACACGTGGTACATTATTGATCATGCTTTCTGCCCCTCTCCTCTCTTGCAAATCCGGTCAGACGTAAGGCATTCAGTACGACAAAAATAGAACTGAAACTCATCGCCAGCGCACCGAACATCGGATTCAGCTGCCAGCCGAACGGAATGTAGAATACTCCTGCCGCCACCGGAATACCAATGACATTATATATCAATGACCAGAACAGATTCTCCCGGATATTCCGAAAAACCTTACCGCTCAGTTTCATTGCCGTCGCCACATCCTCCAGCGTGGAATGCATCAGGATCACGTCAGCACTCTCCAGAGCAACCTCCGTACCTGCACCAATCGCGATTCCGATATCGGCTGCTGCCAGAGCCGGCGCATCATTCACGCCATCCCCGACCATTCCGACAATATGTCCCTGCTTCCTGAACTCTGTAATTTTCTTTTCCTTATCCTCCGGAAGCAACTGCGCCACAACGTCAATTCCTCCGATTTTCCGGGAAACCGCCAGAGCTGTCCGCTCATTGTCCCCGGTCAGCATGATACAATGGACACCCATTTTCTTCAAGGTCGCAATGGCTGTTGCGCTACTGTCTTTTACCACATCGGATACGCCGAGAAGACCGATCACCTGAGACTCATTGGCCAGGAACAAAGGCGTTTTTCCTTCCCCTGCCAATTCCTCCATCCGTTGATTTTGTTCCTCTGTCACAGTAATCCGATGCAGCCCCATCTGCAGTGGATTTCCAAGATAGAACACGCCGAAATCCCCCACATTGCCCAGTACGCCTTTGCCGAATTCAACTTTGAATCCCGTAAGCAGTTCATAGGGGATGTTCCGCCGCTCCACTTCCTCCACGATTGCCCTTGCAATCGGATGCTCACTCTCGCTCTCCAGTGTGGCCGAAATCGCCAGAATGGCATCTTCCGTAATCTCTTCGCTGTAACTGATGATATCCGTAACGCTCAGACGTCCTTCCGTTATCGTACCGGTCTTGTCCAGGACAACCGTATCCAGCTTCTGAATCTTCTGCAATGCCTCACCGGATTTGAACAGAATCCCCAATCTGGCTCCCACGCCGGTTCCCGCCATAATGGAAACGGGTCCTGCCAGTCCCCAGGCACAGGGGCAGGAAATAACCAGAACCGCAATTGCGCAGGAGATGGAAAGCTCACTGCTGTGTCCAGTCAGATACCATGCCGCAAACGTAATCACACTCAACAGAATGACAATCGGTACGAAAATCCCCGCCATACGATCAGACAGTTTGGAAGAAGGCGCCTTGCTGGCACTGGCCTGCTCCACCAGTCGAATGATTTTGGCCAACGTGGTATTCTCTCCCACGTCTGTGGCTTTACATCTCAGATAGCCGCTCCTGCAGACAGAAGCGGACACTACCCGGTCTCCCGGCTTCTTGTCCACCGGAATGCTCTCACCGGTAATCGCAGATTCATCCACTCCCGCAATGCCTTCGATGATCATACCGTCTACCGGAATCACACTGCCGGCACGTAAGACAAAAATATCCCCTACCTTCACATCTTCCGTGGCAATTGTAATCTCCTGTCCGAAACGATCCACCACCGCAGTTTTCGGAGACAGATCCATCAGTTTCGTGATGGCCTGTCTGGTTTTTCCTTTGGATCTCTCCTCCAGATATTTTCCCAGCGTAATAAAGGTTAAGATCAGTCCAGCCGATTCGAAATACAGAGACCGGGAATAGATACCGACCAATCCGCTGTCTCCGATCCCCAAACCGTACCCGATCCGATAGATTGCAAAAACACCATAGCCCGCGGCAACACTGCTACCGATTGCAATCAGAGAATCCATATTCGGATGTCCCTTCAGAATCATCCGGAATCCTCTGGCATAATACTCCCGATTGACATACATGATCGGAAGCACCAGCAGAAACTGGGTTAATGTATATGTAATCGCATTGGAATAGCCGCTGAAGGTGCGGGCAATCCATGACGGCGGTGCGATATGAAACCACGCATCCAGATAGCGGTACAACGTCAGATACAGAAGCGGCAGCATGAGCAGGACCGATATGATCAATCGATTTCTGATCTGCCTCGTTCTCTTTATTGCAGCCTGATCCTCTCCCCGTTTCCCATTGTTATGCAGTTCCCCGTCATACCCTGCCTTTCTGACAGTCAGCAGAATATCCTCACGATCCAGCACCTGCTCATCATAGGTAAGTTCACAGATGTTCGTAAGAAGATTCACATTGACATTTTGTACTCCCGGCAGTTCGGACACCGTTTTCTCCACACGCAGTGCGCAGGCCGCAGTGTTCATGCCGATGATATCATACTTCTCTTGTTTCATACCATACCCCGATCCACCTATAGGTTATCCGGCCCGAAACTCTCCGGCAGCAGTTCCTGCAGTGTCATAATCTTGTATTCTTCACGACCTGTTGCAAGAATAACCCGGAAAGATTCCGGATCGCAGAACTCTCTCATCACCTGTCTGCACACGCCGCAGGGCGGACAATACCCATCCATCACCGCTTCTCGTCCCCCAACGATTGCGATTGCGCGAAACTCACGTTCTCCCTCACTGACTGCCTTGCATATCGCGGTTCGCTCCGCACAGCTTCCCGGTGAATACGCAGCGTTTTCCACATTGCATCCACCATAGAGCTTCCCTGCCTTTGTCAGCAATGCCGCTCCTACCGTGAAATGAGAATACGGTGCATAAGCTCTTTGCATCATCTCCACAGCCAGATCGATCATCTGCCCAATCATCTCCCGGGATAACCCGTTCTCCTGTCCTGTCATTATGCTTCCTCACTCTTTGCAATCTTAACCAGTCTGCTGGTTCCCAGTCTGGACGCTCCCAATTCCACGAATCGTTCCGCATCCTCAAAGGAGCTGATTCCGCCCGCCGCCTTGATTTTCACATCCGGTCCGATGTGTTTTGCAAAAAGCGCAACATCCTCAAACGTTGCCCCGGCGGTGGAAAATCCGGTAGACGTCTTAATATAATCCGCACCGGCCCTCGTCACGATCCCGCACATTTGAATCTTTTCTTCCTCTGTCAGCAGGCAGGTTTCAATAATCACTTTCAGTATCTTGTTACCGCATGCTTTTTTGATGGTTCTGATCTCCTGCTCCACGGCGGCGTAATTCCCATCCTTCAGATCTCCGATGTTAATGACCATATCGATCTCATCCGCCCCATTGGCAATTGCATCCTTTGTCTCGAATTCCTTTACCGCAGTTGTGCAGTAGCCGTTTGGAAAGCCGATCACCGTACAAACCGCAACACGCCCTTTCAGATATTCCGCTGCTCTTGCCACGTAGGACGGAGGAATACATACGGAAGCCGTGCGATATTGGATCGCGTCATCCAGAATCTGCTTAATCTCCTCCCATGTGGCTGTCTGCGCCAGCAATGTATGATCTGCCCTGCCCAGTAAATCCTGTTTGTTCATCTTGATTTCCTCCATGCTATCCTAATTCCGGTAGCGTTCCTACGGATATTCCACGTTCATAAGGCACAAGCCCTGCGGCGGTACCAGATACCCTGCAAGGGCTCTGTCCCCGGATGCCAAAACCTCCGCTACGCTCTCCGGTGTCCTCATTCCCTGTCCCACCTCGATCAGCGTTCCGGTCAGAATCCGGACCATGTGGTACAGGAAACCATTCCCAATATAGGTAAACCGGATTTCCTCACCCACCTGCTCGATGGTGATGGATTCCACCCTGCGGACGGTTGATTTTTTCCCCTTTTTGGCAGAAGTAAATGCCCGGAAGTCATGCTCCCCCACCAGTTCTGTCGCTGCCCGGCGCATCTTCGGAAGATCCAGCTGCTCCGGCAGATGATACACATATCTTCTGGTGAACACATCTGCCACCCGGCCCACATGAACCCTGTAACAATACGTTTTCCGTACCACATGCAATCTGCTGTGGAACCGCTCCGGAACCTCGATGCAGGAAGCGATCCGTATATCCTCCGGCAGATACCGGTTGGCATAGTCCAGAATTTCCTGCGGTGCATACTGCTCCCGGAATCTGACATTGGCGGTCTGCCCCACCGCATGAACTCCGGCATCGGTTCTGCCGGAACCATCTACCTGCGTCGGATACCCGCACATCCGTGAGAATATATTTTCCAGTTTTCCCTGGATGGTATTGTCGGTGGACTCCTGTCTCTGCCAGCCCTGATACCGGCCACCTTCGTACTGAATGACCATCTTATAATTATACAGCATTACGATTTCTCCCGCGCCTGTTCTTTAGGCGCTGCCTGTTCTTTAGGCGCTGCCTGTTCTTTAGGCGCTGCCTGTTCTTTAGACGCTGCCTGTTCTTTAGACGCTGCCTGTTCTTTAGACGCTGCCTGTGTTTCAGGCGACGTTTCTCCTGCAGAGATTACCTGTACTTCAACCGTATCGACATCCGTTTGTCCCTCTCCGTCGTCTCTGCGGATATATTC
>JAEDCX010000016.1 GCA_016293925.1 Lachnospiraceae bacterium | reverse complement strand
GATCATGCAGACACTGATTGTGATCATAGGGATCTCCTTTCCGTGACAGATGTTATGCAACAAGGTTATTATACAGAAGAAAAAAGAGAAAAAGCAAGGGTTAACGTTTGACATCACATATAAATCAATTTATAATGTGGTTGTTGTTCGTCCGGAACAACGGATTGATTGTTTTTTTAGCGGAGGATATCCAAGTGGAAAAGTACGGTGTAAATGAGTTAAGAAGAATGTTTTTGGACTTTTTTGAGAGCAAGGGACATCTGAAGATGAAGAGCTTCTCTCTTGTTCCCCATAATGATAACAGTTTGTTACTGATCAATTCAGGTATGGCGCCTTTGAAGCCGTATTTCACAGGACAGGAGATTCCCCCGAGGAGAAGAGTAACCACCTGCCAGAAATGTATTCGTACAGGTGATATTGAAAACGTAGGAAAAACCGCCAGACACGGTACCTTTTTCGAGATGCTGGGGAACTTCTCATTCGGAGATTATTTCAAGAAGGAAGCAATTCACTGGACCTGGGAGTTCCTGACACAGGTGGTTGGTCTGGATGCCGACAGGCTCTATCCGTCCGTTTATGAGAAGGATGATGAAGCGTTCCGGATCTGGAATCAGGAGATTGGCATCGCACCGGAACGGATTTTCCGGTTCGGCAAGGCGGATAACTTCTGGGAGCACGGTTCCGGTCCCTGTGGTCCGTGTTCGGAGGTATATTACGACCGTGGAGAGAAGTATGGCTGTGGCAAACCCGGCTGTACCGTAGGGTGTGATTGTGACAGATATATGGAAGTGTGGAATAACGTATTCACACAGTTTGATAATGATGGAAACGGTAACTATACCGAACTGGTTCAGAAAAACATCGATACCGGTATGGGCTTGGAGCGTCTGGCAGCCGTCGTGCAGGATGTGGATTCGATTTTCGATGTAGACACGGTACGTGCCCTGCGGGATGAAGTATGCCGGATCGGTAAGGTAACATACAAAGAGGATGAGAAAACAGATGTATCGATCCGTCTGATTACAGACCATATCCGTTCCGCAACATTCATGATTTCTGACGGTATTATGCCGACCAATGAAGGCCGCGGATATGTGCTGCGCCGTATCATCCGTCGGGCTGCCCGCCACGGAAGAATGCTCGGAATCGAGGGTACATTCCTCGCTGCATTATCGGCAACCGTAATAGAAGGTTCCAAGGACGGTTATCCGGAATTGGAAGAGAAGAAGGATTTCATCTTCAATGTGCTGACGCAGGAAGAGAATAAGTTTAATAAGACCATTGATCAGGGATTGTCTATTCTGGCAGAGATGGAGAATGCTCTGCAGTCTGCCGGTCAGAAAGTACTGGCAGGAGAGGATGCATTCCGGCTGTACGATACCTATGGGTTCCCGATCGACCTGACCAAAGAGATTCTGGAGGAAAAAGGGTACACCATCGACGAAGAGGGCTTCGCTGCTGCCATGAAGGAGCAGAAGGAAAAAGCAAGAAGCGCAAGGGCTACCACAAACTATATGGGAGCAGATGCTACCGTGTATGAATCACTGGATCCTGCCATTACATCTGCTTTTGTCGGATACGATGTACTGGAAACCGAGGGGGAGATTCTGGCACTGACAACGGAGGAAGAGGTGGCAGATGCCCTGACGGATGGCCAGGCAGGTACCATCATCACGGATGTGACAACCTTCTACGCTACCATGGGCGGACAGGTTGGTGATAAAGGTGTAATCACAAGCGCTGACGGAGAATTCGTGGTGGAAGAAACCGCAAAGCTTGTGGGTGGTAAGATCGGTCATATTGGTCGTGTGACAAAGGGTATGTTCCGGGTGGGAGATACCGTTACCACCAGAGTGGACGCAGAGAACCGTATGAGCACCTGTAAGAATCACAGTGCAACACATCTGTTACAAAAGGCATTGCGTACCGTTCTCGGCACTCATGTGGAACAGGCCGGTTCCTATAATGATCCGGAGAGACTTCGTTTTGACTTCAGTCATTTCTCAGCCATGACGGATGAGGAACTTGCTGCGGTGGAACGGATTGTGAATGAGAAGATTGCGGAGAATATTCCTGTGGTCACGGAAGTGATGACGGTAGAGGACGCCAAGAAAACAGGAGCGATGGCACTGTTCGGAGAGAAATATGGCGAAAAAGTCCGCGTTGTGGAGATGGGTGAATTCTCCAAAGAGTTCTGTGGCGGTACGCATGTGAAGAATACCGGCGTGATCAATGCATTTAAGATCATCAGCGAGAGCGGTGTGGCTGCAGGAGTACGTCGTATTGAGGCTTTGACAGGGGCAGGTGTTGCCGGATATTATGCGGAACTGGAAGAGAAGCTGAATGCGGCTGCGAAGATTGTGAAATCCACGCCTGCACAGCTGACAGAGCGGCTGACCCATCTTATGGCGGAACTGAAGGCACTTCAGAGTGAGAATGAATCCCTGAAGAGCAAGGCTGCCCAGAATGCACTCGGCGATGTGATGAACAAGGTGACAGAAGTAAAGGGCGTGAAACTCCTGGCTACAAGCGTGGACGGCGTTGATATGAACGGTCTGCGAGATCTGGGAGATAAACTGAAAGGCCAGTTAGGGGAAGGCGTTGTTGTGATCATGAGCAATTGTGACGGTAAGGTCAGCATGATCGCCATGGCAACAGAGGAAGCCATGAGCAAAGGCGCACATGCAGGCAATCTGATCAAGGGAATCGCAGCGCTGGTAGGCGGCGGTGGCGGCGGACGTCCGAACATGGCCCAGGCCGGTGGCAAGAATCCTGCCGGAATCGACGCTGCACTTGCAGAAGCAGAGAAGGTTCTGGAGAGTCAGATTCAGTAAAAATCATCTTTTCGATCACATTCTTGCAAAAAAGTAAAAAAAGTGATTGACGAATGGTGATAATCTGTTATAATCTTACTTGTGCAATTAAGAGTATACCCGAACAGTCTGATGCACAATATAGGACTGGAGGGAGGTTGGGTGAATATGTCAAATGTAATCGTGAAAGAAAACGAGACTTTGGATAGCGCTTTACGTCGTTTTAAGAGAAGCTGTGCTAAGGCCGGAATTCAGCAGGAGATCCGCAAGAGAGAGCATTACGAGAAACCGAGCGTAAGACGTAAGAAGAAGTCTGAAGCAGCAAGAAAGCGTAAATATAATTAATGATGAGCGAACCCTTGACATTGTATGCCAAGGGTTTTTCGCTCTATAGACTTGTGATAAAGAGGGGAACATATGTGGTCCTATGAATTCTTCGGATATAGTGTGTATCAGCTGATTGCCTGTTTCTGTCTCTACAGCATGGGCGGATGGCTGGTGGAATCTGTCTATATGTCCATCTGTGAGAGGAAAATCGTGAATCGGGGATTCGGTGCAACTCCGTTCTGCCCGATCTATGGATTTGGCGCGCTGGCAGGATATCTTGCCCTGCGGCCGATTGCGGAATATCCGATTGCAGTTTATTTCGCAGGTGCTGTTGTGGCTACCGTGTTTGAGTTTATCGTTGCGAAACTGATGATGAAGTTCCTGCATGAGGTATGGTGGAACTATATGGAGAAACCGGTCAATGTGCAGGGGCTGATCTGTCTGGAGAGTACGCTTGCCTGGGGATTGTATGCGATTCTGGTTGTCCGGTTCCTGCACGGCGGCGTGATTGGACTGATTGAACGAATTCCGATCTTGATCGGCCAGATTGCGGCACTTGTGATTCTGGGAATATATGCGGTCGATTTCGTGTACCACGTGATGCGGGTCGTCAGGAAAAGCAGACGGCAGGATCAGGGAGGAAAGCAAGCAGCCTGATGAGGAAAATGAGTGTATTGCCAGGGCGATATGCTCTTTTTTTTGTGTTTTTGCACAGGAGGAATAAAAAGAGCCGTGCCCTAATATTCTGATAGTAAGTGTAATGGCCGGAACGGTGGCTTATGAAGAATAAAATATTCGGACTGATCATGTCTGTCTGTCTGTTGCTGGGTGTATGCAGCATGCCTGTGAAGGCAGCACCGGAATGGAACGTGGATGCGGAGTCGGCAGTGTTGATGGAAGCCTCTACAGGTAAGGTAATGTATGAGAAAAACGGCAGCGCAAAGCTGAGCCCTGCCAGTATCACGAAGATCATGACGCTGTATCTGATTTTTGAGGCACTGGAGAATCAGGAGATCACACTGGAAGAATCGGTAGCAACAAGTGCTTATGCAAGTTCTATGGGTGGAAGCCAGGTCTTTCTGGAGGCAGGGGAGGAACAGACTGTGGAAACCCTGATACAGTGTATTATCATTGCATCCGGCAATGATGCCTCGGTTGTAATGGCAGAGCGTTTGGCAGGAACGGAAGCGGAATTCGTGAATCGGATGAACGACAAGGCAATGGAACTGGGAATGACCAATACTCATTTTGAGGACTGCTGTGGGCTTACGATGAGTGATGACCATCATACCAGTGCCATGGATGTGGCTATTTTGTCCAGAAGACTGATACAGGATTATCCAAGGGTGTTGGATTATGCGGGAATATGGATGATGGATATTACGCATGTGACGGCAAGAGGATCCTCCATATTCACGCTGAACAGTACCAACAAGCTGTTGAAACAGTACAAATGGGCAACCGGACTGAAAACCGGATTTACGTCCAAGGCGAAGTTCTGCCTGTCTGCTACCGCATCCAAGGATGGGGTGGAACTGATCGCGGTGGTTATGGCCTGTCCCGACTCCAAAACCCGGTTTAAGGCGGCAGCAACCCTGTTGGATTACGGGTATAATATCTGCAGAATGTACGAGGATCCCAATGAGGACATTCCGGAACCGGTATCGGTGTACAACAGTCTGCACAAAAAGGTGGAGGTTGGATATGCGGGGCCGTTTCGCTGGGTGAACTGTGAGCAGGCAGATCAATCCGCCATCCGCAAGGAGATTATTATGAAGGAACATATCGCGGCACCGATCCGGGAGGGAGATGTGCTGGGAGAGGCGGTCTATACACTGAAGGGGGAAAAACTGGGAAGCGTGGAGCTCATTGCACTGCACGATGTTCCCAAAAGCGGTTTTGGAGATTTTCTGGGCTTTGTAATAAAAAAGTTTCTATTTTAATTCTTTTATGTTACAATAATGGAGTTTAATGAATCTTGTGAATGAGGATATGGGATGAATGACATTCTGGCAGGTGTTCTGATCGGACTGGGTATTTTGATTCTTGCAGTGATCGTCCTGGACACGAATCGTTTTGTGGTGAGAAGATATCAGCTGAATACACCGAAAATCCGGAAAGACATAAAGATTGTGATGCTGTCGGATCTGCACAATTGCTCTTTTGGCAGAAACAATGGGAAACTGCTTGCCGCAATCGATGAGATTCATCCGGATCAGGTCCTGATTGCGGGAGATATGATTACCGGCGGGAGAAAACTGCATGACAGCAATGTTCTGGAATTCCTGCAGCAGCTGGCAGCCCGGTATCCCGTCATATACGGGAATGGGAATCATGAACAGAAGATCCGGAATTATATGGATGGAAATGGCAATCTGTACGATCAGTACCGGAAGAAACTGGAGTGCATCGGTTTGCAGCCGAAGGTCAATGAGCATGTAACCGATGAGACCCATGGCGTGACGGTATACAGTTCGCAGATCAGCCATGATTTTTATACCCGTTTCCGCAGGAAACCGATGGCAGAGGATTACCTTGCTGGGATACTCGGAGCGCCGGAGACGGATACCTATACGATACTGATTGCCCACAATCCGGACTATTTCCCCGAGTATGCAGCCTGGGGGGCGGATCTGGTACTGTCCGGTCATGTGCATGGCGGAATAGCAAGACTACCTCTGCTCGGAGGCGTTTTATCCCCGGCATATCGTCTTTTTCCGAAATATGACGGTGGTATGTTCCGGGAGAATAATAGCATCATGATTCTGGGAAGGGGATTGGGAACCCATACGATTCCGGTCCGTTTTCTGAATCCGGGAGAACTGGTAGTGGTGGAATTACACAAGCAAGGAGAGAGATAAGTGGCGATTCCGGTGAAACTTCAGGTGTTTGAAGGTCCTCTGGATCTTCTGCTTCACCTGATTGAGAAGAACAAAGTAAATATATACGATATTCCGATTGTGACGATTACGGAGCAATATCTGGAATACATCCGTGGGATGGATACGGAAGACATGAATGTGATGAGTGAGTTTCTGGTGATGGCAGCCACACTTCTGGATATTAAGTGCCGGATGCTGCTTCCCGCCCAGGTCAATGAAGAGGGGGAAGAGGAAGATCCGAGAACGGAACTGGTACAGCGGCTGTTGGAGTATAAACTCTACAAATATATGTCCTTTGAGTTGAAGGATATGCAGGCGGATGCCCAGCATGCCATGTATAAGGAGCCAACCCTTCCGCCGGAGGTGGCGGATTATAAGCCGCCGCTGGATTATGAGGAACTGATCGGCGATATGACGCTGAATAAGCTGAACGAGATCTTCCGGCAGATGATGAAACGTACCGTGGATCGGGTGGATCCCATCAGAAGCCGGTTTGGCAAGATCGAGAAGGATGAGATTGACCATGACGCCAAGGAAGCATACATCCTGAATTATATAACGATGTGTAAGGAGTTTCGTTTCCGGGAACTACTGGAGAAACAGAAAAGCAAAATGGAGATGATTGTTTCTTTTATGGTGGTTCTGGAACTGATGAAGCTGGGCAAGATTACGATCAGGCAGGATAAGATGTTTGATGAAATCTATATTACCTCAAATGTCCTGTAGAGACGGATATGGGAAACCTTAGAAAAGGGATGGAAGAAAATGGAGAGAACAGAAGCAAAGTCGATTGTGGAAGCAATCCTGTTCACGATGGGTGAGTCCGTGGATCTGAATAAGATGGCGGAAGTATTGGAACTTGAGAAAAAAGAAACCAGGAGTATTGTGGAGGAACTGATGCGGGAGTACGAAGAGCAGAACCGCGGCATCCGCATTATTGAACTGGATGGTGCGTATCAGATGTGCACCAGAGGAGATGCCTATGAGTATCTGATCCGGATTGCAAAGGCACCGAGAAAATATACATTAACGGACACTGTTTTGGAGACATTATCCATTATCGCATATAAGCAGCCTGTCACAAGAGTAGAGGTGGAACGTATCCGGGGTGTGAGCTGTGAGCACCAGATCAACAAACTGCTGGAGTACGATCTGATCACGGAACTGGGCAGACTGGACGCACCGGGAAGACCGATTCTGTTCGGCACTACGGAGCAGTTCCTGCGCAGCTTCGGCGTGAAGAGTCTGGAGGATCTTCCCCAACTGAGCGCGGAGCAGGTAGAGGATTTCAGAATGCAGGCGGAGGAAGAAGCCCAGATAAAATTGGATATCTGATGAACGGAGGTTGTTTTTGATATGGAAAATCGGCAGGGAAACGGAATGATGCCCCGGGAGGCATTGGAGGATATATCGCTTGTAACCATTGAAGAAGAAACGGTGCAGGTGACGGAGGAATTTCTGAAGGGTGCCGGAATCGGACCGGACGATCTGGTGGTGGTCGGATGCTCCTCGTCGGAGATTGCCGGACAGAAAATCGGAACCTATTCCAGTGAGGAAGTGGCGGATGTTGTGGTACGGGCAATGATGAGGGTAATGGCAGGACGTGGCTGCAGACTTGCGGCACAATGCTGCGAGCATCTGAACAGAGCTCTGATTGTGGAACGGGAAACAGCCCGTATGTACGGATATGAGCAGGTAAATGTGGTTCCCATGCCTAAGGCCGGAGGTTCTTTTGCAACAAAGGTATATCAATATATGACAGATCCGGTGGCGGTAGAGCATGTGAAGGCAGTGGGCGGAATGGATATCGGTGATACGCTGATCGGTATGCATCTGAAGGAGGTTGCCGTACCGCTCCGGCTTACCGTGGCAAAGATCGGGGAAGCAAGAGTCGTCTGTGCCAGAACCCGCTGTAAATTCGTGGGTGGTTCCAGGGCACAGTACGATGAGAAGCTGTTGTAGACCCGGATGCAGCCAATGCATGCTTGTATAGGTTTGTTTATCGTTTTTTTATTTGAATCATGGAGATACCTCTGATATAATCAGATGCGTATGAAAAAATACGGACGAGAGGGCAGTGTATGGAAGACCATAGCGCATTATTGAAGCAGGCAGATGCCTTTAACAAAAAAGTGAAAAGCACGAAACAGAAGCAAAAGAAGGAACGTCGTGGAATTACCATGAATATGTTCAAGAAAATCACGATGTTTTTCCTGCTGATTCTGAATATCAATAATGTCCTGATCAACAGAATTCTGGATGTGAACAGTATCGGCAAGGCCGCAGAGCCCTTGAGACATGCGTTTCAACAGGCATATGAGGTGGGGTGGAGATTCCAGGCGAACCTGAATTTCTCAAACGCGATGAGTGATTTTTTTGATACCAAGGCGGTCGCGTGGGCTTTCTATCTGATTTTCACGGTGTTCGGGTGTATTGCACTTCCGATGTTGTGTTACATTCTCGTGGACGGATTCCAGAAATCGCAGCGTATCCGCTGGGATATCATTGAGATGGGAGGATTTGCGCTTCTGTCCGAGATTCCCTATGATCTGGCAACATCCGGCAAGTGGATGGACTACAAATCCCAGAACCTGTTCTTCGGATTCTTTATCGGACTTCTGGTACTGGCGGCATTGAAGAAGATTGCGGAGAAATGGCCGGAAGCCAAGTATGTGCGTTACGGACTGAATATTCTTGTGGTGGCGGTGGGACTGATCATCTCCATGCTTGGACTGTCTTACTATCTGTGCTTCCCGGTGCTGATTATGGTTCTGATGTATGCTTTCAGAAGCAGCAAACTGATGGGATCCGTGGCAGGATGTATGACCATGATGACGATGTCCACCTATTATCTGTGTTCGATGCTGTCGCTGATTCCGATTGCTGCATACAACGGCAAACCGGGCAAGAAGATGGGATATGTACTCTATCTGTTCTATCCGATTACCTTGCTGGTTCTGTATTTTATCGCCAAAGGAATGAACCTGTATTAGGATGGAATTGGGATTCGATACAGGATCACAGATGCGACCGGGTTGCTTTTTGAAAGAATCGGTGATATAGTAAAAAAGTACTACAAAACAGAAGGGAGAGCAGGATGAATCGGAAACTGGCTGAACTTTCGGAAACGGAAGCGCGTAAGAATTATCATGGATATGTCTGCGGAACGGAAGCAAATCTGCATCCTGTGATCAACAGCTTTCCTGCCTGGAACATGAGAAAGTGGGATGGACAGTGGAATGCGGCATTTGTTTATTACTGCGTCAGAAAGAGCGGAAGCGATCTGCCGGTGAGATACCCATCGGACAGCGTGAGCTGTAATTTCGCCGGATGTATTGCCTGGGAACAGTGGGCATCCCTTCCGGAAGTGGATCGATGGATCCCCTACGAACTTGATATGGTATGCGAAGAGGGCGATATCATTCTGTTTGACAGTGTTGTGAACGGCCAGATTCGTGACACCATCGGCATTGTAGTGGAGAACCGGGAGAACAGTGTGCTTGTTGCGGAAGGGAATTTCAATAATATCTCTGTCGTGGTGGAACGGAAGAAGGACAATCATATCCGGGGGCTGATCAGAACAACAGACCTGTAGAATGATTGCGGTAAATGAATGATGAGGAAGAGAACGGAAGTCTGTTTGCGGCGTTGCCCGGCAGACTTCTTTTTTGGTGCAGCGGATACGCATTCCCGATATGTGTCTTCGGAGATTGCGGCCATATGCAAAATGACGAACCAGGTAGTTTTCCGAACCAAAAATTGTGAAATAGTTGCAATCTTATGAAAAAAAGATGAAAAATCCTTTTCCATTTCAGGAATCTATGCTATAATTTCCAAGATTGCGAAATTATGATAATCATTTCGTAAATAGTTATTTTATTATAAAACGGAGGGCTGAAAAATGAGTACTACTTCATCAAACTTCGCGAGTCAAAGAATTGCAGCTTTACTCGATGAAAACAGTTTCGTGGAGATCGGTGCTATGGTCTGCGCCAGAGCAACTGACTTCAACATGAAACAGAATGATACTCCTTCTGACGGTGTAGTGACCGGATACGGAGTTATCGATGGCAATCTCGTGTATGTATACAGCCAGGATGCATCTGTTATGGGTGGATCTGTGGGCGAGATGCATGCGAAGAAGATCGCAAGTCTCTATGACCTGGCATTAAAGACAGGGGCACCGGTGATCGGTTTGATCGATTCTACGGGTATCAGATTACAGGAGTCAACGGATGCTCTGAACGGGTTCGGCATGATCTACCAGAAACAGGTTATGGCTTCCGGTGTGATTCCTCAGATTACAGCTGTATTCGGTGCATGCGGCGGCGGTCTTGCCGTTATTCCCGGCTTGACGGACTTTACTCTTATGGAGACGAAGAAGGCGAAGCTGTTCGTGAATACTCCGAACTCTCTGGATGGCAATACAACAGAGAAGTGCGACAGCGCATCCGCTGATTTCCAGAGCAAGAGCGGACTGGTTGACTTCACAGGTTCTGAGGAGGAGATTCTCGGACAGATCAGACAGCTGGTTTCCATGCTGCCCGGCAATAATAATGATGAGAAATTCGCTGATTGTACAGATGACCTGAATCGTGTCAGCGCTGATCTTGCCAATTGCGTTGGAGATACCGCCATTGCATTGAGCCAGATCGCAGATGACAATGCATTTGTTGAGGTATCCGAAGCATATGCGAAGGATATGGTGACGGGATTCTTAAGACTGAACGGAACGACTGTCGGTGCAGTTGCAAACCGTACCGAAGTATATGATGAAGAAGGAAACGTTGCTGAGAAGTTTGATGCGGTTCTCTCTGTAGAAGGTTGTGAGAAAGCAGCGAAGTTCATTGCATTCTGTGATGCATTTGAGATTCCGGTATTATCACTGACCAATGCAAAGGGATACGCTGCTACCGTAGAGAGCGAGAAGAAGATCGCCAAAGCTGCGGCAAAATTGATCTATGCATTTGCAAACGCAACGGTTCCGAAGGTAAATGTGATCATCGGTAAGGCTTACGGTAGCGCATATGTTGCTATGAATTCCAAAGCCGTGGGAGCAGATATTACGATGGCATGGCCGACAGCCGAGATCGGTATGATGGATGCGAATCTGGCTGCCAAGATTATGTACGAGGGCCAGGGTGCTGATGTGATCAGCGAGAAGGCAGGAGAATACGCAGCACTTCAGAACAGTGTAGACAGCGCTGCGAAGAGAGGATATGTTGATCAGATCATCGACGCATGTGACACGAGAAAGTATGTGATCGGTGCATTCGAGATGCTCTACTCCAAGAGAGAAGACCGTCCGGCTAAAAAGCACGGAACAGTATAGGAAAGGATGTATCCAGATATGAAGAAAAAATTAGCTTTATTACTCTGCATGATCGTGTGCATCCTTGGAATGACCGGCTGTGGGAAAACGAAGACCAATGAAGTTCTGAATGAACAGAATGAGACCGAAATCCAGAGTTATGTGGATTTCGCACTTGGATTCGTGGCCGATCTTGTGGCAAATGATTATGACGGCGTTGATTGGAACGAACAGCAGGATGTTTATTTTGCCAATGGTCTTATCAACTATGGTCAGGCAATCAGATTACCGTTCACATTCTCTTACAAGAATCAGGTGACCGCTACCGCAAGTTATAGGCGTGCGATCGAAGAGATAGGCACCATCCGGCAATATGAGGATTACCGGTATACATACAAGGCTGACGAAGTCATTGTGACGGTTACCGCTGTTGGTGAGAAACGGAACGCTGATGTTGAAGTGATTCTTGAGACTCAGATGCCTAATAAGATTACCATTTCAAGCGTTGCATACAATGTTGATTATACATTTGGTGAGAAGATGAGTAAGGCAGGACTGAATACCCTGCTGGGTATGGGTACTGTATTCATCATTTTGATTCTCATCAGCTTATTAATCAGTCTCTTTGGATTCATTCCGAAGATCATGAATAAATCAAAGAAACCGGCGGTAGAGGAGGCTGTTGTGGCAGCACCTGCGGAGGTTCCGGTTGTGGAAGAGAGCGAGCTTGCTGATGATCTTGAACTTGTTGCAGTTATTGCAGCAGCAATCGCAGCGAGTGAAGGAACAAGTACAGATTCATTTACTGTCAGATCAATCAGAAAAAACAATGCCAGAAAATGGCAGAACGCTTAATTAGGAGGATATGAAGATGAAAAATTATACCATTACCGTAAACGGAAACGTATATGATGTTGTTGTTGAAGAAGGTGCGACAAGCGGCGCTCCGGTAGCAGCAGCTGCTCCCAAGGCGGCTCCGAAGGCAGCTCCCGCAGCAGCACCTGCAGCTGCTCCCAAGGCAGCCGGCGGTGCAGGCTCTGTGAAAGTGACAGCCGGTGCAGCAGGTAAAGTATTCAAGCTTGCAGCAAGTGTAGGACAGGCAGTGAAGAAGGGTGATCCGGTTGTTATCGTAGAAGCAATGAAGATGGAGATTCCTGTTGTTGCTCCTCAGGACGGAACAGTTGTTAGTATTGATGTTGCAGTCGGCGATGCTGTAGAAGCAGGTGCAACACTTGCAACCATGAACTAATCCGCAGTCCGCGAGACGAAAAACAATAGGAGGTCACAAGAATGTCTTATATTACAGATACGTTAAGCAATCTGCTCGGTCAGACCGCATTCTTCAGTCTTACCTGGGGAAACTACGTTATGATCGCTGTGGCATGTGTCTTCTTGTTCTTAGCAATTAAGAAGGAATATGAACCGCTTCTTCTGGTTCCGATTGCATTCGGTATGTTGTTGGTAAATATTTATCCTGACATCATCGCTCCAATCGGTTCAGACGGAGAGGCAGGCGGATTGCTCTATTACTTTTATGTCTTAGATGAGTGGTCAATCTTACCGTCCCTGATCTTCATGGGTGTAGGTGCTATGACAGACTTTGGTCCTCTGATTGCCAATCCTAAGAGTTTCCTGCTGGGCGCAGCCGCACAGTTCGGTATTTTCGCTGCATACTTCGGAGCGATCGCGCTGGGATTCAACGACAAGGCAGCTGCAGCAGTATCCATCATCGGTGGTGCAGATGGTCCTACCTCCATTTTCCTGGCAGGTAAGCTTGGACAGACAGCATTGCTGGGACCGATTGCGGTGGCAGCATATTCCTATATGTCACTGGTTCCGATCATCCAGCCGCCTATTATGAAACTGTTAACTACCAAGAAGGAAAGAGCAGTCAAGATGGAACAGCTCAGAACTGTTACCAAACTGGAGAAGATTCTCTTCCCTATCGTGGTTACCATCGTTGTATGTATGATCCTTCCGACAACAGCTCCTCTGGTTGGTATGTTGATGTTAGGTAACTTATTCAAAGAGTCAGGCGTTGTACGTCAGCTGACAGAGACAGCTTCCAATGCACTGATGTACATCGTTGTTATCCTGCTGGGTACTTCCGTTGGTGCAACAACAAGTGCGGAGGCATTCCTGAATGTAACCACACTGAAGATCGTTGCACTTGGTCTTGTGGCATTTGCTTTCGGTACCGCCGCAGGTGTGCTTTTCGGTAAACTGATGTGTGTTCTGACCCATGGTAAGACGAATCCGTTGATCGGTTCCGCAGGTGTATCTGCTGTACCTATGGCGGCCAGAGTATCACAGAAGGTTGGTGCACAGGCTGATCCTACCAACTTCTTATTAATGCATGCAATGGGACCTAACGTAGCCGGTGTTATCGGTACTGCAGTTGCAGCCGGAACATTCATGGCTATCTTCGGTATTTAATCTAGGAGGATAGAAATGGCAGAACAAGTTAAAAAACCAATTGGGATTACAGAAACAGTATTACGTGACGCTCATCAGTCACTGATCGCAACCAGAATGCCAACCGAGATCATGCTCCCGATTTTAGGTAAGATGGACAAGGTTGGATATCACTCTCTGGAATGTTGGGGAGGCGCGACCTTCGACGCTTCTTTACGATTCTTAAAGGAAGATCCGTGGGATCGTCTCCGTAAGATCAGAGAGGGTGCGAAAAACACCAAATTACAGATGTTGTTCCGTGGACAGAATATTTTAGGATATCGTCCGTATGCGGATGACGTTGTATATGCTTTCGTAGAGAAATCAATCGCAAACGGTATTGATATCATCCGTATTTTTGACTGCTTAAATGACATTCGTAACCTGCAGGCAGCGGTAGATGCTACCAACAAGATTAAGAAGCAGGAAGGCAGAGGAGAGGCACAGGTTGCTCTTTCCTATACACTGGGCGATGCTTATACGCTTGAGTACTGGGCAGATATGGCCAAGAAGATTGAAGAGATGGGTGCAGATTCCATCTGTATCAAAGATATGGCGGGCTTACTGGTTCCGTACAAGGCAGAGGAGCTTGTGAAGACACTGAAGGAGAGCACCAAGCTTCCGATTCAGCTTCATACCCACTATACATCCGGAGTTGCTTCCATGACATACCTGAAAGCTGTTGAGGCCGGTGTGGACGTTATCGACTGTGCAATGTCACCGTTTGCACTTGGTACATCACAGCCTGCAACAGAGGTTATGGTTGAAACCTTCCGTGGTACCCCGTATGATACCGGATTTGACCAGAACTTACTGGCTGAGATCGCTGATTACTTCGCACCTTATAAAGAAGAGTGCCTGAAGAGCGGACTGCTGAACACCAAGGTTCTTGGCGTGAACATCAAGACTCTGTTATATCAGGTACCGGGCGGTATGTTATCCAACATGGTAAGCCAGTTAAAAGAGCAGCATGCAGAGGATAAATATCGTGAGGTTCTGGAGGAGATTCCCCGTGTTCGTAAAGACTGTGGTGAGCCGCCGCTTGTTACGCCTTCTTCCCAGATCGTTGGAACACAGGCTATCTTCAACGTACTGATGGGTGAGAGATACAAGATGGCTACCGGAGAGTTCAAGGATCTTCTCCGCGGTAACTATGGTCAGACCGTAAAGCCGATGAGCCAGGAAGTAATCGATAAGGTTATTCCGGGCGAGGCTCGTTCTACCGCCCGTTCCGCAGAAGCTACAGGTCATACAGAGCCGGAGCTTGCATCGATCGAGGCAGAGATGAAGGAATGGAAACAGCAGGAAGAGGACGTATTGTCTTATGCTCTGTTCCCGCAGGTTGCTACCGAATTCTTCAAATATCGTCAGGCGCAGCAGGATAAAGTTGATATGACCCAGGCTGATAAGGCAAATGGTGCATATCCTGTTTAAGAAATCATAACAATGGCAAAAAGTGCTATCACTGCAAACGGTGGTGGCACTTTTTTCAATGTGCGCCATACAGCCCATGTTTCTCATTGACATTCGCTTCGGAATAAACTAAAATAACAGTTGTTATCACAAAGGATCATACAACGGATGAGGTGCTAAATGGCCAGAAAAGAATCAATTACCAGGGAGATACTGTTAGAGAATGCCTTCGATATTTTACGACAGGAAGGATGGGACGGTGTGACAGCCAGAAAACTGGCTTCCAGAATCGGATGCTCCACGCAGCCGATTTTCCGTCTGTACACCAATATGCAGGAACTGTCGGGAGAACTCTTTCAAATGGCACTTCACAGATTTGATTCGTATTATCTTGCATATCCGGCCGAGAGTGATGTCCCGTTTGTGAATTTGGGACTTGCCTTTATTGGGTTTGCGGCCAGTGAGCCCAGATTGTTCCGTGTTCTTTTCCTGACCTCCGATAGGCAGGGGAAACAGTTATACGAACTTCTGAACGGGAATACGGATGCGATCAAAACAGAACTGATCCGGGCCAGAAATGCTGGGTGCAAGGATCCGGGGGATCTGTTTATGAAGATGTGGATCTTTATTCACGGAGCCGCATGCATGTCGATTACCGGAGATTATGATCTGGATGGCGTGCAGACACAGAAGCTGCTTGAGAACGCCTACCGTTCCTTTGCGCAGACGTCGGGTGTGTGAGAAATAGCATTTTCAGGAAAGTGATTCGTTGATTGGAACAGTATCGCAGGGATTGCCTGCGATGTACATGGGGATTGTATGAACAACAGGAAACAGGACATTAATATATTGAGTCTGATGGAAGATCGTTATGCCGGAATGAGTAAGAGCCACAAGGCCATTGCAAGATTCATCCGGGAACACTATGATCAGGCGGTATTCATGACGGCGGCCAGAATGGGGGAACAACTGGGAATCAGTGAGTCCACAGTGGTGCGGTTTGCATCCGGACTTGGGTTCAAAGGGTATCCGGAATTCCAGGAGGAACTGGCAAACTGGGTGAAGAATAAGCTGAATTCCATACAGAGAATCGGCGCCAAATACGGCGGGAGCTCCAAGCAGGAGGTCATCGAAGCAGTTTTACAGGCTGATATGGAGAAGATCCATGATACCATGGCGAATCTGGATACGGATGCGTTTGATGCTGCGGTGACTATGATACTGGAGGCGAAAACCGTATATATCGTCGGGATCCGGAGCTGTCAGCCGCTGGCGGAGTTCCTTGCCTTTTATCTGAATATGGTTCGGGATAATGTGAAGGTATTGAATACCACCAGTACCAGCGAGATTTTCGAACAGATGATCCGGGTCGGCAATGAGGACGCGGTGATTGGCATCAGTTTCCCGCGCTATTCCATGAGAACGCTGAAAGCCATGGAATTCGCCAATGACCGCAATGCCGGAGTGATTTCCATTACGGACAATGTGCATTCCCCGATGTGTCTGTACTCCTCCTGCAACCTGTTTGCCAGGAGCGATATGGTTTCTATCGTGGATTCCCTTGTGGCACCGTTAAGCCTGATCAATGCACTGATCGTGGCGATTTGTTTGAGACAGCCGGATGAGATCCGGACCAATCTGGAGACATTGGAGAAAACATGGAATAATTATCAGGTCTATCTGAACGATGAGATCGACTTCATCAAGGATACCCCGATTCTGGATTATTCCCTGAAAAGAGAAGAATGAGCAGAGTAATTGTAATCGGCGGAGG
This sequence comes from Lachnospiraceae bacterium, assembly GCA_016293925.1. GTDB lineage: Bacteria > Bacillota > Clostridia > Lachnospirales > Lachnospiraceae > RGIG4034. Next base: position 17,916 of record JAEDCX010000016.1, on the reverse strand, counting down.
GGCCGCCGGTATGATGGCTGCGGTTGCCGCGGCAGAAACGGGTCATGAAGTTGTGCTTCTGGAGAAGAATGAGAAGCTGGGAAAAAAGATATACATTACCGGCAAGGGACGCTGCAATCTGACAAACGCATGCGACAGAGATGCTTTTTTCCGGAATATTGTGAGTAATCCGAAATTCCTATACAGTGCCTATTACCATATGGATCAGGAAGCGGTGATGAATCTGATGGAGGAGGAAGGCTGTCCGGTGAAAACGGAACGGGGAGACCGGGTTTTTCCGGTTTCCGATCATGCCTCTGACGTCATCAGAGCGCTGCATAACCGTATGGACAGAATGGGGGTGTCTGTTTCCCTCCATACTGCCGTGAAGGAGATCTGTGTGCGAGACGGAGCGGTTACTGGCGTTCTGACCGGGCAGAAAAAGTTCCTGAATGCGGACGCGGTTGTTCTTGCTGCCGGAGGAAGGTCTTATCCGACTACCGGATCGGACGGAGACGGTTATCGGCTGGCCAGATCCCTGGGACACACCATAACGGAGATTCGTCCTGCATTGGTACCGCTGTGTATCCGGGAAAACTGGTGCCGGGAGCTGCAGGGACTGGCGCTGAAGAATATCGGAATTCGGATTACCGGGGAGAGAGACGGACGGGAGATCTTCCGGGACTTCGGGGAGATGCTGTTTACGCATTTCGGAATCAGTGGTCCGGTGGTGTTGAGTGCATCCAGCTATCTGGCCTGTGCGGATCGGCAGGATACCTATACAGTGCACCTGGATCTGAAACCTGCGTTGTCCATGGAACAGCTGGACAAACGACTGCTGCATGATTTTGCAGGGAATCAGAACAGGCAGTTTAAGAATACGCTGAACGGCCTGTTCCCTGTTCGGATGATTCCGGTCATGATCCACCTGTCAGGGATCTCGCCGGAGAAGAAAATCAATGAAATATCCAGAGAAGAGAGACGGATATTCGCGGAACGGGTGAAGGATGTCCGTATGACGATTACGGGAACGAGAGGGTTCGATGAGGCGATTGTGACGCAGGGTGGTGTTTCAACCGGTGAGATCAACCCCTCTACAATGGAGAGTAAACTTGTCCGGAATCTTTTTTTTGCAGGAGAGATTATGGATGTGGACGCCCTGACAGGAGGCTTCAATCTGCAGATCGCCTGGTCTACGGGGCATCTGGCTGGAGAGAAGATTCCCTGGCTGTAGGGACGATAATCAGACAAACGGGAAAGGAAAAAAATATGGGATACAGTGTTGCAATTGACGGACCTGCAGGAGCAGGCAAGAGCACGATCGCGAAACAGATCGCAAGAAAATTGGATTTTATCTACGTGGACACAGGAGCTATGTACAGAGCAATGGCATATTATCTGCTGCAGAATCATGTGGATGCCTCCGATACGGCAGCAATTGACGTAAAATGCAGGGAGGCGGATATCCGCATCCGATATGAGAACAAAGAACAGCAGGTCTGGCTCAACGGCGAAAATGTAAACGGCATGATTCGTACAGAGGAAGTGGGCAATATGGCTTCTGCCAGCAGCGTGAATCCCAATGTGCGTGCCAAACTGGTGGAACTGCAACGGAAAATGGCAGAAACCGACAATGTGATCATGGACGGCAGGGATATCGGAACGACCGTGCTCCCCAATGCGGATGTGAAGATTTATCTGACGGCAGGAAGCCATGTGCGTGCACGCAGAAGATATGAGGAACTGAAGGAAAAGGGAACCATCTGTGATCTTGAGACCATTGAGCGGGATATCATCGAGCGGGATGAACGGGATATGAACCGTGAGATTTCACCGCTCCGGCAGGCAGAGGACGCTGTTCTGGTGGATTCCTCCGACATGACGGTGGAAGAGGTTCTTGGAACCATCGAAGAGGTGATTCGCGAGGACCGTGGCAGAAAAGGACTGCTCTAGGCTTTCGAACGGTGTGCGGCAGGACAGGCTTCCGGACGGCGCAATAGAGACAAACCGGTGGTGCACGGCAGGGATGCCGGCCGTATGAATAAATATTTTGTGCAGGGAGATACTATGGAAGTAAGACTTGCTAAGAGCGCAGGATTCTGTTTCGGTGTCAAAAGAGCAGTGGATACCGTATATGAGCAGATACAGACCGGTCAGAAAATATATACCTACGGTCCGATCATTCACAATGAACAGGTTGTGCAGGAACTGGAGGAGCAGGGAGTGACGGTTCTCCATTCCGAAGCGGAACTGGAGGCGCTGCAGGAAGGCACCGTGATTATCCGGTCCCACGGAGTATCGAAAGATATCTATGAGAAAATGGAACGTCAGGGTCTTCGCTGTGTGGATGCCACCTGCCCCTTTGTGAAACGAATCCACGATGTGGTGCATGAGAAGAGCCTGGAGGGCTGCCAGATTCTTATTGTCGGTGATCTGGGACATCCGGAAGTGGAGGGAATCAGAGGCTGGTGTGAAGGGAATTGTACGGTTGTCAGAACCGAAGCGGAAATCAGAAATCTGCAGTATGAAAAAGATACAAGAATATGTATGGTAGCCCAGACGACATTTAACTACAAGAAATTTCAAGAATTAGTTGAAATTTTCTGTGAAAAAGGTTATGATGTTAGTGTTGTGGATACTATCTGTAACGCTACGGAAGCCAGACAAACAGAGGCACGTTGTCTAGCGGCAGAAGTTGATGCGATGATCGTGATTGGTGGAGCGAACAGTTCCAACACCAGGAAATTGTATGAGATCTGTAGCAGGGAATGCAAGAATACATTTTTTATACAATCAAGGGACGATTTGAATTTCGGAATACCTGATGCTGCTGAAACTGTAGGAATAACAGCAGGAGCGTCTACCCCGAATAATATTATTGAGGAGGTTCAAAATTATGTCAGACTTAACTTTTGAACAAATGCTGGAAGAGTCATTCAAAACAATACATACAGGAGAGGTAGTCGAGGGTACAGTTATCAGCGTGAAGCCTGAAGAGGCAGTACTGAACATTGGGTATAAATCAGATGGTATTCTGACGAGACATGAGTATTCCAGTGAACCGAATCTGGATCTGACAACCGTTCTGCATGAGGGTGACAAGATTACCACCAAGGTAATCAAAGTGAACGACGGCGAGGGACAGGTGGTTCTGTCTTATAAGAGAATCGCTGCAGACAGAGGCAACAAGAGAATTGAGGATGCTTTCAATAACAAAGAAGTGCTCACAGCCAAAGTCAGCCAGGTTCTGGAGGGTGGTATCTGCGTGGTTGTGGATGAAGTCAGAATCTTCATTCCGGCGAGTCTCGTATCAGATGTGTATGAGAAGGATCTGACCAAATACGCAGGTCAGGAGATTGAGTTCGTAGTGAGCGAATACAATCCCAAGAAGAGAAGATATATCGGTGACCGTAAGCAGCTGATTGTCAGCAGAAAGAGTGAACTGCAGAAGGCTCTTCTGGAGAAGATCAAAGAGGGTGATGTTGTAGAAGGAACCGTGAAGAATGTTACGGATTTCGGTGCATTCATTGACCTGGGTGGAGTAGATGGTCTGCTTCATATTTCCGAGATGTCCTGGGGACATGTGGAGAGCCCGAAGAAGGTATTCAGCCAGGGGGACAAGGTTTCCGTATTGATCAAAGAGATCGATGGCAACAAGATTGCCCTGAGTCTCAAGTTTGCAGATAAGAATCCCTGGATTGACGCAGCTAGCAAGTATGCGGTAGGAAACGTTGTAGAGGGTAAAGTAGCCAGAATGACAGATTTCGGTGCTTTCGTTGAACTGGAGGATGGAGTGGATGCACTTCTGCATGTTTCCCAGATTTCCAAGGAACACGTAGAGAAGCCGTCCGATGTCCTGAAGATCGGTGAGATGATAACTGCCAAGGTGGTTGATTTTAACGAAACAGATAAGAAAATCAGCTTAAGCATCAAAGCAATGTTCGCTCCGGATCCTGCGGAGGAGAAAGCGGAAGAGGATGCAGATGTTGTATCCGTGAACATTGATGAAGTGATTGCCAACGAAGAGCAGTAATTCTTTTCAACATAATAACAAGAGCGTAGCTTAAGGCTGCGCTTTTTGTTTCTACAGCGGAGGGCGGATGAGATGGAATTTACCTATGAAGAGTTCAAAAAAGCAATCTACTCCATGACGCAGATTGACTTGAACAGTTATAAAGAACGGCAGATGAAGCGGAGAATCGATACGCTGATCGGGAAATCGGAAGCCGGCAATTATGAGGAATATGTAAAACTGATCAAGAATGATAAACAGCAGTTCAATGATTTTGTCACATATCTGACGATCAATGTTTCGGAGTTCTATCGAAACCCGGATCAGTGGCAGTTTATGGACAAAGAGATTTTCCCGGAACTGATCCGTAAATTCGGTAATCAGCTGAAAATATGGAGTGCGGCATGTTCCACGGGGGACGAGCCGTATTCCCTTGTGATGGCATTGAGCAGATATGTTCCGTTGAATCAGATTAAGATCTATGCAACGGATCTGGACAAAGTGATTCTGGAAAAGGCGAAGACAGGTCTGTACGCCCAGAAGAGCATCATGAATGTGCCGGAGGATCTGCGAAAGAAGTATTTCACCCAGATCGGACCGTCCTATAAGATTGCGGATGAGATCAAAGCCAGGGTCGAATTCAAACAGCACAATCTTCTGAAGGATATCTATCAGATGAACTATCATATGATCGTGTGCCGTAATGTTTTGATCTATTTTACGGAAGAAGCGAAAGACGAGGTGTTCCGGAAGTTCTACAACTCTCTTGCTCCGGGAGGGGTTCTGTTTATCGGAAGTACAGAGCAGATCGTGGATTACAAGGATATCGGATATACCCGCAAGAATTCTTTCTACTATCAGAAACCGTAGTGGAGGCAGACGTTGCCGCATACTACAGAGCCGGTCAGGGTGCGCTCGGTAACGGGAGTACCCTGACCGTTTTGATTGCGGGAAACTGTCAGATGCTGTTGATGATCATCTGCAGGATATGCTCAGCGTACCGGGTAAACAGTTCCCGGTCCTGCTTGATTTCTTCTGTCAGTTCAAAATAACTTTCCCGGCTGTTATACTCTTTTTTGAAGAAGGGTTCCAGAACGGGGGACCATTCCGGAAGATATTCGGAGCATTTTCTGGTATAGCAGGTGGCTGCCGTAGCCGGAACCCGGTGGGCAGGATCGACATATGCAGCAACTGCCTTGTGTAGCGCCACATCTTCCTCCGGAAGATAGTAATACTCTTTGTAGTTTGAATAGAAATATTTCAACTCACCGCTGTAGATCGGGACTTTGATGGTACAGGAGGTATCCAGACCGGTAAACAGACAGCGGTTGGCCTGCTCCGTGACCTGAATCGGAAGCGGAGTATCCAGTTTGATCTTCATGACCAGTTCCTGGTCGGGAGAACCCGAGAAATCATTATAATAGTTTGCCTGCACCTTGGTCACCGTAAACGGACGGTTGAACAGATCCACATAGGCGAGAATCGGAAGAATCTGAACCAGACCTTCGATATCCTCCAGATTGTGGAGCAGAAGAAGATCCCGGTCGTACTCATTGGGTTCCGATACATAGTGGAGATAGACTCCGATCAGTTCATCGCCCGCCAGAACGTCGCGGCGAAGAATGCCAAGATAAGTCTCAATGGTTTTCTGCTTACAGTTGGGCAGCTTCAGGAATGATTTGTAGGGAGCAATGCGGCGGTAGAGATCCAGCCCGTCATGGCGGGACAGGCAGCAATCGATCCCGTACTGCACAAATTTCTCATCCAGATACGGGATGTCAAAATGATTCCCGTTGAAATGAACAATAAAGGCATCGTCTTTTACGAAATCCGCAAAGGAGCGTAGGATATTGACTTCATCCTCGTTGTTCTCACTGAACCATTGATAGGCAGTGAAACAGTTTTCCTCACGGACAATACAGCCGATCAGGTAGACTCTGGAGGAACGGGCGACAAAGCCTGTCGTCTCAATATCCATAAAAACTGCTTTCCCGGCAGGACATACCTGCTCAAAGGGATAGTTCCATTCTAGATTGTATAATTGTTTCCGGATGATTTTCATAGAAAGTCCTTTCCTGAATGCGCATCATATGCATTCAGTTTATCATATTTTTGGTTTTGGGTGTAGTATTTTTTGACGAAAAATAGTATATTGGAGATAGACCGTTTATACGGTTTTCACGAGAGGAAGGTATCGTTATGAGTAAACAGACTTTTCATGGGGGAGTTCATCCGTACGATGGGAAGAAACTCACCAAGGATAAGAAAATCAGAGAATATCTGCCTAAGGGAGATCTGGTTTATCCACTGATCCAGCATATCGGTGCACCGGCGATTCCTGTGGTATCCAAGGGGGATCATGTGTTGACCGGCCAGCTGATTGCCAGGGAGGGCGGATTTGTCTCAGCCCCCATCTATGCAACGGTTTCCGGAACGGTGAAGGGGATCGAACCCCGTCGGGTGACCACCGGAGATATGGTGGACAGTATTATCATTGAGAATGACGGTCTGTTCGAGGAAGTAGAATATGAACAGCCGAAGCCGTATAAGGAACTGACCAGAGAAGAGATTCTGGCATTGATTCAGAAGGCAGGTGTGGTAGGAATGGGCGGCGCAGGGTTTCCGACACATGTGAAACTCCAGCCGAAGCATCCGGAGAAAATTGATTATGTGATTGTAAACGGTGCGGAATGTGAGCCGTATCTGACCAGTGACTACCGTAGGATGATTGAGGAGCCGGAGAAGGTGGTCGGTGGCCTGAAAATCATGCTGCGGCTGTTTGAACACGCCAAGGGGATTATTGCCATTGAAGACAACAAACCGGATTGTATTGAGAAGATGAAAGCGCTTGTGAAGGACAATCCGGAGATTATGGTGAAGACACTGAAAACCAAATATCCGCAGGGTGCGGAGCGGCAGCTGATCTATGCAACCACGAGACGGCAACTGAATTCCACCAAGCTGCCAGCCGATGTGGGCTGCATCGTTGACAATATTGATACCGTGACGGCAATCTATCTTGCGGTTACCTACGGACGCCCACTGATGAATCGTATTGTGACGATTACCGGGGACGCGATCCGGAACCCGAGGAATTATAAGGTACGCATCGGTACTAGTTATCAGGAACTGATTGACGAGGCCGGCGGATTTCTCGGAAAGCCGGAGAAAATCATATCCGGCGGACCGATGATGGGCTTTGCTCTTTTTATGACTGATGTTCCGACGACGAAAACAGCGTCTGCATTGTTGTGTTTATCCAAGGATGACGTGTCAAGGTTTGAACCCTCAGCATGTATTAAGTGCGGTCGTTGTCTGGAGGCCTGTCCGGCAAGAGCCATGCCGAATCTTCTGGCAGATTATGCAGCCCAGGGCCGCAAGGAGGAATTTGTGGCACAGAGCGGTATGGAGTGCTGCGAATGTGGCAGTTGTAGTTTTGTGTGTCCTGCCAGACGCCAGCTGACACAGGCAATCAAAACGATGCGTAAGCAGATTCTGGAAGACAGAAAGAAAAAATAGGAGGGAGAGAAGTACATGAGCGATTTATTAAAAGTATCATCCAATCCGCATGTCAGAAGCAGGGTATCCACTACCAGCATTATGCTGACCGTGATTCTGGCACTCATGCCTTCCGCCTGCTTTGGCATATGGCATTTTGGCTACAGAGCGGCTGTGATTATCCTGATCAGTATTGCCACCTGTGTGGCCAGTGAGTGTCTGTTTGAACTGATCTTAAGGAAACCGTTTACGATCCGGGATTGTTCCGCGGTGGTGACCGGACTTTTGCTTGCGATGAATCTGCCGTCTACGGTTCCATACTGGATACCTGTGATCGGAGGCGTATTTGCGATTGTGATCGTGAAGATGCTGTTTGGCGGCATCGGACAGAATTTTATGAACCCGGCGCTGGGAGCCAGATGTTTCCTGCTTCTGTCCTTTGCATCGCTGATGACGGATTTCAATTATGACGGGATGACGTCAGCTACCCCCCTTGCCGTGATCAAAAGCGGTGGGGAGGTGGAAGTGTGGGATATGATTCTCGGTAACACCGCCGGAACCATTGGCGAGACATCTGTGATAGCGATTCTGATCGGTGCATGCATTCTGCTGCTTGCGGGAATTATTGACCTGAGAATTCCGTTTTCCTATCTGATATCCTTTGTTCTGTTCCTGTGCATCTTCAGCGGTGAGGGTGTGAATGAAACGTATATTGTTGCGCAGTTGTCCGGCGGAGGACTTATGCTGGGTGCCTTTTTCATGGCGACCGATTACGCAACCAGACCGATTACGAAAAAAGGACAGATTGTATTTGGTGTTTTCCTGGGGATAATGACCGGACTCTTCCGGTTGTTTGGCGCATCGGCAGAGGGCGTATCCTATGCCATTATCATTGGAAACCTGCTGGTACCGCTGATTGAAAAAGTAACCAGACCTGTACCGTTCGGGGGAAAGGCAGGGAAAAAAGCATGAAGCAGATGTTAAAAGAAGCATGGATCATACTGATGATTACCTTGTTCGCAGGTGTGGCGCTCGGTTTCGTTTACCAGATTACCAAAGAACCGATTGCGGAGCAGAAGAAAATGACGGAGCAGAAGGCATGCGCCGCAGTATTCAGGGATGCGGACAGTTTCGAGGTTATGGATGTCGGAAAGGGGCTGGACTACCCGGACGGTGATCTGGAGAAACTGTATGTGGCCAAGGATCCGGATGGCGGGAAGATGGGGTATGTCATGGTGATTACAGCCCACAACGGTTATGGAGGAGACATTACCTTCACACTCGGCATTCGTGTCGACGGAACGACGAACGGAATCTCCATCACACAGATCGGTGAGACTGCCGGTCTCGGTATGAATGCGGAGAAAGTTCTGGTTCCGCAGTTTGAGAATAAAGCAGTGGATTCGTTTTCCATTGTGAAGCAGGAAGCTGTTTATGATAATCAGATACAGGCAATCAGTGGTGCGACCATAACCACAACTGCCATCACAGAGGCTGTGAATGCCGGCCTTGATTATTACTACAATAATCTGGGAGGTGTAAGACATGAATAAAGCAATAGAACGTTTATACAACGGACTGGTTCGGGAGAATCCCACCTTCGTGCTGACCCTCGGCATGTGTCCCACCCTTGCGGTTACCACATCTGCGATGAATGGTCTGGGAATGGGACTTACGACCACTGCGGTTCTGGTATTGAGCAATGCATTGATTTCCCTGCTTCGCAAGGTGATTCCCAACAGAGTGCGTATTCCGGCATTTATTGTCATCATTGCATCGTTTGTGACGGTGGTTCAGCTGTTGCTGCAGGCATTTCTGCCGACCCTGTATGATGCACTGGGAATTTACATTCCGCTTATTGTGGTCAATTGTATTATTCTGGGACGTGCGGAAGCCTATGCGTACAAGAATCCGGTACTCCCGTCGGTCTTCGACGGACTGGGAATGGGGCTCGGGTTTTCTTTTGCGCTGACCTGTATCGGTATTTTCAGGGAACTGCTTGGTGCAGGCGAGATTTTCGGCTGTCATGTCATGCCGGAGTCCTATGTACCGGTCAGTATATTTATCATGGCGCCGGGGGCATTCTTCGTGCTTGCCATGTTGACGGCACTGCAGAACAAAATCCGGTCGGTGGCAGCTTCCAGAGCGAAGACTCCGTCTGACAGAACCGAGAAGCCGCAAGGATGTTCTTCCGATTGTGAAGCCTGTGGAGAGAGCGGATGCGCTATGAGATTCTATGATGATCGTTCCGGTCAGAAGCAGGATACAGAGAAGAAACAGGATACGGAGCAGAAGCAGGAAGGGAAGCAGGAACCGGAGACGGATGCTTCAGGAAACGGGATGAAGGAGGTTGAGAAGAATGACTAATCTGATTTTGATTGCAATCGGCGCCGCCTTTGTGAACAATGTTGTTTTGAGCCAGTTCCTGGGACTCTGTCCTTTCCTGGGTGTTTCCAAGAAAGTGAATACGGCCGCCGGAATGGGTGCGGCGGTGATTTTCGTCATTACACTGGCCTCCGCGGTATCTGCCGTAATAGATACCTATATTCTGCAACGGTGGGATATTACCTATCTGGAGACAATCGTTTTCATTCTGGTGATTGCCGCCCTGGTGCAGATGGTGGAGATGTTTCTGAAAAAAGCAATGCCCGGACTGTATCAGTCGCTTGGCGTATATCTTCCGCTGATCACGACGAACTGTGCTGTGTTGGGAATTGCACTGACCAATGTACAGAAATCATATGATATTCTGACCAGTATCGTGAATGGATTTGCAACCGCTGTAGGATTTACGATTGCAATTGTTATTCTGGCGGGGATCAGAGAAAAGATGGAGTTCAATGATGTTCCGAAAGCATTCCGCGGAATGCCGATCACGCTGGTGACTGCCGGTTTGATGGCAATTGCATTCTGTGGATTCTCGGGATTGCTGTAGAGGAGATAAGCGTATGAATTTTACTGGAATTTTGATAGCCGTGGCAGTGGTGGGCGGTGTAGGTCTCCTGGTTGGTCTTTTCCTTGGAATGGCAGGGATTTTGTTTCATGTGGATGTAGATGAACGGGAAGAGAAGATTCTGGAGGCGTTACCGGGAAACAACTGCGGCGGATGCGGGTATCCGGGATGTTCCGGGCTTGCTTCCGCAATTGCCAAGGGGGATGCTCCCGTCAATCAATGTCCGGTAGGCGGCAAACCGGTTGCGGATGCAATCGGGAAGATTATGGGTGTGAATGCCGCTGATACGGAGCGCATGACTGCCTATGTGAAATGTAACGGGACACTTCGGAAAACGGAGGTATATTATGAATACAGCGGTATCCGGGATTGCCGCGTTCTGTCTTATGTACCCAATAAAGGAGAAAAGTACTGTACCTACGGCTGTCTCGGATATGGCAGCTGCGTGGCCAGCTGTCAGTTTGATGCGATTCACATTGTGGATGGGGTTGCAGTGGTGGATAAGGAGAAATGTAAGGCCTGCGGTCAGTGTGTGGCGGCATGTCCCCGTCATCTGATCGAACTGATCCCGTATTCCTCCAAGGTGACCGTTGCATGTCATTCCTGTGATAAGGGACCGGTTACCATGAAAGCTTGTGATGTGGGATGTATCGGATGCGGTATCTGTGCGAAGAACTGTCCGGCGGGCGCTGTTACGGTGGAGAATTTCCACGCACATATTGACCAGTCCAAATGTACCCAGTGTGGTCTGTGTGTGGAGAAATGTCCGAAACACTCTATTCACATGGAAAGCCGGAAGAGCGAATAACGGAATTGTCCTGTTTGATAAACAGGGCTTCCACACCCTCTGTGGATTCGATCAGTGCAAGACCTGCATCCGAACCCAGAATATAGCAGAGGGTACTTAAAGCGTCTCCCTGCATGGAGGAAGACGACAGGATTGTGACACTGTTCAGATCGTTTTGTACCGGATACCCGGTGGCGCTGTCCAGAATATGATGGTAAACGATTCCGTTCAGGCGGAAGAAACGTTCATAATTACCGGAGGTAACCAGGGAGCTGTCATGGCAGGGAATAGCCGTGATGGCTTCTCCTGTGTCAGAGAAGGGTGCCTGAATACCGAGCAGATAGTCGGAACCGTCCGGTTTACTGCCGATAGCAAGCAGGTTGCCGCCAAGATTGATCAGTGCGCTTTGCACCCCCGCTTTCCGTAGCAGGGTTCCCAGCTGATCGGCAACAAATCCTTTGGCGATGAAGCCGAGATTCATACATGCTTCCGGATCTGCAAGCTGTACCGTGGACTGGTCCGGAAGAGAGGATTTCTCGATACGGATCGCATGGTAGTCGACATGGGAAACGGCTTCCGCAAGCGCCTGCTTGGAGGGCAGTGCGGGATCCTCTGAGGTAAAATCCCAGAGAATACCCGCGGTATAGACCGTGGGATCGATCAATCCGTGGGACAGTTCGGAATAGAAGATTGCCCGTTCGATCAGGAACAGGGTGTCATCCTCCACCGGGACGGGATTGGTGCTGTGATTGATGTTCCATATATCGCTTTCAGGAACCGTGGCACTCAGGGTGTTTTCGTAATGAGCACACAGAGCAAAGCAATCGTCGATCAGACGTTCTTTGTCCGAGAGCGCAAGATCACTGTCATAAATGGTGATCTGAATGATTGTGTCAAAGAAAAGGGCACTTCTGGTAAGCGGTTCTCTTTTCCTTCCGCAGGAACAGAGTATCGTAATACTCAGAATCAGCAGGATGACACAGCGGATGTATTTGCAATAAGCAGAATCAGTATGCATAGAACGCTCCGTCCACATGCCGGGAATTTTCCGTGGGCATGATTCGTTACATTGATTAAAGAACAAGAACATGATACCATATCAGTAGTCAGTCAGGCAAGAAAGGAGAACTGTATGAAACTGGATCAGATCGATCAGGAGAAATCAAAAGGTATGTCAGTCCAGGTGGCGGTATTATTGGCTTCTGTTTTGATCCTGTTGCTTCTGGTGGTGATGCTGGTTCTCAACAGAGACCGTCTGACGGGACGGAAAACCTCCGCGAAACAGATATCGGAGGAAGTGCAGGATGTGGACGAACAATATGATCCGGAGGATGTCTGGGCAGGCGTCATCGCGGAACCGGACCGGGAGGAAGAAGAACTTCCGGAAGAAAATATGGAGAATGACGGCGCGGTGTCTGTGGATCCGGATTATGAATCCACCCATACCAGGGTGGTAAAACGGGACGGGACGGAAGAATGGCTGATGATCAGCAAATATATGCCGCCCAATCCCATCGATCCCGACAGACTGCGGGAGGACGGAAAATATCTGAACTATGAAGATGAGGAGATGTGCTGCTTTACCGGAATCCTTGTTGACAAACAGCAGGGAATCATAGATTATAATAAGGTGAAAAAAGCAGGGATTGATTTTGTCATGATTCGTCTGGGACAGCGGGGCTATCAAACAGGTACCCTGTCTCTGGATGAACATTTCGCGCAGAATATGCAGGGAGCCGGGAATGCCGGACTGAAGATAGGTATCCTGTTTGCCACGCAGGCTGTGACCGAAGAGGAAGCGGTGGAGGAGGCGGAATATGTGCTCTCTTATCTGGAGGACTATGCCATTACATACCCGGTAGCACTCTATGCAGGCTATGTGGGAGAGGAAGAGGCGAGAGCGGACGGATTGAGTAAATTCGCGAGAACCAAAATCATCAGTGCTTTTCTGGACAAGATAAAAGATGCGGGCTATGTGCCTATGATTGCAGCGGACAAACTGTGGCTGTTAAAAAATCTGGAACTGAGCGTTGCGAATGATTATGACGTCTGGTTCCTGGGAGAAGGCGACTATCCCGATTATCCGTACAAACTGTCAATGTGGCAGTATTCCACTTCAACCGGCGTCAATGGTGTGGTTGGTACGGCCAGAATCAGCATGAGCCTTGTAGACTATACGAAGAAATAGATGGAGGAGCATATGCTCGAACTGAAAAACATTACTTATCAGGTAGAAGATGAGAATAGAACCATACAGATTCTGAAGGATGTTAATGTGGTATTTGAAGATCGTTTTACCGCGATTACAGGTCCTAACGGCGGGGGAAAATCCACGATGGCGAAGCTGATTGCGGGAATCATCCGGCCGACGGCGGGAAGGATCTATATGGATGGAGAGGACATTACGGATCTGTCCGTGACGGATCGGGCGAAGCGGGGCATCAGTTTTGCATTTCAGCAGCCTGTCCGTTTCAAAGGGATTACGGTGAAAGAACTGATCCGGTATGCTGCGGGCAAGGATATTACAACGGCGGATGCGTGCAACTATCTGTCAGAGGTTGGATTGTGCGCGAGAGACTATATTCACCGGGAGGTAAACGCCAGTCTGTCGGGCGGAGAACTGAAGCGGATTGAGATTGCCATGATTATTGCAAGAGGGACGGCAGTTTCTGTTTTTGACGAACCGGAGGCAGGCATTGATCTGTGGAGTTTCCAGAACCTGATTCAGGTATTTGAGCACATGCATGATAAGATCGGTGGCAATATCATTATTATCAGCCATCAGGAGCGGATTCTGGATATTGCGGACAAGATTGTGGTGGTCAGCGGAGGAACCGTTACGGCAACCGGCAGGAGAGAGGAGATCCTTCCTGCACTGCTGAACAGTAACAGCGGCTGCAAGAAACTGATGGACAGGATGTAGGAGGCAGAGTATGGATCAGATTCAGAGAACACTGTTGGAGCAGGTGGCAGATCTGCATGAGGTTCCTGCCGGAGCATATAACATACGGGAAAACGGTCAGTTGTTCGGCAGAAATACAACGGCGAACATCGATATTGTGACCAAGGAGGATAAGCCCGGGATTGATATCCGGATCAAACCGGGAACCCGGAATGAGAGCGTTCATATTCCGGTCATATTGAGCCAGAGCGGCATGAAGGATCTTGTTTATAATGATTTTTACATCGGTGAGGATTGTGATGTGACCATCGTTGCCGGATGCGGCATTCATAACGGAGGAGACAAAACCTCGGAGCATGATGGGATTCATTCTTTCCATATCGGCAGAAATGCGAGAGTACGCTATGTGGAGAAACATTATGGACAGGGAGACGGCAAGGGCAGGAATATCCTGAATCCGGAGACCATTGTCGAGATGGAGCAGGGAAGCTTCCTGGAGATGGAGATGGTACAGATCCGGGGGGTGGATTCTACGAAACGGGTAACCAGTGCGGTGCTCGGACCGCAGGCGTCCCTGGTAATCAAAGAAAAACTGATGACCCATGGGGAGCAGACTGCGGAGACGTACTTCTCGGTGGATCTGAACGGTGAAGGATCCAGCACCAATGTGATCTCCAGAACCGTTGCCAAGGATCGGTCGAAACAGAAACTGCTGATGAAGATCAATGGGAACAATGCATGCGCAGGGCATTCCGAATGTGATTCCATTATTATGGACGAGGCATCTGTACAGGCGATTCCGGAGATTACAGCCAACAGTACGGAAGCCAGTCTGGTTCATGAGGCCGCAATCGGTAAGATCGCCGGCGAGCAGCTGATCAAACTGATGACGCTGGGGCTGACGGAAAAAGAGGCCGAGGACGCTATTGTCAACGGATTTTTACGATAACTGTCTCAGGGCAATGATCCCTTCGGAGAAAAGTGTATGATTTTATCAGAGATCCGGATCGCGGAGTAGATGGAGGCATAGACGGCCGGAGACAGACCATCCAGAAAGTTGGGAGTGAAGTTTTTCTTCACTCCTTTTTTGCGCAGAATGTCAATCGCCTTATTGTATGCAATGGCGGCTTCGTCTTCCGTGTCATAGATGCCGATCTGGTAATTGCCGTGGATATGGATCACTGCCTTGTATTGATACGAATTGCGATAGGGAATGCGATGAACCCCGTTGTAGCGGTTTATGATCTCCAGATTGATGCGGCGGTAATCATAGGGATCCTGATTCAGGTGGAGGTAGTCCCTGCCGGGGACTGCGTACGGTTTCAGACCATACCGGGTAATCAGACTGATCTGACTGCCGTAATCCGCCACACACAGGTGACGATTGCGCATGAGAATCTTGTGGGAGGAATAGTAGAAGAGATCATCGATATCGAATTTCAGGCAGATGTCCTCTGTAAGATAATATTCAAAAAAATGCCGGCGCAGATAAATCGGATTGGCAATGTACAGATTGTGATCCCTGAAATTCACAAGGCAGATCTGCTTTTCAAAGAGTAGGTCCGAGAACCGCTCCGGTGTGTTCAGAAGCTCTTCCGGAGAAACCGTTGGATCCTCCAAAATCCGGTGGGCGGTAAGATAGGCCTTGTGAGCCGCCTCCTCCGTAGCATAGCTGCCGAGGCTGATGTGTTTCATTCGATAGGTAATATTGGAACGGAAATAGATGTCCCCATTCTTTTTCTTGGCAGTATACACGCCGGGCAGAAGATTCATGGTTTACCTCGCAATACAGTATTTACGCATAAGTATATCAGATTCTGTGGCGGAAAACAATTGCGATACGGGCGGAGTTGTGCTATAATACATCGAAAATGATTACAATGAGGTGTATTATGGAGATTATATACAAGAGTACCAGAAACAGTAATGAGAGAAAAACAGCTTCCCAGGCAATTCTGCAGGGACTGGCACCCGACGGCGGTCTGTATGTTCCGGAGCAGATTCCTTCTCTCGACAGATCTTTGGAAGAATTATCCGGAATGTCTTACAAGGAAGTTGCATATGAAGTAATGAAATTGTATTTTACTGACTTCACGGAGGAAGAACTGAAGAAGTGTATCGATTCCGCGTACGATTCCAAATTCGATACGGAAGAGATCTGTCCGCTTGTGGAGGCTGACGGAGCTTATTATCTGGAACTGTTCCACGGCGCAACCATTGCGTTCAAGGATATGGCGTTATCAATCCTGCCGCATCTGATGGTAACCAGCGCGAGGAAAAATCATGTGAAAAATGATATCGTAATCCTCACGGCGACCAGCGGAGATACCGGGAAAGCCGCACTGGCAGGATTTGCCGGCGTGGACGGCGTGAAGATTATTGTTTTCTATCCCAAGGGAGGCGTCAGCGCCATTCAGGAGAAGCAGATGCTGACACAGAAGGGAGCCAATACCCATGTAGTGGGAATCCACGGCAATTTTGACGATGCCCAGACCGGTGTGAAACAACTGTTCAGTGACAAGGCACTTGAGAAGGAACTGGATGCTGCGGGATATCAGTTTTCCTCTGCCAATTCCATCAATATCGGACGTCTTGTTCCGCAGATCGCATATTATGTATATGCATACGGTACTCTGGTAAAGGAGGGCAAACTTGCTTCAGGTGAGAAGATGAATGTCGTGGTTCCTACGGGCAATTTCGGTAACATTCTGGCAGCATATTATGCCAAGAATATGGGACTTCCCATCAACAAGCTGATCTGTGCATCCAATGAAAACAAGGTATTGTATGATTTTTTCACAACCGGTGATTACGATAAGAACCGGGCGTTTACCTTAACCAATTCTCCGTCCATGGATATTCTCGTGTCCTCCAACTTGGAGCGTCTGATCTACCGGATTGCAGGAGAGGACGCCGGGAAGAATGCGGAATTCATGTCATCGCTTGCAACGAGCGGCAGATATGAGATTACCGACGAGATGAAGCAGGGACTGGTTGATTTTTACGGGAACTATGCAACCGAGGAAGAAACCTGTGAAACCATTCGGAATCTGTACGAGAAGACAGGTTATGTGATTGATACCCATACGGGTGTGGCTGCCAATGTATTGCAGAAATACAGAAGGGCCACTGGGGATAACACCATTGCGGTGGTTGCGTCAACAGCCAGTCCGTTTAAGTTTGCGAGAAGCGTTATGGGGGCAATTGACGCGGAGAAATACAGCGCGATGGAAGATTTTGCACTGATCGATGAATTGAGCAGGATTGGGAATGTTGCAATTCCGCGCGCCATTGAAGAGATCCGTACGGCTCCGGTTCTGCACGATAAGCAATGCGACACGAATGAGATGAAACAGGTGGTAACCGATTTCCTGGGAATGTAGCTGTTGGATAAATGGGACCGGAATACCGGTTTGCATGGATGATTGTAATCAGTTTGGGGAAATGGTATGGACATGAATTCCAATGAGTCGAAGGAGAAACACATCCTGATTGTGGATGATAATACCACGAATCTGAAAGGCGCCGCCGATGTTCTGGAGGGGCATTACAGAGTTTCGATGGCAAAATCAGGGGAACAGGCACTGAATTTTTTGAACAGGGTGAAGCCGGACCTGATTCTGTTAGACATTATCATGCCGCAGATGGATGGATATGAGACATTACAGAGGATAAAGGATAATCCGGAGACGATGGATATACCGGTTGTTTTCCTGACCGCAGACAATGATAGTGAGAGCGAGATCAGGGGCCTGAAGATGGGAGCAATGGATTATATCAGAAAG
>JAEDCX010000015.1 GCA_016293925.1 Lachnospiraceae bacterium | reverse complement strand
AGAGTCGGAAGCTGTTGAGGAAGACATGGAAGAGTCCGAGCCTGCCTGCGAAGATGCGGAAGAACCGGAAACTGATGAGGAGGATGCGTCGGAGGAAGGTGAGAACTCCGGACATAGCTTTGCAACCCGTGAACTGACGGAGGACGAGCAGATTCTGTTTGGAGAGGCAATTAATACTCCGAAGATGAAGAAACAGCTGGCGTCGGCCATTGATAAGATTACACTTGCTTCCTATACCGGAAATGTGATTATCACGGGGAATCCGGGAACGGGAACGTTAAGTATCGCCAAGAAACTGATCAAGAGTGTGCAGCAGTCTGACAGCAATTTCTCCGGCAAGGTAGCTAAGGTATCCGGTGAGAGTCTGAACAGAAACGGAGTTGCACCGATGTTTGACAGAGTCCGGAATGGCGCTGTCATCGTGGAAGGGGCAGGTTCTCTGACAGCAGACAGCCTGAAACAGATGGTACGGTATCTGGATGCTGAGGGTGTTGGCCTGATCGTCGTGCTGGAGGATACGAAAAAGGCAATCCGTCGTCTGATCGTAACCAATAACAGGCTGAATGATCTTTTCAATATTGTAATTAATGTTGACACGATGGATGATCGTGCACTGGTGAATTACGCCAAAAAGTACGCCTACAAGCAGGAGTACAGTGTAGATCATGTGGGAGAACTGGAACTGGCAGCGCGGATCGCGAATCTTCAGACCGCATCTCACAGAGCCACGCTTGCCGAGGTTCGTGAGATTGTTGACAGGGCGATCGATCATGCAAACAGGAAGAATTTGAGACATTTCTTTGATGTGATCGCGGGAAAACGATATGATGAAGAAGATATGATCATATTATCAGAGAGAGATTTCAGATAGATCGGGTAGTAAAACTATAACAAAAAGGATGGAAGTGACTGGCAGATTGAGAGAACAGATTTTTATTTCACAGGATGATCAATATTTGTTTGGCCAGGGGACGCACTATGAGATCTATAAGAAGCTCGGGGCGCACCTGACTACGGTGGACGGACAGGACGGTGTCTATTTTGCCGTATGGGCACCGAATGCGGCTGAAGTTTATGTGATCGGTGATTTCAACGGATGGAATGAGAAGGCCAATCAGATGCTTCGCATCGGTCCCGGGGGGATCTATGACTGCTTTATCCCTGGTGTGGAGCAGGGCATGAGGTACAAATTCCTCGTGGTGACACAGAACGGAACCAAACTGTATAAAGCTGATCCCTACGCGACGCATGCGCAGGTGAGACCGGATACGGCCTCCATCGTGTACGACATCAGTAATTTCAAATGGACGGATTCCACCTGGATGAAGGGGCGGGAAGATAAGAATCTCTTCGCAGAACCTATGGCGGTTTATGAATGTCACATAGGTTCCTGGATGAAGCATCCGGACGGAACGGAGGATGGATTCTATACGTACCGTGAGTTTGCCGACAGATTGATCGGATATCTGAAGGAAATGAGATACACACATGTGGAACTGATGGGGATTGCGGAGTATCCCTATGATGGGTCCTGGGGATATCAGGTAACCGGATATTATGCACCTACCAGCCGTTACGGAACGCCGCATGACTTTATGTATCTGGTTAACGAACTGCATCGGAATGATATCGGTATTATTCTGGACTGGGTACCTGCCCATTTCCCGAGAGACGCCCACGGACTTGCGGAATTTGACGGAACCTGTCTCTATGAACACCCGGACAAGCGTCTTGGTGAGCATCCTGACTGGGGAACGAAGATTTTCAATTATGGGAAATACGAGGTTCGCAATTTCCTGATTGCCAATGCGTTGTACTGGGTCAAGGAGTTCCATGTGGATGGCCTCCGGGTGGATGCAGTGGCATCCATGTTGTATCTGGATTATGGCAAGCGGGACGGACAGTGGGTAGCGAATAAATACGGCGGCAATGAGAATCTGGAAGCGATCGAATTCCTGAGACATTTGAACAGCATTATTTCCAAAAATCATCCCGGTGTGATGACCATTGCAGAGGAATCGACTGCCTGGCCGAAGATCACGAAGCCGGCTGCAGAGGGCGGCTTGGGCTTTACCTTCAAGTGGAACATGGGATGGATGCATGATTTCTGCGAATATATGAAACTGGATCCTTATTTCCGTAAGAATAATCACAATAAGATGACTTTTGCCATGTCCTACAATGAAAGCGAGAATTATGTGCTTCCGTTGTCGCATGATGAGGTGGTACATCTGAAATGTTCCATGGTCATGAAGATGCCGGGTTATACGATTGACAAATACGCGAACCTGAGAACGGGCTACACCTATATGTTCTGCCATTCCGGTAAAAAATTACTCTTCATGGGTCAGGATTTTGCCCAGGAGCGGGAATGGAGCGAAGCAAGGGAGCTTGACTGGTACCTGTTGGAGGATCCCCTGAACAGAGGTATGAAGGAATATGTCAAGGATCTTTTGGAACTCTACAGGAAATACCCTGCATTGTATAAGATTGACAATTCATGGGCAGGTTTTGAATGGGTCAATGCCGATGACGCTGACCGCAGTACCTTCAGTTTCATTCGCAAAGATGACAGTGGCAGAAACAGCATTCTGGTCGTATTAAACATGACGCCGATGCCACGGGATGAATACCGGGTAGGCGTTCCGAATGTGAAAAAAGTAAAGCTTCTGCTGAACAGTGACGATATGAAGTATGGCGGACAGGGACACACCATTGAAAAGGTGATCCCGGTTGAGCGCATCCCCTGCGATTACAGGGAGAGTTCCATCGCATTTAATCTTCCGGCCTTTGGGTCAGCCGTTTTCCTGTTACAGTAAAGGTTGATCACAGATGAAATTGATATGTAATGTATTCGGGCAGCCGAGGGAATCCTCCGGTTGCCTTTTACTGTGCATTTTTCCGGGGGACTATTAAGAATTGCGTGAATTTTGCCGAAATAAAAAGCAAATAACCCGGTCACAGATGTGATCACCCCAACATGAGAGAGGTAGCATTATGAAGATCAGTTTTGACTCATTGAACGCCAATCAGAATGTTGACAGGGTAACAACTTCACAGAAGAGCGATACAGCTTCAGGGACGAAGCCGATCAACGCATTTGCATTAGACATTTCTGGCACAGTTATGGATAACAGAGCTTATGAAGGTCAGGGAACGACCGCAGAAGACGTTATGCAGATTGCAGAGCAGGACTATATGTCTGCCCAGCAGGACTTTATGACAGTGATGTCTCATTTTATGTCTGCCGGTGATTATCAGGAACTGGAGGAAAACGGGTTCAAACCCGGCAGCATGCCTTCTGATGAGATGATTACCGTTGTTGACGAGATCAAAGCAAAACTTGCGGAAGCGGGTATAACCATTACCGGATACAATGATGATCTGACTGCCGATGAGCTGGCGAAGATCACAGGCAGTGATATGCGGGGCCGCCAGATCGCTGCCAGCCTGCGGAAAAACGATATTCCGGTAAACCGTCAGAATGTACATGATGTAGGATCTGCGTTGGAGAAATGTGTACAGATCACGGAATTGAGCGACGGCGCCAAGAAATATTTGATCAAAAACCACTGCGAGCTGAATATCAAGGAAATCTACAAGGCCCAGTTCTCTGCCAGTTCCATGGAAACGAGGCAGGGATACGGATATTACGCGGACGATATGCCCGGATATTATGCGAAAAAGGCAGACAGTTTCCAATGGGATCATCTGGAAGGCCGTATGAGGGAAGTAATTGACGAGGCCGGACTGGATGTCAATGAGGAGACGATGCAGGAAGCCAGATGGATCGTGGAACAGGGAATTCCTCTTACCGGGGAGAATCTGATGCGTCTGGACCGGATGAATGACATTCCGCTTCCGATGCCATTTGAAAAGGCTATGGATGCAATGATGAATGCACTGTGGAATAAGCAACCGGCAGAAACGGCGGATCTGACTGTAACGGAGTCTATTGTGACCCGGGCAGACCGCATTCTGAATGAGGTGGCCGGTATTTCCGGAGAAACCCTGGAGCGTGCGGTGGAATCGGGAGAACCACTTACCATCCGCAATCTTCTACGAATGCAGGAGCAGGAGACGGCGGGACGGCAGAGGAATGCTAGAGAGCCCGGTCAGGCAGACCGTGGGGAGGAGAATCGGGAACAGACAGACTATCGCAACAGGGAATACGAGATGATCACGGCGAGACGACGTCTGGAAGAGGTCCGGCTGATGATGACCTTTGAAGCCAACCTGAAATTGCTGAAGAGCGGATACCAGATCGAGACGGCAGAGCTGTCTCAGCTGGTAGAAGAATTGAAAGCCAGTGAAGAGAACACGAAACAGCTGCTTTTTGGAACGAAAGATCCGGACGAATTGCAGATCAGAGATTCCTTGTATCAGGACACACTGACCAAAGTAGCACAGATTGGTGAGATGCCTGCGCAGGTGATTGGTAAAGTTATCGATGTTCCTGCTTTTTATCATCTGAATTACATCCATACGCAGGGAACCGTACTGAAGAGTACGTATGAGAATGTGAATGCAGCATATGAAACGGTCATGACGGTTCCGAGAGCCGATCTTGGCGACAATATCCGTAAGGCCTTTCGTAATGTGGAGGAGATTCTCGCCGGTCTGAATCTGAAACCGGACGAAGCCAATGAACGTGCCGTTCGTATTTTGGGATACAACAGCATGATGATTACGGAAGAGAATATTAACCGGGTGAAAGCAGCCGATCTGCAGCTGAACAGAGTCATCCGGAAACTGACGCCGGGAGCAACCCTGAAACTAATCCGGGATGGAATCAATCCGCTTACCATGAATCTGGAGGAACTGGAGAATCACCTGAACGGACAGGAGAACAGGCAGGACGATGCGGAGCGCTACAGTCGTTTCCTATATAAACTGGAGAAGAATAACAGGATTACTCCCCAGGAGAAGGAATCGTTCATCGGAATATATCGTCTTCTGCGTCAGGTGGAGAAATCTGACGGAGCAGTGATCGGAAGCCTTGTGAATCAGGGAGCCGAGGTAAACTTCAAAAATCTTCTAACCGCTCTGCGGACCGGATCTGACCGTCACATGGAGTACACGATTGATGATACATTCGGGGGAGTGGACGGCTCCTATCGCAACGGAAATATCGAGGATCAGATCAGCAGCTACTATAACCATCTGGCAAGAGACATCTATGAACGGCTGGAGCCGGAAACGATGGCGGGAGCCGGGGTGGATGAGGATATGACTCTGGATCGGCTGCATGAAGCGATGAACCAGAATCCGAAACAGATCTCTCCGGAGACCGAACAGGTGGAACGGCTGTATCGGACAGAGCAGCTGGAGGAGATCCGAAGTGTACGGTTTGTCAGTGAATCCACGCTGGATATGCTGATGAATTATGATCAGACAATATCGGCGGATACACTTTTGGCAGCAGACTATCTCATGCAATACCGTGGTGCAATGTTCCGGCAGATATTCGGGTATGCGGACAAAGCGGGGTCTCGCATGCAGGAGGAAACGGAACAGGCGATGTATAAACTGCAGCGGAATCTGACAGATCATGACAGTGCCGTAACAGCCTATGATAATCTGGTGGAAACAGTCGGAGATGTACTGGAACGGATAACCGATACCACCTCCGGGTACATAGATGTCCGAAGTATCACGAACTTCCACAAACAGCTTCATGTTGCAGGAAATCTTGCAAAGAAAGACAATTATGAAGTTCCTGTTAAGATAAATGGAGAGATAAATTCAATCAACTTGCAAATTGTGCACAATGGAGATGATAAAGGTAAGGTTCAGATTACCTTTGAAGCGGATTATTACGGTAAGGTTTATGCTTCTTTCCAGGTACAACAGAAGAATGATCGGCTGGTGGTTACCGGGATGATCGCCGGAAACAGCGAAGAGGGGCTGCATGCACTCCGAAAACTGGAACCGGTGATTCGGAACGAACTGACCAGTGATGTGTGTACCGTAGATGAGTTATATTACACTACCGCATCGGAAATGAACCTGAACCGTCACGAACAAACCGCTCAGGGAACGGACAATGTAACAACCAAGACTCTGTTTGAGATATCAAAAGCATTTATCATCGCCATCCAGAGTCAAAAAGGAGACGAAGCTTATGAAGATTAACTACAATGCAACGGCCATGGTGGCAAAACAGGCGTTAGAGAAAAATAACAATGCACAGAGTACCTCTACGCTGAAATTATCCTCCGGATTGAAGATCATGTCTGCCAAAGACAATGCGGCGGGGTATGCGATTTCCCGTAAGATGACAGCACAGATCCGGGGGCTGAATACAGCTACCGATTCATCCAATGACGGTATCTCGGTGGCAGAGATCGCCGACGGTGCCATGATGGAGATTCACAGCATTCTGCAGCGTATGAATGAGCTGGCAGTAAAGGGTGCCAACGGAACCATGACCTCGGCGGACCGGACCGCGATTGATTCCGAGATCAGGCAGCTGGCAAATGAAATCAACCGGATCGGTGCAGATACGGAATTCAACGGTCAACCGCTTCTGGACGGTAATTTCGATACGAAAGCCTATACGGACACCTATGGGGTGAAGGTAAAAGAGTATTCGGATGAAGTTCCCGTCGGAACATACAGGATCGACATTACAGGAATCGGAACGACAGGATTGACGGGAACCATTGCCAATGTTGACGCGGCAGCAGGCTCCGATGCATTTGTGGCCAATGCGTACGCGAAATCCGAAGGAAATGTGTTAACCATTCTGGATCATTTTGGGAGAAGCATTGATGTGGAACTGGATCCGGAACGGTTAAAGGCAGACAACGGCGGTACGCTGCCCTCTACCCTGTCCATAGAGGTAGATGTGAAGGGAATTGGTGAGATGAACGTCATGGTGGGGGCTAACGAGAACCAGATGCTGCAGATGCGGCTTCCCAGAGTCTCCCTGGATACGCTTGGATTAACGGATCTTGATTATACGACACAGGAGGGCTGCAAACAGGCAATCACCAGAGTAAATGATGCCATTGCAACCGCATCCTCCATCCGCAGCAGAATCGGTGCATATCAGAACCGTCTGGAGAGTACAGTGAACAATTTGGAGACCGGATCCGACAACATGACGGGTGCTTATTCCAGGATTATGGATGTGGATATGGCCAAGGAAATGACAGAATACTATACTTCACAGGTA
Source organism: Lachnospiraceae bacterium (assembly GCA_016293925.1). GTDB lineage: Bacteria > Bacillota > Clostridia > Lachnospirales > Lachnospiraceae > RGIG4034. The sequence goes on along the minus strand of JAEDCX010000015.1, from coordinate 27,753 downwards.
TTGGTTCAGGCAGGTACGTCTGTTCTTGCACAGGCGAATTCACAGCCGGAGCAGGTATTACAGTTACTTCAGTAGGAGGGGAAGATATGACAGATGAATTGAAACGGCAGTATACATTGCGCATTACACAGGCAAACAGAAGTGAACTTACGGTTGTTGTATTTGATATGGCATTAAGCTATCTGGAGGATGTGAAGGCGGCAGAAACGGTGCAGGACCGTATGGCTTTTCGGGAAGCCATCAGACATGCGAACGGCTGTATCAATGAATTGCTCTCTTCTCTGGATTATCAGCAGACGATTTCCGTGGGATTGGGTGCCCTGTATACATACATGATTCGTGAGTTGGCATTGATTGACATGAGAAACAGAACGGAAGGGCTGGATGAAATCGCAGGTATGCTGCATAAACTGAGAGATTCCTTTGAGATTGCGTCACGGGACGATACCGGTGCACCCCTTATGCAGAATGCACAGACAGTCTATGCAGGGCTTACCTACGGACGGGATGCGTTAAACGAGAGTCTCCAGACTCAGAGCCGGTCTCGCGGTATCTGCGTGTAGGAGTGCTTCACGAACAGCTTCATTGGATGCATGATCAGGCAGCGAGTAAAGTATCGTTGCCTGATTTAGTAAAAACTTATAACGCATCAGCACCGAATTCACCTGATAGATGTAGCAGTCGATCAGGTCAGGATCTACCGCATTGTCGAGGCCGTTATAGGCCAGCCGCAATGCTTCTTTGGTTTTCTCTATATCATCCAGCAGATTGATTCTGTCAGTTTCCTCCTGAGAAATTTTCTTCATAAACAGTTTCATTCCATATGCTCCGTTTCAAATATGTTAATGGCGTAAATATGTAATAACAGTATAATCAGATATTGGAATTTATATACAAATATTTGGCAAAAAAGTACGGTATGGGAGCGATGATCCGCTCGGAAACCCTTCCGGATGATGAGAAAAATATGGGAAACCGTTACATCAGTCCGAAAAAATTTATTTACAATTCGTGTAAAAATACACAAAGGTTATCCTTTCCGTTCGTTGGTTTCTGCTGAAAAGAAGAAATTGCATCCATTTGGTATTTACAAAAGACAAATCCTCTGCTAGACTCCGAAGTACAACTCACTGACAGGGAGCACTTCCCGGTGGGACATGGTAACAGAAGCAGCATTCATACATTCTGTTGCAATTCTGAAACGGCTGGATGTGGCCGGTCTGCATTCTAACATCACATTCCGTCAGACAAATCATGTCTGAAACATTTTTCAACTCCTACATGTTTTTATCAGTTCCATACACCAAAACGGAAGAATTGTGTCCGATTTGTTTCGCTGTTCCTGTGTCTGTATCTGCCGGGGGACGTGAGAGTGGGAACTGTCGGTGAGTCTTTTATTCTTACGGCGGCAGGATCCGGTTACCGGTGACTGTATGCTGATCTATGCCGGTGGATACCGCGCGTCTATCGTCTATGAATGGGGGAATTCATATGAGGGGAACGTATGACAGAAAAAGGATGGTTATTTGCGATACTGACGAGCGGTATGTCACCAGGATGTCGGAATATTTCACGGGAAAGGAAGAATTTCCGTTTGCGCTGTGGTTTTTTCAGTCCCTGCATGAACTGATGGAGTACGGGAGAGAGAATCCCATATATGTTCTGGTCCTGCAGGAAGAGTTATGGAAGGAATGCGGCGGAATTGAAGCGGAGAATGTTTTCCTGCTCACCCGGGATCCGGAACGCTGCAGGGGAGGCACCCCGGAAAAGGATTCCATACTCCGGGAGAATCCGCAATACCAGCAGAATCCGCAATATCAGCAGAATCTGCAATACCTGTATCGGTACCAGTCTGCAGAAGATATACTTCAGACAATCTATCAGAGATGTACGGTGAGAATTGTGCTGCCGACGAAAGCTGCACCGGATTCCCAATGCCAGATGATTGGATTCTTTACACCCATCGGGAGATGTCTGCAGACTACGGCTGCACTGACGCTGGGACAACTTCTGGCCAGAAAAGAAAAGGTTCTGTATCTGAATCTGAAGGGCTGTGACGACATCCTTTCCAGGGAAAATAGAGAGCGTTACGATCTGTCGGATCTGATCTACTGTTATCTGCACTCCAAGAAATCCTTTCTGTCGGAGTTATCCACCATGCGTCAGACAATTAATAAACTGGAAGTAATGGAAGCGGCAAGAACATATATGGATATTCAGGCAGTTGCTGCGGAGGATTGGATCGGTATGCTGCAGGAGATTCGGGACAGCGGCCTGTATGGCAGAGTCATTCTGGATCTGTCGACCCAGGTGCAGGGATTCCTGCAGGTACTTCAGTTGTGCGACAAAATATATACCATGGAACTTCCGGACAGGTCGTCCGCACATCGCATGAAGCAATATGAGAAGATGCTGGAATTCGTAGGTGCAGAGGAGATTCTGCATCGGACCGTAAGAGTACTGGTGCCGGAAGAGATCTGGAGGGATAGCTTTGAGAAACTTCCGGAGCATCCGGAAGAGTATCCTTATAGTTGTGTGGGTATGCTGATGAACCATCTGAATGCGTAAGTTTGCAGGACGGATGGGCACAGGAGGTATGGGTAGAACGAGATGGAGTACGGTAGAACAGGATTTAATCAGGCGGATATGACCAAATATCTGCGGGAATGCGTTATGGAGCAGATCGATATCAGCCGTGATGTGGAAGACGGGGAGGTTCAGGATATTATTCGGGATAATGTGATCCGCCTCAGCCGGGAATTCTATATCGGTGCTTCCGAGCGGGAGCGGATGAGCCGTGAGATCTTCAATTCCATACGTAAACTGGATATTATTCAGGAATTGGTGGATGACAGCAGAGTAACGGAGATCATGGTCAACGGGACGGAGAATATCTATATCGAAGAGAATGGACATATCCGTCAGTGGGAGAAGCGCTTTACTGACAAAGAGAAATTGGAGAATGTCATTCAGCAGATTGTCGCGAAATGCAATCGAACCATCAATGAGAGCAATCCGATTGTGGACTGCAGACTTCCGGAGAATGGTTCCAGAGTGAATATTGTATTGGATCCGGTGGCTCTGAACGGACCCGCCGTGACAATCCGAAGATTTCCGGATCATCCGATTGATATGAAACAACTGATACGAATGGGTTCTATATCAGAAGCCTGCGCAGAATTCTTGAGAGATCTGGTTATCACAGGATACAACATATTTATCAGTGGAGGAACCGGATCCGGCAAGACGACTTTTCTGAATGCGTTATCCGAATATATCCCTTCCGATGAGCGAATTCTCACCATAGAGGACAGCGCGGAATTGCAGATTCGGGGAATTGGGAACCTGATCCGGATGGAGACCAGAAATGCCAATGTGGAGGGCTGCAATGAGATTGGAATCCGGGATCTGATTAAGACATCCCTGCGAATGAGACCGGATCGCATTATTGTCGGGGAGGTAAGAGGAGCCGAGGCGCTGGACATGCTGCAGGCGCTGAATACAGGACATGACGGGAGTCTTTCAACCGGGCATGCCAACAGTGCGCAGGATATGATTGCCCGATTGGAGACAATGGTTCTGATGGGAATGGATATGCCGTTGCAGGCAATTCGTCGTCAGATTGCCTCCGGCGTAGATATTATCATTCATCTGGGAAGACTGCGGGACGGAAGCCGTAAGGTTCTGGAGGTATGTGAGGTAGATGGTATGAGAGATGGGGAAGTCATACTGCATCCGTTATATGTTTATGAGGAAAGAGGAGAGAAGGATGGCAGGATTCAAGGGGATCTTATCCGGAAGGATACGCTCAAAAACATCGGGAAATTGCGGGCGGGCGGAATCCGGAGTGCAACCGGAGAAGGGTCATGAGGAACAGATTTGTTATGAGTCATATTTCTTTTCGGTCCGTGAAAAAGCAAGATATTGCGTGCAGGGAATGTTGATGATCGGGATGATCAGTTATCTGTTCTATCAGTCCTGGATCGCCTTCCTGCTGTTGCTGCCGCTGTTAAGGTTCTATTTCAAACAAAAGCATCGGGACTGTGCCGAGAAGCGGATTATAAGGCTTGTGGATGATTTTAAGAGCTTTCTGGAAGTGTTTTCATCCAATCTTCAGGCCGGATATTCGGTGGAAAATGCAATTGAAGAATCTTACAAAGATATTGCGGTTATGTCAGATCGGGAGGCGGATCTGATGCTGGAATTGCGCCGGATGATCAACGGACTGCGCAATAATGTGGATATCAGCGACATGATCTGTCAGTTTGCCCAGAGAAGCAGGGTGGAGGAAATCATTGATTTCTCCGGTGTCTTTCGGACAGCAAAACGAAGCGGCGGCAATATGAATACGATGATCCGCCAGTGCTCCGATCTGATTCATGACAAGATGGAAGTAAGAAGTGAGATTCGCACGGTAACGGCAGAAAAACAGCTGGAATGTCGCCTGATGACCTATATTCCTTTCGGAATCATGTTTTACATCAATCTGACAACACCGGGTTATTTCTGCATTTTATATCATAATCTGACAGGAATTGTGATTATGACAGTTTGTCTTGCGGTGTATTTGGTCGCTGTTTATCTGTCGGGCCGTCTGGTCCGGATCGAGGTTTGATATGCCGGTCTTTATTATTCTAATCATTATCTATGTTGTTCTTATCGTTCTCACCAGGAAATGTGATATACGGGAATTTCAATTTGCGGGCAGGTGGATGAGCCCTTTCTACCGGGCAGCAGCTGGAATTCGTCGTTCTATCTCAGGAAAAGGGCGCAAGAGAAAATGGCCTGTTCCGGATATTTTTCAGAAGCGGGTGAGGAATGATTTGACATATATGTATCCGACGGAAGCGTTATCTTGGCAGGAAGAACGATACAATATCGAAAAACTGGGAAAGGCTCTGACCATTGGATTCATTGGTTGTGTTCTGGGATTCTGCATAGCCGTTAGCAACCATTTTCGGCAGATTCTGACAGAGGACAATGCAGTGGTTCGCAATGGTCTGGGCGGAGGGGATAAAGCTGTAACATTGATCGCCGAAGTCGGAGAAGAAAAGCAGGAATTCTGTCTGCAGGTGCATGCCAGGCGCTATACGGAAACAGAATTTCTGGAGGTATGCGATACTCTGGCACCCGAAATCCTGCAATATGCATTGGGTGAGAATAGGAGTCCCCTATATGTTGTGTATGATCTGCGACTGGTGGATGAATATGAAGACTATCCCTTTGAATTGGTGTGGGATTACGGCGTGACAGGGTATCTGATGCCGAATGGCGAACTGGTTGCGGACGCCATCGGTGAGGATGGGGTGAGTCTGAAACTCGGACTGATCATACGGTATGGAGAGTATGAGAAACGCTATTATACGAATCTCTGTCTGTATCCTCCCGATGTCACAACCGGGAATTATATGCAGCGGCTGCAGGAGGCAATTATCTTGCAGGAACAGCTGCAGGCGGAGAATGAGCAGTTCATACTTCCCGCTGAACTGGAAGGGCAGAGAATTATATGGCAGGAAAAAAAGAAGACCAATGTCATTGCGATCTGTTTTGTCATTGTGGTTCTGGTAATCGGTTGCGGATTCCTGACAGATTATGAGCTTCATCGAAAGGTAAAGCGGCGCAGAGAAGAACTGTTGCTGAATTATCCGGAGATGATCAGCAGACTATGCATGTACCTGGGGGCCGGCGACGGGATGCGGGAGGCATGGAGAAAGACGACAGACGGAAGCAAAAAGGACAGCGTGCTCCGGGAAGAGATGACCGTTACACTGCGGGAAATGGATGACGGAATATCGGAGACAGAAGCATATGCGCGATTTGGAAAGAGATGCAGACTGTCTCAGTACATCCGTTTCGGCACATTGGTTACCCAGAATCTCAGAAAGGGCAGCAGCCATCTGCTTCAACTGCTGTATGAGGAATCCCAGAGCGTATTTGAAGAGAGAAAGAAACTGGCAAGAAGAAAGGGAGAGGAGTTGGGGACAAAACTGTTGTTGCCAATGATGCTTCTGCTGGGTGTGGTCATGGTCATTATCATGGCGCCCGCATTTTATGGATTGTATTAGCGGAAAGGGGAATTCACATGAAGAAATGCATACACAGATGCAAAGAAACATTATGTCGTAAAATGAAACTTTTTACGCAGAATAACAGTGGAATGGGAACCGTGGAGATCATCCTGATCATCGTGGTGCTGGTTGGCCTGGTTATTATTTTCAGGGATCAGATTACAGAGATTGTCAGCTCTCTCTTCTCCAAAATTACAGGCAAGGTCAACAAATTATAATATGAATCGTACAACAAAAGGATCTGTAACAATTTATCTGATGCTGGTGTTTGAGATCCTGATGGTTCTGATTGTAACATCCATCACGGAAGCAAGAAAACGGGCAATGCATTTGCGGGCGCAAACCTGCCTGGATATGGGATTATACTCCATATTCGGAGAATATAACAGGGATTTGCTGCAGCGGTATGACATTTTTGCAATTGATACCACATACGGTGGGGAATGTGCGGATTACCGATATACGGAGAGCCACCTTCTGGAATATCTGCAGTACAACATGGAACCGTCTACAGGGTATCTGGCGTATGGATCGAAGGATCTGCTGAGACTGCATGCGGACGTGGTCCATTTCACGGGGCTGGAGTTGATGACCGATCAGTCCGGCGATCCGCTGGTTCGCCAGATTGTGGAATATATGGAGTATTACTACGGATTTGGCATGCTGGAAGGGGTAATGGACATCTTGAATGAGGCGTCTGATAACGGATTGGTGCGCTCCGGGAATGTGGATTACTGGAAGGAATCAAAGAGCCAGATTGATCAGGCAAAACAGAATGCGGAAGATGATAACTGGGTCAGCACATTTGTCAATCCTGCAGATGAGATATATTCCGACCGTTCGGCGGGTATTCTGAGATTGGTGGTATCGGACATCAATTCTCTGTCACAGAAAGTGGTGGATACCAATGCCCTGAGCTCGCATAGACCTTTGGCGAAAGGGACTGAACTGAGCTTTATGACATTGTTGAATGAGAAATATCCCCGGGAAAGAGATATTTATCTGGAGCATCTGATGGTGGATGAGTACTGTATCCGAAAAATGAGTCATTATGGCTATATCAGGGAGGAAGAACCGCTGTCATACCAGTTAGAGTATATTCTCAACGGCAAAAACAGTGATTTGGAAAATCTGAAGGATACCTGCAATCAGTTGCTCGGAATACGGGAGATCTCCAATATGTTACATATCAGGGGAGATAGCAAGAAGAATGCTCTATTGGATAAGATGGCGGGAACTATCACGATACAAGCCCCATATCTGAAGATTCCGGTGAAATATACGCTGATGGCAGCATGGGCATTCGCGGAAAGCTTATTGGATATTCGTCTTCTTCTGAACGGATGGAGGGTTCCTCTGATCAAGGAAAACTCGGACTGGAATCTGACTCTGGAGAGTCTGCTCGACTACAAAGATAAACTGTCCAAATTAGAACAGGACAATGAGGAAGAGGAGGAAGAAGATGAGACAAGGGGCTTGTATTATGTGGATTATCTGCGGATTCTGCTGGCTACGAAGAGCTTGAACCGGATTACCTACCGGATAAGCGATATTATGGAACTATATATGCGGAATTGTAAGGGAAATACATATTTCCGGATGGATGCCTGTATCAATTCCGCGCAGGCGAGTCTGTTTGTGAGCAGCGATTATGGACAGCAATTTGATCTGATACGGATGTATTCATATTGTTATTAGCGGAGGTATATGATGGGGGTCTCTGATCATAAAGTAACCAGTAAACATTGCAAAAAAGGTTTATCTCTCCGGATTTTCCATAATCCAAATGGACCGCTCATCCATATTAAATCATCCCATTTCAAACAAAGCATAGGCTTATCGGATGTGGCTTGCATACAGGATTCCTATGCATTGGTTCAGAGAACCCCATCATATACCTTGGCACAATGCCGTGGAAGCTTGTCTTTGGAAGCGGCCATTGTACTTCCGATTCTGGTGATTGCGGTTTTTCAGATGTTAAGTTATTTCGGAATACTGCAGCAATATGTCGAAAAAAACATGTATCTGTATCAGAGCAGCTGCATTGTTTCGGCGTGTGCCTATGTCATGGAGCAGGACAGATTGGAAGAGCAGGAGGAAAACGCCGGGAATGGATCTTCTCTGCACAAAATGACTACCGAATGTACCGATATGGTAGATATCTATTCGGTGGAGAATCTGTATCCGATGTTTGGAAAAGACTTTTATCTGGTGGCACGGGGCAGGACGCGTAAATGGACTGGCTATGACAATACAGATGAGAAGGAACAGATCGTTCACGTCTATGTTACGGATAACAGAGAAGTGTATCATACCAGTCTGCATTGTACCCATCTGGAACTGAGCATTGAGAGGGTAAAGGCAGAGGATTTGTCACGTAGCCATAACGCCTACGGAGAAGGATACGAGCCGTGTAGTTTCTGTATCAGGGATGAGCCGCAGGAGGAGTATTACATAACAGAGACGGGAGATCATTATCATGGAGATCTGGTGTGCGCAGGACTGGTCAGAAGAATACGCATGGTTCCCATGGAGGAAGTGCAGGATCTTCCGATCTGTTCCAGATGCAGCAAGAGGGAAGAACAGCAATGACGCCGGAGTATATTGTTTCAATTGTTGTCATCGGTATATTGGGCATCTGGGACATCCGGGTGCGGAGAATTCCGGTGATTGTATTGCTGGTTTATGCCGGAAGCGGCATACTTTATAACATTATTGGCCGAAATGGGGCGGAGATTGGAGAATACATCATGGGCTGTGTACCCGGATGTGCAGCTCTTCTGCTGGCTTTCGGGACGCGGGAAAAGATCGGAAAGGGGGATGGATATACGATGATGGCAGTCGGAATATGGATGGGAATTCATCGTATCCTGCTGATTGGGTTGATCTCACTCGGATTGCTTTTTGTCGGTGCAGTGGTATGCTGGGTCAGCAGGGTTGTCTCGGGTAAATATGTCAATGGTTCCGGGGAAATACCGTTCATACCTTATCTATGGGGTGCACTGGTGATTGCTGGAATGATATCTGTACAGTGAATGGGGGAAGAACGTATGCAGGGGTCCGGACAGTGTCAAAAAGGATATGTAAGGGGAATGTTTACTGTGGAAGCAGCCTTTCTGATTCCGTTTATTACGTTTCTGATCATTGTGATCTGTTATTTCGATCTGCATCTGTTCAGCAAGACGTACGCCGTGATCAAAACCTCCGAGATTGAATGCGAGGCGTTTGCGATGCACAGGGAGGCCAAATTCGATCCGGCACAGGTGGCAGAGATGTACTGTAACAAAAGGCTGATCTTCTTTGATTGTGTAGAGAATATATCCCGCACCATATCCTACGAAGGGAAAAAATTATCCATAGAATATTCCTTTGATACCGTCTGTCCGGTAGGGGAGTTCATGAAACAGATTTTGGGGCAGGATCGTTTTCATGAGGAGAAAACGGTATCACTGACATATCTGGATGCTGTGGGGACAATACGCACGTGCAGGATTATAAAGCAGAGAATGGCGGAGGCAAAGAAAGGAGGAGACAAAAAATGATATATCCGGAGTACAAAAGGGAAATGGATCGAATACAGATGTTGTTGCCGGATCGATGCCCTGATGAGAATGATTATCAGTACGAAATGATATTGCACAATCAGATTCAGGGGATGATACCGGTCAAAAAGCAGTTCAGCAACGGGATCAGTTCTTATTGCTACGACATCAGCAATAAGCAGTCGCTGACCAAGTGCTATGACGGCGTGGAAATGAATTACGAACAGATCAGAACCCTGCTGATCGCAACCCATATTATTCTGGGCAGATTGCGGGAATATCTTCTGGATGAGAACTGCATTTTGATTCATCCGGATTATATTTATATGGATGCAAACAGAAAACAGGTTTTCTGGGTGTTTTACCCGTGTGCGGAAGAAGGGATCCTGTGTATGGACGGGATGCGGGCGTTGTCTGATTTCCTGATCAGTCACACGAATCATAGCGATAATGCGGCGGTAACCGTAGTATATGCTCTTTTTAAGGAATCTCGAAATGAGAATTTTACATTGCAAAGCGTCATGAATCTGCTGGAAGAACTGGATCAGACGGAGGAAGAGAAGGCTGTGCCGGATGTGGTGGATGCGGATGACGGCGTGCAGCCCCGGGAAGAAGAAACGGATCATGTGGCAAACAGTTCCGACGGACAAGCCCGGAAAAAGGAAAAGGGGAAAATGATCCTGTTAACAATGCTCTGCTTAGCGGGATTGTTTTTTCTGTCCGGGTATATTTACCTGTATCAGGATGGAAGTGCGGGACTGAAAGATTACATGATGGGAGTCTGTGTATTGTCTGTTCCGGCTCTGGGATGGTTTCACTATCATGAGAGGTTTCATTGACAGTCGTAGGGTGAGATGCTACTTTATTATGTAATGAGGAGTAGCATTACATGATGATAAAGGAACTAAGTCAATATCTTGTGAAAAACGGATATATAGACAGACAGCTGGAAACAAAAGAGTGTAAGATGCTCTTTCGGATCAGTATGCAGATTGTGGATGCCGTTCTGATCTTGGATGCCACGGGAAATTTTCCGGTATCTCCGGAATCGTTGCAGTTTGCAAGTGCGTCTTTGAAACAGATGGTGCGTGGTGAACTGCATCTGCTGACATTGGTCATTACGCGGGATGGCTGGCTTGCACATCAATTGGGGCAAGAGTGTCCGTTCTGCTGGGCATTGGATCCTGACAGAAGACAGCTGATGATCGAAGAGAATCAGGTGCAGGAGTTCTATGGACTTCGCGGTCTTCTGGACACATTTCTGCGTGGGGAAGCCGATGCAGAGCGCCCGTCATCGGAGAAATGCTCCGTAGAGAGCCCAGCTGCGGGGAGGTCTTCCGGAAAGCGATGGAGAAGTGCGGTTTTGAGCCACCCCCTTGTGACATACGGAATATTGGCAGCGAACGTGATTGTTTTTTTGGTGTGTACACTGACAGATAACATGTTGTATAATGGTGGTGTACTATTTGGCCCGTATGTTCTGGAGAGAGGCGAGTATTACAGGTTGATTACATCGATGTTCCTACACGGAGGCGTGGAGCATCTGTTCAGTAATATGCTTGTTCTCGTAGCATTGGGCGAGATGATGGAAGATTACTACGGACATATCCGATACGGTATTCTGTATCTGGCAGCAGGAGTTGGTGGTGGATGTGTTTCCATCTGGTATGCTGACTATTCGGGGAATATGCACGGGTCGGTGGGCGCCAGTGGTGCTATTTTTGGACTGATCGGTGCAGTGCTGTTTCTGGTAATCGTCAATCGCGGTTTTTTCCGGAATATCTCGATTACGCGGATTTTGTTTGCAATCGGATATTCAATATATGCAGGGGTGAGAAGTGCCAACGTGGACAATGCCGCTCATGTTGGGGGGATGATTGCCGGTTTTATGATTGCCGGAATCCTGGAGCTTACGATCAGAAAGGGCAGGAGATGAGCATGAGAGTTCATATCTATTATGGTGGAAGAGGGTTGATGGATGACCCTACGTTGTATGTGATTAACAAGATGCAGGGAGTTCTGGAGGAACTGAATGTATCGGTTGAGAGGTATAATCTTTTTGAGCAGAAGAACAGCATTCCCACGCTGCCCCAGACATTGAAGGATGCGGACGGTATTATTCTTGCCACTACAGTTGAATGGTACGGCATCGGGGGATACATGAGCCAGTTTCTGGATGCATGCTGGTTGTATGGTGACAAAGAGAAACTCTCACAGTTATATATGTGTCCGGTTGTAATGTCCACAACGTATGGGGAGCGGGAAGGTAAATTAAATCTGCAGGTAGCTTGGGAGATTCTCGGCGGACTTCCGTGTAGCGGTATTTGCGGATACATCTCCGATCCGGCGTCTCTGGAACTCAATGATGAATATGCATCGCTCATCGAGCGCAAGGCAGAGAATATGTATCGTACGATCCATCAGAAGATAGCCAGTTTTCCGGCCAGCAATCAGGCTGTAAAGCAGAAAATTGCTTTCACGCAGGGGAGCAATCTGACACCGCAGGAAACAGAACAGTTGTCCCAGTATGTGGCGGACGATAGTTATATGCAAACGCAGAAAGAAGATATCAAAGAACTTGCAAGTTTCTTCCGGGATCAGATGGAGAAGGCAGAAACGGATGATACCACAGCCTTTGTGGGAGATTTTGAGAGAAATTTCCACGCGGTTGCAGGCTTCAAGGCAGTATACAAATTCGTTATAGAGGGTCGTCGCAAGCCGTTGATTCTGCGGGTGAGCGGAAGCAGCATGAACTGTGAATATGCGAATGCAGATAAACAGGATGTGGAGATAACGGTTTCTCAGGAAACATTGAATGAGATTGTAGCGGGAAGAATGACATTCCAGCGTGCGTTTATGGGCGGGGATATCAAGATGAAAGGTGATTTTAAAGCGTTGAGGACGCTGGATCAGCTTTTTCCTTTTATGGAGTAAGGAGGATTAACCTCTATTTGGAAATATCCTGTATTTGTGCTTGCATTTTCAGGATGCAGGTGTTATATTCTTAATAACCTACAAACACGATAGGTAATAGGAGAAGGAGAAAGCCTGTGTTCCTCTGGAAGGGGAAAGACTGGGGACAGGTACGGAGTACGGGATGAGAGAACAGAATATCAATTTTGATGAAGTGATAGACAGAACGAATACCGATTGTCTGAAATATGACTTCGCAGTGCGGAGAGGCAAACCTGCGGATGTTTTACCATTGTGGGTTGCGGATATGGATTTTAAGACTTCCAGCCTTGTGCTGGATGAGATACACCGACGGGTGGATCACGGCATTTTCGGGTATACGGAGAGTGGAGACTCCTATTTCCGTGCGGTTTATGACTGGTTGTTGTCGCATCACGGATTGGAGATCCAACAGGAATGGCTTGTGAAGACCCCGGGTGTTGTATTTGCGCTTGCAATGGCGGTTCGCAGTTGTACTGATGAGGGAGACGCAATCCTGATTCAGCGCCCCGTGTATTATCCCTTCATGGAAGTGATTGAGGATAACAGGCGACGTGTTGTAAGCAGTGATCTGGTTTTGTGTGATGATGGTAAATATCATATAGATTTTGTGGATTTCGAGCAGAAAATCGTGGAGAATGGGGTAAAAGTATTCCTGTTCTGCAGTCCTCACAATCCGGTGGGGAGAGTGTGGACCGAGGAGGAACTGCGGAGGATTACGGATATTTGTCTGAAACATCATGTGTATATTGTCAGTGATGAGATCCACGGGGATTTTGTGTATGAGGGATATAAGCATATTCCGCTATTGACGTTGGATGAGAGATTAAAGGAGATTTCCATTACATGTACATCTCCTGCGAAAACATTCAATATTACCGGTTTGCAGATCTCCAATATTCTTATTCCGGATCCGAAACTGCGGCTGGCGTTCCGCAGACAGATTGCCGCAACAGGTTACAGTCAGCTGAATACCATGGGTATTGTCGCGGGGGAGGCAGCTTATCGTTACGGCGAGGAATGGTATCGGGCACTTCAGGTATACCTGAAGGAGAATCTGGATTATGTGCGGGCATATCTCCAGAGAGAGATCCCGCAGATCAAACTGATTGAACCGGAAGGAACCTATCTGGTGTGGCTTGATTTCCGGGCACTCGGACTCTCAGAGCAGGAGCTGGAAGACTTGATTGTCAACAAAGCAAAATTGTGGCTGGACAGCGGAGCCATCTTCGGACCGGTAGGAGAAGGATTCGAGAGAATCAATATTGCGACCAGCAGATGCATATTGACAGAGGCGCTGAATCGAATCCGGGAAACCATCAATGCCGGATAGAGGCAGCTTGGTGAGAGAACAGGCAGATGTGCATATCACATTTCAGAATGTCGTAATCGGGAGGAATGATAATGAGTTACATAGCAAGAGAGGATGCTCTCGCATTATTGCAGAAATATAATAAGGATCCGTTTCATATCCAGCATGCACTGACGGTTGAGGCGGTGATGAAGTGGTTTGCCGGGAAATTGGGATATGAGGATGCGGAGTATTGGGGCATTGTGGGTCTGCTTCACGACATTGATTTCGAGGAATTTCCGGAGCAACATTGTGTGAAAGCACCGGAACTGTTGCGTGCCGGTGGTGTGGGAGAGGATATCATTCATGCAGTTTGTTCCCACGGATACGAACTGACTGTAGATGTGAAGCCGGAACATGAGATGGAGAAGGTTCTGTATGCAACGGATGAGTTGACCGGATTGATCTGGGCATCTGCCTTGATGCGTCCTTCGGGGAGTACCAAGGATATGGAATTGAAGTCTCTGAAGAAAAAGTATAAGAGCAAAGGATTTGCAGCGGGATGCTCCAGAGAGGTTATCGAGAAAGGAGCCGAGATGCTTGGCTGGGAATTGGATACTCTTTTGGCACAGACGCTGGAAGCGATGGCAGCAACGGAAGATGACGTCAAGGAGTCTATGTCTGCGATGTGAGACACTTGCGTGCAGTGTGAGTGAGACAATTGACTTTTGCTTTTTCACGGTTGATAATGAATCGTAGAATAGTGGTTTCTGATAGGAGAGGACAGACACATGAAAGATGAGAATTGTATTTTCTGTAAGCTTGCAAACGGACAGATTCCGACAAGGGCAATCTATGAAGATGAGCAGTTTAAGGTGATTCTGGACAACGCACCGGCTACCAGGGGACATGCATTGATTCTGCCCAAGGATCATTATGCGAATCTATATGAGTTACCGGAGAACACAGCGGCAGACGCCATGAAACTGGCCCGTAAGATGGCCCTTACGATGCAGGACAGGCTGCAGTGTGAGGGATTCAATCTGGTACAGAACAACGGAGAATCGGCAGGACAGACCGTGTTCCATTTTCACATGCACCTGATACCCAGATATGCAGACGATCATCAACAGATTCTGTGGAATCCGACACAGCCCACGGATGCGGAACTGGACGAGATCAGGGATCGGTTGACCAGATAAGGAGGACGGTCGCTGAGGTCATGGTGGTGGTTCTTTTGCCTGTGACTGAGATAATTGAATGACACAAGAAAATCGCTGTAGCGAGAGAACCGACACAGATCGGTTTCCTCTTGCTTACAGCGATTTTGCATTTACTTATGATCGTTTACCGAATGAGGCAGTTCCTACAGAAGATTTTCGTGCTCCGCAACCTGCTTCCAATAGCGGCCTTCCTTGATCGAGAAAGGAAGCATAATCAGGTTGAACAGAATGACGAAGCCGGCGGCAAAAATCATATCGAATCCGTAGATTTTGAAAATAGTCGGGATTTTTTCTACAAAACATGAAAAGTTGTCCGCAAATACACTGCTCAGTGTTCCGTAATAACGTGTCATATAGAGAATCGGCAACGCTACCAGCGGAACGAGGAAGCGCAGCGTAATTGCAGCACCCATTGATCTGCGGGTTGCGGCGATATGACAGAACAGGAACACAGCCAGGAAGATCAGGATTCTGTTGTATGGAAGGTAACAATCATTCTTCATACAGATGTTCAGAATCAGGTTCAAAACGTATACGATAAAAATATTAACAATGCTATAGGTGGGACCGGCATGAGCAACCATGATCAACCAGGATGCAAATCCAATCGCACAGACAATGATCAGTATAAAGTCAAAATATACCATGCGTTGATTGATTATGAAGTCCTTCAGCGGGAAGAAGTTCGTCATCAAAAAAGAATTCTCGGTACCGTAATTGAACAGGAGTGACTCTGCAACATAAGTCAGAATCAATAACAAGGTAAGCCACCAGCATTTCCGGAAGTCTTTACTGAACCTGTTTGGAATGGATTTCCAGCTGAATCCGGTAATATTTTCCGGGTTCGTTCCAAACAAATTCGGCATTCCTGCCGGTTGAATGGGGCTTGCGAAACCGTTGTTCATGGGGCCGTTTGGCATAGGCATGCCCTGTATCATGGGACCGTTTGGCATAGGCATACCCTGCATCATCGGACCATTGTTCATCATCGGATTGGGCTGCATAACAGGTTCTGAAGGCATGACCGGCGGAACCGGGATGAATACAGGTTCCTCCATAAGCGGAATCTCAGCCGTAGCAGGGATCTCCGGATGGGGAATCTCCTCCGGCATGGCAGGTTCTGTAGCGGTTGAAATGACAGATTCTGTGGCAGCTGCGATGACAGGCTCCGTAGCTTCTGTGATGACAGGTTCAGCTGCCGCGATGACAGGCTCCGCAGTTTCCTGCATCATGGGTGCTGCCGTTTCTGCGAAAATGGGCTCAGCAGTCGTTTCCGGGATGATTTCTTCGACCGCAGGAGCGACTCCTTCCCTAGATAAAACATTTTCTGCCGGAATTTGCTGGCAAGGATTGTCCTGCTGTCCGGCAGGCTGATTCAGTGCAACCCACTGTCCGCACTGAGGGCACACATTGGCTCCGTCAGGCAGCTGGGTTCCGCAGTACATACAAAATGACATGATTTTTCCTCCTTAAACATGTGTATTATTTTGATTTCTCTGATGTCAATTTTTCAATCAAACCGATGATGGTGTTTACCGCATTCATCTGGGAGCTGTTATTCATGGCGTCGATGTAACCCTCCCGGTTCCCGTACAGCTCCCGGATCTTTGTGACCAGAGTTTCCGGGGTTAAGTCCTCTTCCGGTAATACCATGCTGTATCCCTGTGCGGCAAAAGATTCTGCGTTCAGAATCTGATCTCCGCGACTGCAGGAGAGAGGAAGAGGAATCAGAAGGTTGGGTTTCTTCAGTGCCAGCAACTCACAGATGGAGTTGGCCCCGGCACGGGAAATCACCATATCCGCCATGGCAAACAGATCTTTCAGTTCGTTTTTGACATATTCGAATTGCCGGTATCCGTTACGATTCGACAGGCTTTCATCCAGGTTTCCCTTGCCGCACAGATGGACAATCTGGTATTCCGCAAGCAGTTGGTCCAGACTGGCACGAACGGTCTGGTTGATTGCTCTCGCACCGGTGCTCCCGCCGATTATCATTATGACAGGTTTGTCAGTTGCGAAATTGCATAAGCGCAGGCCCTGTAACCGGTCTCCGGAGAGAAGCTCCTCCCGGATGGGAGATCCGGTCAGAACAGCCTTCTTGGCAGGCAGATTGCGAACTGTCTCGGGAAAGTTGCAGCAGATCCTGTCGGCAGAACGAAAGCACAGCTTATTGGCAAGTCCGGGTGTCATATCGGATTCGTGGATAATGCAGGGGATCTTCAGGAAAGCGGCAGCTCTGACCACCGGCACGCTGACGAAACCGCCTTTGGAGAAAACAATGTCCGGTCGAATCTGCCGGATGGTTTTCTTGGCCTCGGAGAATCCTTTCAGTACACGAAAAGGATCAGTCAGATTTTTCAGACTTGCATACCGTCGGAATTTGCCGGTGGATATACCGTAATAAGGTATATCATAATCCGCGATCAGACGTTTCTCGATTCCGTCATAGGATCCCATGTAATGAATCTCATAGCCCAGCTTTCGTAGGGAAGGAAGAAGAGCCAGATTGGGGGTAACATGACCGGCTGTTCCGCCGCCTGTGAGTAGAATTTTTTTCATGATAATGACCTCCACACACATCTACCCACATTATACCAAAAAAAAGAAGTGGGTAAAAGATATTCTTTTGCAAAAATTACTGTGTTTATATATTTTATTGTCGGCAAACCGCGACGGATCATCGTTGTGACGGGACGGCACCCCTTTTATAATATGCAGTAGGGACGCATATGATGAATGTTTGGAAAGGATGGGTTATGATGAGAGATTTTTTCTTGTGGTTTATTATTTTGCTGATGGCCGGAGGCGTTGTCCTGCAGTTGGTGGTCGGCGGTCTGTATGCAAAGCTGATCCGGGAGACAGAGGATGCGGAGGAGTCCGCATATAAGCTGGTCAAAGCCTGCAAACTAAAGTTCACGGCAAGTTACCAGATCAATGGTGGAATGCCGAACATAACGGTTTTCGTGGATCGGTATCTGGGCAGAATGAAGCTGGGGCGGTTTCGGATCCGGTCTGTGGTACGGTTCTCGAAACAGCTGATGCTGTTGGCAGCGCTTGCGGCCGGTGCCGGCATATATCTGGATATTCGGGACGGCAAACATTTTATGGCATTGCTGCCATACTATATTGTGACATTCATCGGATTGTATGCTTTTTTCTTCATCTCTGAACTGGTGGATCTGCCGGCCAAAAAGCATATGCTCAAAATGAATCTGGTAGACTATCTGGAGAATGTTCTGGAACCGAAACTGATCCGCAGGATGCAGGAGGAGGAGAACAGATCTGCCGCAACGATGCGCCGCAGGGAATATGCCGCAGACCGCAGTCGTCGGAATGTGGGACAGTATGTCAGCGCTGACTCGAAGAATGTCTCTGCAGCGGGGGATACCAGGGAACTGGATATTCCGGATATCCGCCGCAAAAAAGAATACGGAGCCAAGGAACTGGGCGAGGCGCTCATGGAATATTTGACTTGAAAACACGGGGGCACTCTGATACACTAGGTGTGGTTTCATCTACGATTCCATGATAGACGATAACATAGATTAAGACGCGCATGACCGCGCCTGGAAAGCAGGGTGTAACGATGAAGAAAGTAACGTTTGATTATTCCAAAGCGGCAGCCTTTATCCGTGAGGATGAAGTTGCCAATATGAAAAAAATGACATTGGATGCCAAGGAGGTTCTGGTGTCCAAGTCCGGTGCAGGCAGCGATTTCCTGGGATGGATTGATCTTCCTGTGAATTATGACAAGGAAGAGTTTGCCAGAATCAAGAAGAGTGCGGAGAAAATTCAGAAGGACTCTGAAGTACTGCTTGTCATCGGTATCGGCGGCTCTTATCTTGGAGCAAGAGCGGCAATTGAGTTTCTGAGACACAGCTTCTACAACATGGTTGATTCGTCCGTTCGTAAGACTCCGGAGATCTATTTCGTAGGCAATTCCATCAGTTCTACCTATATCAGGCACCTGATGGATGTCATCGGTGACAGAGATTTCTCGATCAATATCATCTCCAAATCCGGCACCACGACAGAGCCTGCCATTGCGTTCCGGATCTTCAAGAAGATGATGGAGGACAAGTACGGCAAAGCAGAGGCTGCCAAGAGAATCTATGCAACAACGGATAAGGCAAAGGGAGCACTGAAGAATCTGGCAACAGAGGAAGGATATGAGTCCTTTGTCGTACCGGATGACATCGGCGGCCGGTTCTCTGTCCTGACAGCGGTGGGACTTCTTCCGATTGCAGTCAGCGGTGCGGATATCGACCGATTGATGGAGGGTGCGGCAAGCGGCAGAGCGGCAGCACTTGAGAAGGGCTTTGAGGAGAATGACACTCTGCTCTATGCGGCGATCCGTAATATTCTGCTCAGAAAAGGGAAGAGTGTTGAGATACTGGCCAATTATGAGCCCAGTGTTCATTTCGTATCGGAGTGGTGGAAGCAGCTGTATGGCGAGAGCGAAGGCAAAGATCAGAGAGGTATCTTCCCGGCAAGTGTGGATCTCACCACGGATCTGCATTCTATGGGCCAGTTTATTCAGGATGGTGCCAGAATCATGTTTGAAACCGTGATCGACGTGGAAACATCCAGAGAAGAACTTATTATCGGTGAGGAACCGGTGGATCTGGACGGTCTGAACTATCTTGCGGGCAAGACGGTGGATTTCGTCAACAAGAGTGCCATGAATGGTACGATTCTGGCTCATACAGACGGTAATGTTCCGAACCTTGTCATTCATGTGCCGGAGGCAAATGAATACTATCTCGGACAGTTATTCTATTTCTTTGAGTTTGCCTGTGGTGTCAGCGGCTATTTGCTGGGCGTTAATCCGTTCAATCAGCCGGGTGTTGAAAGTTACAAGAAGAACATGTTTGCACTTCTCGGCAAACCGGGCTATGAGGCGCAGAGAGAGGAACTGCTGAAGAGACTGTAAGAATTCATGAAGATGAGCCGTTCTTTTTCATTATGGAAAAGGAACGGCTCTTGTGATATACTGAATCGGATAAAGAACACGCGGTCCGGAGGCAGTCCCTCCCGGATGCGGGATACGTTCAAGGAGATGGGAACATGAAAATTGTTGTTCTGGAGAAAAACAGTGTGGGGGATGACGTGGACATGCGTTCCATGGATGGCCTCGGAGAGTTGATTATCTATCCCAATACATTGCAGGATCAGATTGCGGAGCGTGTACAGGATGCAGATGTTGTAGTAATCAACAAGTGCAGAATGAACGCAGAGACCATCGGAAATGCCCGGAAGCTGAAACTGATCGCCGTTTTTGCAACAGGATACGATGTGGTTGATCTGAAATACTGTGAAGAACGGGGAATTGCGGTTGCCAATGTGAGAGGATATTCCACAGATTCCGTTGCGCAGCATACCATTGCGCTGGCACTTTCTCTGCTTGAGAAATTGTCCTATTACGACAACTACGTGAAGAGCGGTGCCTACAGTGAACAGGAATTCTTCTGCCATATGGGGGAACCGTTCCGGGATCTGCAGGATAAAACCTGGGGCATTGTGGGGATGGGCAATATCGGTAGCAAGGTTGCGAAGATTGCGGAAGCACTCGGCTGCCGGGTCATCTATTATTCCACCACCGGCAATCACGATGTACCCGGCTATGAGCGGGTAACTATGGATGAACTGTGCGCGCGCAGCGATGTGTTGTCTGTGCACTGTCCGCTGACGGATACGACGAGAGGAATGATTGACAGGGCTTTCCTGCAGAAGATGAAATCTTCCGCGATCCTGGTCAATGTGGCAAGAGGGCCTATCGTCCGGGAGGATGCACTTCTCTGGGCACTGGAGAATCAAGTGATTGCCGGTGCCGGGCTGGATGTTCTGTCCAGGGAACCCATGGACAAAGAGAATCCGCTGTACGGATATCAGGACAGCAGAAAGTTGATTATCACACCGCATATGGCATGGGGCAGTATAGAAGCAAGGCAGCGTCTGGTGGAAGAAACCGCCCGGAATATTCAGGCGTTTCAGAACGGGGAAGCGAGAAACCTCGTGACAGGAAGGAGATCATGATGGGAAAAGAGATTCAGAAGATTACAAGTTTTACGGTAGATCACAGAACGTTGTTTCCGGGAATCTACACCTCCAGAATAGACGGAGATATCACGACATATGACATGCGCTTTCGGAAACCCAATACCGGGGATCTGATCGACAATGCCAGCATGCATTCTCTGGAGCACATGTTTGCAACCTATATCCGCAATTCGGAGTTGAAGGATGATGTGATTTATTTTGGACCGATGGGGTGCCAGACCGGATTTTATCTGCTGATCCGCAATGCGGACAATGAGAAGGTTCTTACGGTTGTAAGAGAAGTTCTGCAGAACATTATCAGCCATGA
The DNA here is from genome assembly GCA_016293925.1 of Lachnospiraceae bacterium. Classification (GTDB taxonomy): domain Bacteria; phylum Bacillota; class Clostridia; order Lachnospirales; family Lachnospiraceae; genus RGIG4034. Next base: position 6,310 of record JAEDCX010000015.1, on the reverse strand, counting down.
GGGAGAGATGTTCGGGTGCAGCGAGGTGGAATGCGGTAACTACAGGAATCTGGACGTGGAGCTTGCCCGCAGGGAAGCGAAGCGTTATCTGGATATATTGAATAGCAAAGAAAATACATTTGAATATACCAAATAGAAAGGCTCGGGAGCAATATGATCGGAATTATATGTGCGATGCGCGTGGAACTGGACCGCATCAGGGAGAACATGGAGATTCGCGAAGAGCAGGAATGCTCCGGAATTCATTTTTATCTGGGAACCATGCATGGGAAAGAGCTTGTCACGGCAGTGTGCGGTATCGGTAAGGTGTTTGCGGGCATCTGCGCACAGACCATGATCTTAATGTACCATCCTGACATGATCCTGAATGTGGGTGTTGCCGGAACGCTGACCGACAAACTGGACATTGCGGATATTGCAGTGGCGGATAAGCTGGTACAGCACGATATGGACACGTCCCCTCTGGGTGATCCCAAAGGCTTGATTTCAGGCATCAATATTGTGGAGATCCCCTGTGATGAACGGATTGTGAAAACGATTGCAGAGTGTGTGCATGAACTTCACATGAACGCACTGGTGGGAACGATCGCATCCGGCGATCAGTTCGTAGTGGATCCCTCCAGAAAAGAATTCATCGTGCGGGAGTTTTCCGGCATTGCATGTGAGATGGAAGGTGCTGCCATCGGGCAGGTATGCTATGTCAATCAGACGCCCTTCTGTGTGATTCGCGCGATCTCGGATTCCGCCAATGAACAGTCTCACATGGACTATCCGGAATTTGTGAAGCTCGCCGCGGCGAACACGGCAAACGTAATTGATCTGTTTGTGCAGCGGATCCGGATTGGATAATCCTATCTTACCCGCAGTGCCAATCTGCCGTCAGACCCGGAATACATTCCGCTTGTTGTAACCGGCACGGTATTCGGTGGGAGACAATCCGACGATCTTATGAAACGCATTGGTGAAATTATGCACATCACTGTATCCCAGGCTGTACGCAATCTGGGACACCGGCTGATTGGTCTCGGTCAGGGCTGCGGTGGCATGTTCCATTTTACGGCGAAGAATGTACTGCTTCAACGGAATGCCGGACATGTTTCGGAAAAAAGTTGTCAGATACTTTTCATTGTACCCGAAATACGCAGCAACCTCGTATACGGGAAGCGGTTCATTGATATGCCAGTTAATGTAATTGACGATATCTTCGAAGATCTGCTGTCCGGAATTCATACTGCCGTAATTCCGATAGAGTGTACTCTGGACGGCTGTTTCGCACAGAATGGCAGTACACAGTGAACGGTTCAGGTTCGGTTCACGATAACGGCGGTCGGAATCCTGCAGCTGCTTCATGAGAATAATGATGCGGTCCGGGGATGCCAGTGTCCCCTGACGCGGCAGCAGGAGCGTGTCCGGAGAGTATTGCAATTCCTTCTCGTTGCGTATCCGGTGATCATTGGCATTGTTGTGGTAATTGAAATGCATCCAGTAAAAAGAGCATGCACCCCGTCGATAGCCATGCTGCAGCACGGTAGGAGTCATCAGAAGATACTCTCCGGCTTTTACCTCATATTTCGTATCGATATCTGCCACGTAGAGAGTTCCCTCCGTGACGACCATAAGCTCATAATCCGACAGTCCTCTTGCCATGTGCATCCACTCCTCATTGGGTGGAAGGAATAAACCACACCAGTGATATTGAAACTGTTCGTGGGTATGAAATTCGATAACCTCCATTATTTATCCCCTTTCTTCAGTGTTCCCGAGAATAGAATATCACGGAACATGTCTGATGTCATCTAACTTTTTCACACCTATTCAAACCTTTGGGAATTCCGTTTGCGTAACAGGATCGTTATAATATAATTATCACATGCAGACAGATACGGAGGTTGAAATATGGATCTGACAGGATTACAGGATTTTCCTTTATCGGAAGTGAACATTACGGACAACTATTGTGAGAATGCATTTGAGAAAGAAGTACTTTATCTGACGGCATTCGATACGGATAAACTGCTGGCAGGTTTCCGGGAGACTGCGGGCGTGGATATGCGGGGCGCCACGCGGTATGAATGTTGGGAGAACATGCTGATCGGCGGACATACTCTGGGGCATTATATGACAGCCTGTGCCCATGCTTATGAATGCGGTAACAGCACGGCAGAACAGCGGGAAGCATTGGGAAATATCCTGGAGACTCTGGTGTTGGGGCTGAAGGAATGCCAGGATGCTCTTGGAAACGGTTTCATTTTCGGTGCAATTATTCCGGATCCGGGGAATATTTACCTTCAGTTTGACAATGTGGAACATAACCTTACAAACATTATCACACAGGCATGGGTTCCCTGGTATACGATGCACAAAATCTTCGAAGGACTTCTGGCAGTGGCAGGCATGAAGGATGAGAAGATGCAGAAAACGGCGGCTCTTTCGTTGGAGATCGCATCCGCGCTGGCAGACTGGACCTATCGCCGGGCCATGGGCTGGGATGAGGAAACCCATCGCATTGTGCTCGGAATCGAGTACGGCGGCATGAATGACTGCCTCTACGATCTGTATCTTATGACCGGCAAAAAAGAACATCTGGACGCAGCGCATGCCTTCGATCAGGATGAATTGTTCGAGAGGATTGCCAATGCCAAAGTGGGGGACAACGTCCTGAACAATTATCATGCCAACACGACCATCCCGAAGTTTGTCGGTGCCATCAAACGGTATATGGTAGTCGGGGAGGAACGTTACCGCCGCTATGCGGAACGGTTCTGGGATATGGTGGTGGAGAATCATTCCTATATTACCGGCGGAAACAGCGAGTGGGAACATTTCGGGGCAGACGGTGTATTGGATGCAGAGCGGACCAACTGCACCTGCGAGACATGTAACTCCTACAATATGCTGAAACTGACCAAATATCTGTACATGATCTCCGGGAATATGAAATACGCTGACTGGTACGAGAACACCTATATCAACTCTGTGTTATCCTCTCAGAACCCGGAAACAGGTATGACAACTTACTTCCAGCCCATGTCCAGCGGATATTTCAAAGTTTATGGTGAGCGATTCAACAAATTCTGGTGCTGTATCGGTTCCGGTATGGAGAACTTCACCAAGCTGGGAGAGAGCTATTACTATCATAAGGACGAGAACCTGATCGTCGATCAGTATTTCTCATCCATACTGACATGGAAGGAAAAAAACATCACTCTGACACAGGTGTCATCTATCCCGGAGAGTGACTGCGTGAACTTCACGCTGGAAGGGGAACTGAAGGGGAACCTTCTGCTCCGCATTCCGGAATGGATCGCTTCCGACATGAAGATTCAGGTAAATGGGGCAGACTATGCATATACGATCGTCAATGCGGACGGTGTGCAGAGAGGATATGCCGTACTGGACGGGAAAGCGGTGAGCAACGCCCGGATTGACGTGGTGATTCCGATGAAGATCACTGCGCACAATCTTCCGGATGGCAGGAATACCTATGCGTTCAAATACGGTCCCGTTGTTCTGTGTGCACTGCTGGGAACGAAAGACATGGAACTGTCCTCAACCGGTGTCAATGTTACCATTCCCGCAAACCGTCTCTTCGGCAGAGAATACCTGGCAGGCGGTTCCGAACGGATTCGGGTGGAGAGCGGAACGGTAGAGGAATTCATCGGAAATATTCAGGATAAGATGGTGCGGGATACGACAGCAGATATTCTGACCTTCCGTTTAACCGGAACCGATGCAAACCTGACATATACGATCCATTACAAACAGTATCAGCAGCGTTACGGGTTATATTTTACATTCTGTGACAGCATGACAGATACGTCACAGGTGGATCAGGAATCCATTCCATACCGTCTGGAAAATGACAAGCTTGACACTGTTCAGCCCGGCTACGGACAGTATGAAAATGATGCACTTCACAATATGACAGAGTATGGAACCGGTTCTGTCGGCATCACATCCGGACAAACGAACAGACGTGCCAATGCAGGCGGACGGTTCTCCTACAACATGATTGTGGATACAAACAGGACGGATCTTCTGCTCCAGTTATCCGAGGCAGATGACGGCAAGACGCTGGTCATTCGTGCCGGCGGTGCCGTAATCTTCGATGCGGTGCTGAATTCCGCAGATATTCCAGACGCCTGGAAACAGACCGGAACCGGGGAACTGTATTATATGCTGGTACCCATTCCCGCCAAACTGCTTGCCCATCCGCAACATACCTATGTAAATCACAAGGAGCAGCCGGTTCTGGAATTCACATTTGAAGGGCGGGACGGCGCCGAATCCGCAGCATTGTGCGAGTTCCTATACACGTTGAGGTGAGGATCGGAATCCGGGCAGACAGATGCACAGGAAACTTGGGCATGCCGGGGAAGAGATTTGTTTTTTTGATCCATTGCTCTAACAGATTCTCACAAAATGACCGATATGGTATGATGAAACAACCGCCCGGAGAATGGGCAGAGGAAAACCACAGTACGGAAATGGAGAACAGATATGGATATCAAGAAGACAATCGAAGATGTAGTGAAAAAAGTAACAAGTGACAAGGATCTTCAGGAGAAGTTTATGAAGAATCCGGCAGGAGCCATTAAGGATCTGACGGGGCTTGATCTTCCCAAGGATCAGGTAGACAGCGTGGTGAATACCGTGAAATCCAAGATTTCTCTGGACAAAGCTGGCGATATGCTCAGTGGTCTTTTCAAAAAATAATCCGGATAACCGGAATACATAACGATTCCAGGGGCAGCCTCTTTGCAGCACGGGTAAAGTGTTCACGCGAAGGGGCTGCCTGTCTGTACAAAATGCTCTGCGCAGGGGAATTTGGGATTTACAAGAAATACGTATAATGATACTATAAAACTACATAAAATAACGTGTTCTGTCAGTATTCAGAAGGGGGTATAACAGATGAGAGGAAGAATTCGCAAATGGATGGCAGTCCTGCTGGCAGTGTTCATGCTGATTGGCGGTACCATTACATCACAGGCAGTGTATTTCGATACCGGTACATACACCAACGTTCTGGCCGGGAATGTATATCACAACGGCGCACCGGGTCAACAGGAATTAAATGATGTTGTATCATATTACAACAACTGTATTCCGGCCAGTGTCAGAAACTTTATGGTGAACAAAGGCATTAAGGTATACGTAAGGGGAGACGAGTTTCGGAATGATGCGCTTGCCATTGCGTATGCACCGGTGGTATATGCGTATTCTAGCGGCAAGATTTCCAAAATCGCGGAAAACGGATATGTGGTTTATTTTGCCAACAATACCAAGAACTACAGTGCAACCAGTGTAATCCATGAGATCGGACATCAGATCGATTATTATGCAGCCATCAGTACGGGATATTACAGGAATAACGGGTACGGCATCAGCGGTTCCCAGGAGTGGCAGGATCTGTATTTTACCTATTACAAAGAGATGTATAAGATCGACAATCTGACCAGAGCAAACGTATGCAGAAACAGTGCGGAAGCCTGGGCAGAGATGTTCCGGGTAATCTATGTGGATCCAGACGCAATCATCCGGATCAGTCCTGCGTTGTATAATTTTATCGTGGCGCAGATCTCTGCGGTAGTGGGGGCAGATGCAACACCGGTTCAGAAGGCAGTACAGTCAGTATCCATCGATACGTTCGATTATGTGGCGTATGCGGACACCTATCCGGATCTGAAAGCAGCTTTCGGCTATGACAGACAGGCTCTGTTTAACCATTATATTCAGTACGGTATGCTGGAGGGACGGAAGGCATCCTTTAACGGTGCATCCACGCCTGCCGCAACGTATACAACGGTAGAGACGCAGGCAGGCTTCGATCATGTTTTCTATGCAGACAGCTATCCTGACGTCAAAGCAGCATTCGGGTATGATAAAGACCTGCTCTGGAAGCATTATCAGGAATACGGCAAGGCAGAGGGAAGAACGGCCCGTTTCACGGAGGTTGTGGGGAATACGACAGGAACCTACAATAATTTTGATTACGTGTTCTACGCAGATGCCAACCCGGATGTCAAAGCAGCATTCGGCTACAATAAGAAAAATCTCTGGAATCATTACCAGAAATACGGCAAGAAGGAAGGAAGAGCAGTGAATTTCTTCTAGTGGAATGGACGCTGCCCGGATGAATCCGATTACATACGAATATCTGATCTGTCAAAAGACAGACTGAGGGGGATGGCTGTTGCCATCCCCCGTTTGGTAATCTTTGTCTCTTCTGCCATACTTTTATTTATTAACAACAATACTAATGTAAATAATAAAGGCACAAGAATAAATATTTCAAATTAAACAGTGT